>JBBRQA010000014.1:0-31170 GCA_038227085.1 Burkholderiales bacterium | reverse complement strand
CGAGCGCCGCCGCGAGGCAGTGCCGATAGCCGGCCTCCATCTCCTCGAGGAGCGTGCGCCCGGTGGTCCAGGCATTCTGGTCGTTCACCGACAGCGGCAGCGTCTTGCCGAAGTACCGCGAGCGCTGCTCGCCCTGCAGGAACGCGATCTTGTCGCGCATCAGCTCCAGGCACTTCAGGCGCTCGAGGCCGGCGACCTGCGCTTCGTTCAGCGCGCGCAGGGACTCCAGCACCAAGGCCTGCGCCTGCGGGATGTTGGTGAGCGGCAACGCGTTCAGCCACTCCTTGCAGCCGCGCCCGTCGCTGAAGGGCAGCGACTTGGCTGGAGGAGGGGTGAGCGATGCCACGGCTATTCGACCAGCCGCGCGACGATCGCCGCGGCGAGGGCCTCGGCGCGCTTGGCGCGCTCCGGGAGCGCGCCGCCACCCTCGCGCTGCGGCGCGCCCCATACGGGATTGGGAAAGTGTCGGTCGTCCTCGAAACGCGGCACGACGTGCCAATGCACGTGAGGTGTCATGTTCCCCAGGCTCGCCAGGTTCATCTTGTGTGGCTTCATCGTCTCGCGCACCGCGGCCTCCACCGCGAATACCACCGCCATGAGGCCATTGCGTTCGCCCTCCCCGAGGTCGCCCATCTCCCGTGCGTGGCGTTTCAGGATCACCCGGCAGAAGCCGGGATAGTTCGGCTCGTCCACCCGCACCACGCGGCAGAGGTCATTCTGCCAGAGCACGGCCCCGCCGGGGCTGGAACAGAATTCGCACCTCAAAACGGCTGCCTCGTGATCGGCTTGGACCCGGACACGCCGTCGATCACATAGCTCATGACGCCGTTGTTGAGGTCGGCGAACGTGAAGGTGACGCTGCCCACGGCCTGCGGGTTGAGGGCCGCGAAGTTGTAGGCCGCGCCTGCCCACGGCGAGGAAGTGGTGCGGTAGGCCGCACCGGTAAAGACGTTGGCGGCGGTCCACGCGCCCCCGGGAATCACGTACCAGACGACGCGCCCGGCGTTGTCGTACGTGTACCAGACCGAGAAGAGGGTGCGGTACTGCTGGTTGATGGCGATCCCCCAGCCGTTCTGCGCCGTGCCTCCCCACCAGAGGTCGCCATACGCCGCCACCGGCGTCGCGTCCGGCGCGCCGAAAGTCTGGCGCTGCATCGCCTTGGTGCCCGACGCGCCGTTGATCGTGTAGGCGAGGGTGGCGCTCGAGGCGCCAGTGAAGGTGAGAGTGGCGCTGCCGACGGAAGCATTGGCGGCGAAGCGCGACACGTCGTAGGCACCGAACCACGAGCCCGATGGGATGTAGAGCGAGCCGGTGAACGTGGTGAATCCCGCGTTCCATGTCCCGCCCGGCATCACCACCCACTGGGGCTGGCCCTGAGCGTCGTAGACAAAGAGCGCGCCGAAGAGCGTCGCGCCGTGCTGCGTGATGCTCATGCCCCAGCCGTTTTCCTGCGCTCCGCCCCACCAGAGGTCCTGGTAGTTGGGCGCCCCGCTCGTGTTCAGGCTCACCTTGAACATGCCGCGCCCGTAGGTCGCGGCGCCCAGCGTGTCGTCGTCGATCCAGAAGAGCTCGCGCACGCGAATGTTGGCCGGGCCCTCGTTGGTGGTCGACCAGGTCGCGCCCTCGTCTTCGCTGGTGAAGATTCCCACCGAGGTGGCGGCATAGAGCCATGACGGATGCGCCGCGTGGCGCTTCACGTCGAACAGTGGCGCCTGCGGCAGGTTGCCGGTGATGGACCTCCAGGTCGCGCCGCCGTCGGTAGTCTGCCAGAGGTTGTTGGCGACAAACCCGGTGAGCGCCACCATCACGCGATTGGGATTGGCGCGGTCGATCACGATACGCTGCACCGCGCGCAGCGGGATCACGCCCTGGCCCACGCGCGTCCAGCTGGGCGCCGCCCCGGTGCCGTCCTGGGTCCGGTAGATCTCGCCGTTGTTATGGCCGACCCAGATCACGTTGCCGTTGCCCTCGGCCACCGCGATCGCGTTGATGAAGTTGTCGGTGACGGCGGAGGGCTGCTTGATGGCGCGCCACGTCACCGGGGTGGCGCGCGCGTTCTCCGCGACCCAGAGCGAGGCGGCGCCGGCGAGCAGCCGATTGCCGTTGTTGGGATCGAGGACGAAAGGGGCGATGAAGTTCGCCTTCTTGCTCGCGCCCGCGCCGCAATAGTCGTTGCCGGCGTCCTCGGCGGGAAGGCCCTCGCTGATGCCGTCGCAGATGTAGCTCGACGACACGCCGCCGTTCAGCGAGCGGTGTATGGCGAGGTAGACGTACTCGCCGAAAAAGACCTGGTCGTTTGCCGGATCGACCGCGGAGAAGCCGCCGTCGCCGCCGCGGAACGTGCGCCAGGCGCCGCCGGACAACTGCAACGAGCCGTTGTCCTGGGTGCCTCCGATGATGCGTGCGCCGGCCACGGTGCGTCCCGCGCCGCTGTAGAACTGGGTGATCGCGAGGCCGTTGTTCATGTTGCCCCAGCCGAAGGTCGACACGGCATAGACATTGGACGCGCGATACACGCCACCGTCGTCGCCGTTGTAGAGCATCGGATTCGACGCTCCGAACCCCGGGGGCGAAACCAGCGCGTGATGGTCAGCGTGCGCCGAGGTGGGCGCCTGGCGCCAATCGCTCACCTTGGTGAACGTTGCGCCGCCATCGCGCGATTGGTAGATGTCGAGCCCCGCGACCATGACATGGTTGGCGTCGGTCGGATCGACCCAGATGGCATTAGCGTAGTCGCCCTGGCCGCCCAGGTGCTCGGGGGTCGAAAGTTGCTGCCAGCTCGCGCCTGAATCGTTGGAGCGCCACACCTCGCCCTTGTTGTTGTCGACCGACGCGTAGGCGAGGCCGGCTTGCGAGCGCGCGAAGGCGATCTCGATGCGCGCTGTGTTGTTGCGCCCGGAGGGCGAGTCCACGAGCTTCGCGCTGCGCGTCCAGGTGACGCCCGCGTCGCGCGAGTAGAGGACGCTGCCGTCGTCGAGGCCGGCCAGGGCGTTCGAGGGATTGCGCGGATCGAACGCGATGTCCAGGGCCTTGGCGGTCGAAGCGCGCGTCCACGTCGCCCCGCTGTCGGTGGAGCGATACACGGCGCCGGCGGCGCGGCTGTTGTTGGTGAGCGCCGCCAGCAGCACGTTGGTTTGCGTTGGATGCACGGCGAGGCGGTTGACGAAGCGCCAGTCCGGGTTGGCGTCGGTGTTGGTCGCCGTGAGGTATTGCCAGGTGTTGCCGCCGTCCGAGGACTTGAATGCGCCGATACCCACCAGGCCGCCGCTCGCCTCGCCGGTCCCCATGTACACCACGTCGGGGTTCACGGGGTCGAAGGCGAGGGTCGTAATCGACAAGTTGGGCAGGAAGTCCTGGTTGGCGCGCCACGTGGCGCCGGCGTCGGGCGAGATCCAGAGGCCTCCGGAGGCGGTGCCGGCGAGCAGGCGCGTGGGAGTTCGCGGATCGAACGCGAGTGCGCGCACGCGCCCGCCCACGTTGGAGGGGCCGAGGGCCTGCCATTGGGAGGGCTGCAGGCCCGCGGCCTTCTCGCGCGCGAGGGGCGCCAGGACGAGCGCCTTGCGTTGCTCCTGCGCGCGCAGGATCTGCGCGGCGGTCGGCGGGCCGTTCTCGTCGGCTTCCATGCGCAGGTTGTATTCGGCCGAGATCAGTGCCGCGCGCTCACGCCCCGCGCCTTCGTCGTCCTCGTCGTCGTCCTTCTCCCCTTCCCGGGTCGCGGAAAGATCCATCGGAAAGCCCGCCGCGGGAGGCGCCGGCATCGCCGGGCGCACCAGCGGGCCGTGGGCGCAGCCGCCCGCGGCGAGCGCTATCAGGAGTGTCGCCAGGCGGCGACGCAGGAGGTTTTCTCGGTTCACCAGAAAAAGTCTACAGAAGAACGCGCTCGATGCCGCCGTGGTTGGCTTTGTCGACGAATTCCTTCATCCAGCCCTCCCCGAGAAGGTGCCGGGCCATCTCGACCACGATGTAATCGGCGCTGGTGCCCGAATCCGGGTCATAGCGCGCGAGGCCTTGCAGGCACGACGGGCACGAGGTGAGGATCTTCACCTCGCCGGAGAAGCCGTCGGCGCGCACCCTCGCCGCGCCCTTGCGCATCTCTTCTTCCTTGCGATAGCGCACCTGGGTCGCGATGTCGGGCCGCGTCGCCGCGAACGTTCCCGATTCGCCGCAGCAGCGGTCGTTCAGCTCCACCTTCTGCCCCATCAGCTCGTTCACGACCTTCATCGGCTCATAGGTCTTCATCGGCGAGTGGCAGGGGTCGTGGTACATGTAGCGCACGCCTTCCACGCCCGCGAGCTTGAGATCCTTCTCCATCAGGTACTCATGGATGTCGAGCAGCCGGCAGCCGGGGAAGATCTTGTCGAATTCGTACTTCTGCAGCTGGTCCATGCACGTGCCGCACGAGACCACCACGGTCTTGATGTCGAGGTAGTTGAGAGTGTTGGCGACGCGATGGAATAGCACGCGGTTCTGGATGGAGATCTGCTCGCCCTTGTCGGCGCGGCCCGCGGCGGTCTGCGGATAGCCGCAGCAGAGGTATCCCGGTGGCAGCACGCACTGGCTCCCGACGTGGTAGAGCAGCGCCTGCGTCGCGAGCCCCACCTGGCCGAACAGGCGCTCGGAGCCGCAGCCCGGAAAGTAGAACACCGCCTCCGATTCGTCGGTCATCTTCGCCGGGTCGCGGATGATCGGGATCATCGCCTCGTCCTCGACGTCGAGGAGCGCGCGCGCCGTCTTCTTCGGCAGCCCGCCGGGCATCGGCTTGTTGATGAAGTGGATCACCTGCGCCTTCAGCGGCGCCTTGCCGACCGTGGCGGGCGGGTGCTTCACCTTCGACTGCACGAAGGGCGTGCGGCCCCAGACCTTGTTGGCGAAGCGTTGCGCGCGGAAGCCGAAGTCGATCATCACGCCCTTGATGATCTTGATCGTGGTCGGGTCCCTGGCATTCAGGAATTGCATCGCCGCCCAGGTGCCGATGTTGGGACGGCGCTTCCTCAGCTTGGCGAGGAGATTCCTCATCGCGATCGACACGTCGCCGAAGTCGATGTCCACGGGACAGGGGGATTCGCACTTGTGGCACACGGTGCAGTGGTCGGCCACGTCGCCGTACTCGTCGAAGTGGCGGATCGACACGCCGCGGCGCGTCTGCTCCTCGTACAGGAACGCCTCGGTGAGAAGTCCCAGGGCTAGGATCTTGTTGCGCGGGCTATACAGGAGGTTGGCGCGCGGCACGTGCGTGGTGCACACGGGCTTGCACTTGCCACAGCGCAGGCAGTCCTTCACCGAGTCGGCGATCGCGCCGATGTCGTTCTGCTCGAGGATCAGCGACTCGTGGCCGATCAGCGCGAAGGACGGCGTGTAGGCGTGCCGCAGGTCCGCGCCCTCGAGGAGCTTGCCGCGGTTGAAGTGACCGTTCGGGTCGACGCGCCCCTTGTAGTCGGCGAACGGCTTCAGCTCCTCGGAGGTGAGGTACTCGATCTTGGTGAGCCCGATGCCGTGCTCGCCCGAGATCACGCCGCCGAGATCGCGCGCGAACTGCATGATGCGCGCCACGGCGGCGTTGGCCTGCTGCAGCATCTCGTAGTTGTCGGAGTTGACCGGGATGTTGGTATGCACGTTGCCATCGCCGGCATGCATGTGCAGCGCGACGAAGACGCGCCCGCGCAGGACCTCGGCATGCACCGCCTCGATGGCCGCCATCATCGGCTCGAAGTCGCGGCCGGCGAAGATGCGGCGCAGCGGCTCGAGGAGCTCGCGCTTCCACGAGATCACCATCTGGTGCAGCTGCACGCGCGAGAAAAGCGTGGCGTCGTCATCGAGGCCGATCGCCTCGGACCCGAGCCCGAGCCCTTCCAGGTCGGTGCGCACCTCGTGCGCGAAGCGGTCCAGGTTGGCGAGGATGAAGGTCCAGCGCCGCGCCACCTTGTCGAGGAGCTCCCGCGCCTGCGCCGGCCGGTCGCCGAAAAGCTCGGCGCGCTCGATCTTCGAGTCGGCGTAGACCGGCAGCTCTTTGGTGAAGAGCTCCTTCATCGCCTCCACAAGGGCGAGCTTGTTTCCCACCGAGAACTCGATGTTGATGCGCTCGATGCCTTCGGTGTAGTCGCCGAGGCGGTCGAGCGGTATCACCACGTCTTCATTGATCTTGAACGCGTTGGTGTGCTTGGAGATGGCGGCGGTGCGCGCGCGGTCGAGCCAGAAGCGCTTCCTCTGCTCGGGCGTGACGGCGACGAAACCTTCGCCGTCGCGCGCGTTGGCGATGCGCACCACGTGCGACGCGGCCTCGGCGGCGGCGTCTTCGTCGTCGCTCACGATGTCGCCGAGCAGGATCATGCGCGGGCGCCCGCGGCTCTTCGCCTTGGTCGCGTAGCCGACCGCCTTCACGTAGCGCTCGTCGAGGTGCTCGAGCCCGGCGAGGATCGCCTGCGGATGATTGTCGAGGTAGTTCTTGATCTCGACGATGGACGGCACCGCCTTCTTCACGTCGCCGAAGAACTCCAGGCACACGGTTCGCACGTGCTTGGGCATGCGATGCAGGATGAAGGTGGCCGACGTTATGAGCCCGTCGCAGCCCTCCTTCTGCACGCCCGGAACGCCCGCCAGCCACTTGTCGGTGACGTCCTTGCCCAGGCCCTCCTTGCGCAGGCGCCTGCCCTCGACCTCGAGGGTCTCCTCGCGCTTCAACGTCTTGCCGTCCGCCTCGTAGTGGCGGATGTGGAAGCGCGCGAGCGGCGCGTCGTGGATGCGGCCGCGGTTGTGGCCCAATCGCTCGACCTCGATCCATTCGGCGTCGGGCGTCACCATGCGCCAGCTGGCGAGGTTGTCGAGCGCCGTTCCCCACAGCACCGCTTTCTTGCCGCCCGCGTTCATGGCGACATTGCCGCCGATGCACGAGGCGTCCGCGGAAGTCGGATCGACTGCGAAAACGAGGCCGGCGGCTTCCGCGGCTTCCATCACGCGCTTGGTGACGACACCGGCGCCGCAGCGGATCACGGGGCAGGGCTCGGTGAGTCCCGGCAGCACGCGCGTCTCGATCTCGCCCACCGTGTCGAGCTTCTCGGTGTTGACCACGGCGGAAAGCCGGTCCATCGGGATCGCGCCGCCCGTGTAACCGGTGCCGCCGCCGCGCGGAATGATGGTGAGGCCCAGGTCGATCAAAGCCTTCACGATCGCCGCGCACTCTTCCTCCGTATCCGGATTCACCACGACGAAGGGATACTCGACGCGCCAGTCGGTGGCGTCGGTCACGTGCGAGACGCGCGCCATGCCGTCGAACTGGACGTTGTCCTTGCGCGTGATCGCCGCGAGCCTGCGCGTCACCTTGCGCCTGAGGCTGCGCGTCTCCGCGAATTCGTTCTCGAACGCCTGCACGGCGATCCGCGCCGCGTCGAGCAGCTCGGCGACGCGGTCGCGCTCCGGCTTGTCGCTGCGACGCTTGTCGATCTCGTTCAGCCGATGGCGCATGGCGCCCACCAGCATGTTGAGGCGCCGCGGGCTGTCGAGGAGGTCGTCCTGGAGGTAGGGGTTGCGATTCACCACCCAGATGTCGCCCAGCACCTCGTAGAGCATGCGCGCCGATCGCCCGGTGACGCGCTGCTCGCGCAGCTCGTCGAGCGCAGTCCACGCGTCCTCCCCCAGCAGCCGGATCACGATCTCGCGGTCGGAGAACGAGGTGTAGTTGTAGGGGATTTCGCGCAGGCGTGGATTCATGGCGGTTCGATCCCGCAGCGGGGACACAAGTTGCGTGCGGGACGAACAATCTTACCGCAGCGCAACAATCGCCTAATTCCGGCGCCCTCCATAGAGCCCGGGATGAAGCCCGAGCCGGCGCGATCGTTCCTTGGGAGGGGAGAGAGGTCGCGGCAAAAATTGCGCTCCAACGGATGGCTTCTTCTCCCGATCTACCGGAAGTGACGCGCGCCTCTCGGGCTTCATCCCAAGGGCTCTATGGATGGCTCTGCGTGTCCATTGCCATCGCCCCACCAGCTTTCAATAAATTCGCCCAGAAGAACGGCGATGCGCGACGCGTTTAGGATTTGCAGCCCCTGCCAAGGGCCTGCCTGAACGAGCGGGGATGCGAGAGCATCACAGCGAACCCAATATTGGGGCCAGGGTCACATTCGACGCACGATGGCCGCGATGCCAGCTGGGCGAATGGAGCCTCATTGAAGTGTAGGGGCGGGGCTTGAGACGCGTGCGTCACTTCCGGTCGACAGGGCGAAGAAGCCATCCGTTGGAGCGCAATTTTTGCAACGACTTCTCTCCCCTGTCCAGGAATGATGGCGCCGGCTCGAGCTTCACCCCCACTTCAATGAGGCGATAGCCGAGCGCGCGGCGGAGCGTCAAAACGAGGCGAGCGCCCAGGCGAGGGCCATGTAGCGCGCGAGCTTGCCGATCGCCATAGCGATGGCGGCCGCCCACGACGGGACCCGAAGCCATCCGGCCGCGGCGCAAAGCGCGTCGCCGATCACCGGGAGCCACGACAGAAGGAGCGCGAACGCGCCGAAGCGACGCACCCATTCGAGAGCCCGCCCCTGGGGCACCTTGTCTTGCGGGACCAGCCGCCCGAGGCCGTAGGTGGTCAGGCCCCCCAGCGTGTTGCCGGCGGTGGCGACCGCAATGGCGGCGAGCGCGCGCGCCGGAAAGGCCTTCAGGAACGCGGCGAGGACGATCTCGGAATTGCCGGGCAGGACCGTGGCGGAAACGAAGGCGGAGAGAAACAGTCCCGCGAGTCCCGCGTCGCTGAACTCCATGCATCGAGTGTAGTACGCTTAAGTGTTCAATGAATGCGATTCTCAGAAGACTGCGCATCGCCACGCGCGAAAGCCGCCTCGCACTGCGGCAAACCGGCATGGTCGCGGCCGCGATCCACGCGCGGCACCCCACGCTGGACGTGCAGACGGTCGGCATGACCACGCGCGGCGACCAAATCCTCGACCGCCCGCTCGCCGAGGTGGGCGGCAAGGGCCTGTTCGTGAAGGAGCTCGAGGTCGCGATGGACGAGGGCCGCGCCGACATCGCGGTGCACTCGTTGAAGGACGTTCCGATGCGCATCCCCGAGCAGTTCGCGCTCGCCACCTTCGGCGCGCGCGAGGATCCGCGCGACGCGTTCGTCTCCAACCGCTTCGCTTCCCTCGCCGAGCTGCCCGCGGGCGCCGTGGTGGGCACTTCCAGCGTGCGGCGCGAATGCCAGTTGCGCGGCCTCTATCCCGCGCTCGTATTCCGGGCGCTGCGCGGCAACGTGAACACGCGCCTCGCCAAGCTCGACGCTGGCGGCTACGACGCCATCATCCTCGCCACCGCGGGCCTGAAGAGGCTCGAGCTCGATGCGCGCGTGCGCGCCGCGCTGGATGAGACGATCCCGGCGATCTGCCAGGGCATCCTCGCCGTCGAGTACCGACGCGATCGCGACGACATCGCGCGCCTCATGGCGGATTTCGAGCTCGACGCGACGGCATGCGCCGCGCGAGCGGAGCGCGCGCTGGGCCTGGTGGTGGAAGGCAGCTGTGACGTCCCAGTGGGAGCGCTCGCGCGCGTCGATGGCGTGCGGCTCGCGATCGAAGGCTTCATCGGCATGCCCGACGGCACGCGCCTCGTGCGCGACAGCGCGTCCGGGCGTTGCGAAGACGCGCAACGCCTCGGCGCCGAGCTGGGTGAGAAGCTCCTCGCGGCTGGTGGGCGCGAGATCCTGAGGAGCCTCACGGGAGGGAGCGCGTGACGCGGGGCCGCCTCCCCGGCATCGGCGTCGTCGTGACGCGCCCTCGCGCGGCGGCCGAGGCGCTCGCCGCGCCGCTCGCCGCGCAGGGCGCCCGGGTGTGGCTGCTGCCGGCGCTCGCGATCGAAGATCTGCCCGCCACGCCCGCACTGGAAAAGCTGCTCGCCGGTCTCGAGGGATTCGACATGGCGATCTTCGTGAGCGCCAACGCGGTCGACCGGGGCTTGGCCGCCGCGCGCCGGTTCGGCCCCTGGCCGAAGCACCTGCGCGTCGCCGCGATCGGGGAGGCGACCGCGGAAGCGTTGAGGAACACGGGCCTGGGCCCGGTGATCTCACCTGCCGAGCGGCACGACAGCGAGGCGTTGCTCGGACTCGCGCCGCTGCAGGTCGTGAAGGGGCAGAATATCCTGGTGTTTCGCGGCGAAGGCGGGCGCGAGCACCTGAAGGAAGCGCTCGAAGCCCGCGGCGCGCGTGTGGAGTATGCGGAGTGCTACCGGCGCGTGCGCCCGCAGGGCGACGCCTCCGCGGTGGTGGCGGCGCTCGCGCGCGGCGAAGTGCATGCGGTGAGCGTGCTGAGCGCGGAAACGTTGGAGAATTTCATCGCCATGATCGGTTTGGCGGCGGCGGAGCGCCTCGCGAGCGTGACGCTCGTGGTGCCGCACGTCGCGGTGGGAACGCATCGCGAGGCGCGGCGCTTCGCGCGCGTAGCGATCGCCGCACACGGCCCCGGCGGGCTCATCGACGCATTGACGCAGCTGCGAGTCACCCCATGAGCGATCCCCCACCGATTGCCACTCCAACCTTGAAAGCGCCGCCGCGCGTGTCGCGCGATTCGGCAGCGCGCGCGATCGCCGTGTCCGCCGTGGTCGCGGTCGCGGCCGTGGGATGGCTCGCGTGGGACGCTCGCGAGGCGGCGCACGATATCGATTCCAAGGCCGGGGGCCGGCTCGCCGAGCTGGGCGCGGCCGCCTCGCAGGCGCGGAGCTCGCTCGCGCAATCGCAAGCCTCGCTCAAGGACGCGCAGGCGCGCATCGCGGAGCTCGAGGCGCGCGTGGCCGACACGCAGGAGCAGCGCGTCGCGCTCGAGGAGATGTACCGCGAGCTTTCGCGCAGCGCCGACGACCGCGTGCTCTCGGAGGTCGAGCAGATGCTCGTGCTCGCGAGCCAGCAGCTGCAGCTCGCCGGCAACGTGCGCGGCGCGCTCGCCGCGCTGCAGGCCGCCGACCAGCGCCTCGCGCGCGCCGAAAAGCTGGCCGCCACTCCGCTGCGGCGCGCCATCACCCAGGACATGGACCGCCTGAAGGCGGTGCCGCAGGTCGACACCGTGGGCATCGCGGTGAAGCTGGACGGCCTCATCGCGCAATCGGATGCCCTGCCGCTCCTCATCGCGGAAACGCTCCCGGTGCGCGTCGCCTCTCGCGCGCGCTACGCCGACGAGTCGGGGTCGATCCAGCGCGCGGCGCGCGATTTCTGGGACGAGATGAAGGGTCTGGTGCGCATCCGCGACCTCGAGACCACCGACGCGCCCCTGCTCGCCCCCGCGCAGAGCTACTTCCTGCGCGAGAACCTGAAGCTGCGGCTCCTCTCGGCGCGCGTGGCGCTCCTCGCGCGGGACGAGCCGTCGTTTCGCGAGGATCTCAAGGCGACGCAGGGGTGGATCACGCGCTTCTTCGACGCGAAGGCCAAGCCCACCGTCACGGCGCTGGCAACGTTGAAGCAGATTTCCGAAAGCCCGGTCGCGATCGCCGTCCCCGACATCAACGCGAGCCTCGCCGCGGTACGCACCGCGCGCGCCGCGCGCGAGAAGCGCTAGGCCGTGCGCTTCGCCCTCTGGTCGGTCATCCTCGCCGTGGTCGCGGTGGGCATCGCGCTCTTCGCGCGCCATTCGACCGGCTACGTGGTGATCGTCTCGGCGCCCTACCGCATCGAGCTGTCTTTGAACCTCCTCGCCTTCCTGGTGCTCGCGGGTTATCTCGCGTTCTATACGCTCGCGCGGCTGGCGACGACCCTCCTGGCGATCCCGGCGCGCGTGCGCGCCTACCGCGCCGAGCGCCAGCGCTCGAAGCTGCGCCAGGCGCTCAACGACGCGCTCCTCGCATTTTTCCAGGGGCGCTACGCGTCGGCCGAGAAGAATGCCGCCGCCGCGCTCACCGGCGACGAGACCAAGGGCGTGGCCGCCATCATCGCGGCGCGCAGCGCCCACGAGCTCGGCCGCTTCAGCGAGCGCGAGCAGTTCCTCGACCACGCCAAGGGCTCGGCGCCCGACGTGGACCAGGCGCGCCTCACCACCCTCGCCGACCTCCTCGTTTCGCAGCAACGCTACGCGGAAGCCCTCGCGGTGCTGAACGACCTCTCGGCGCGCGACGCGCGCAACCTGCGGCTCCTGCGCCTGAAGCTCGAAGCCGAGCAGGCGATGCGTAACTGGGACGAGGTGCTC
Source organism: Burkholderiales bacterium (assembly GCA_038227085.1). Classification (GTDB taxonomy): domain Bacteria; phylum Pseudomonadota; class Gammaproteobacteria; order Burkholderiales; family Usitatibacteraceae; genus Usitatibacter. The sequence continues at coordinate 19,024 of JBBRQA010000014.1, read as the reverse complement.
GCCACCGTGGGCTCGCTGGTGAAGCTGGGCGGCATCGGTCCGGAGGAAGCGGCCACCGCGCGCCGCGCCGCGCATCTGGGCAACCTCAATCGCAAGGCGCAGAATGCGCCGGCCCTCTCGGCGTACTGGAAGACGCTGCCCGCGGAGATGCGCGCCGATCCCGCGGTCGCGGCCACCGCCGCGCGCTACCACCTCTCGCTCGGCGGCAACAGCGAGGCGCAGGCGATCATCGAGCAGGCCCTCGAGCGCGAATGGAGCGCATCTCTGGTGGCCCTCTACGGCGAGGCGGCGGGCAGCGACGCGCTGCCGCAGATCGAGCGCGCGGAGAAGTGGCTGCGCGGCCATGCGCGCGATCCGGCGCTGCTGCTGGCGCTCGGCAAGCTCTGCATGCGCCAGGAGCTGTGGGGCAAGGCGCAGAGCTACATCGAGGCGAGCCTCGCGCTCGAGGCCACGCACGACGGGCACATGACGCTCGCCGCGCTCATGGAGCGGCTCGGCAAGACCCAGGAAGCGGTGCTGCATTTCCGCCGCAGCGCGGAGCTGGCGGGCTGAATCCCAAGGAGGCAACGATGCGCCAATATGCTCCCCTCACCCACGCGCGGCTCGAGCCGGGCGCGCGCGTCGCCGAGCCGATGATCCCCGGACGCGTCACCCTCGACGATCCGGCGTTCTCGGTGATGACCGACCTGCGCGAGGTCTCCGCGGCCACCACGCGACCCGAGGAGACGATCGACGCGGCCCAGGCGCAGATGGTGCGCCGCGCGGTGCGCCTGCTCTTCGTGCTCGACGCCGCCGGCGCGGTGACGGGCGTGGTCACGGCGACCGACATGCTGGGCGAGAAGCCGGTGCGCTTCATGCAGGCGCGCGGCGTCTCGCACTCCGAGGTCCTGGTGGAGGACATCATGACGCCGGCCTCGATGCTCGAGGCGCTGCCGCTCCTCGAAGTCGCGCAGATGCGCGTCGGCCACATCGTCGCGACGCTCAAGGCCGTGGGACGCAAGCACCTGATGGTGGCCGAGGACGGCGGGCGGCGCATTCGCGGTCTCTTCTCCACTTCGCAGCTTGCGCGCCAGCTGGGCGTAGAGCTGCAGACCTTCGAGGTGGCGCGCTCGTTCGCCGACATCGAGGCGGCGCTGGTTCGCTGAGCCCGCGCGCCATGGCCGACCGCCATCGCGAGATCTGCGCCGCGTTTCGCTGGCGCGTCCCCGAGGATTTCAACATCGCCCAATGGGCGTGCCGCCGCTGGGCGGGCGAGCGCCACCGCCTCGCGTTGCAATGGGAAGACGAGTCGGGCGAAACCGCGGCGTGGACCTATTGGGACTTGCAGCAGGCGGCCAATCGCCTCTCGAACGCGTTGCAAGCCCTGGGAGTGGCGCGCGGTGCTCGAGTGGCGCTCATCCTGCCGCAGCGCCCGGAGACGATCGTCACCTATCTCGCGTGCTTCCAGATGGGCGCGATCGCCGTGCCGCTCTCGTTCCTCTTCGGCCCGGACGCGCTCGAGTACCGGCTTTCCGATAGCGCGGCGCGCGTCGCGATCGCCGATGCGGATACGCTCCCCACGCTGCAGGGCGTGCGCGACAAGCTTGCCGACCTCGCGCATGTCATCGGCTGCGCCGGCGCGAAGGGCGATCGCGTCCTCGATTGGGACGCGACGCTTGCGGCCGCGTCGCGCCATTTCGAGCCGCCCGGCACGCGCGCGGAGGACCCCGCGGCCATCATCTACACGAGCGGCACCACCGGGCCGCCCAAGGGCGCGCTCCTGCCGCACGCCGCGCTCCTCGGCAACCTCCCGGGCTTCGAGCATTCCCACGACGATTTTCCACAACCGGGGGACTTCTTCTGGTCGCCGGCCGACTGGGCGTGGACCGGGGGCCTCTGGGACGCGTTGATGCCGACGCTCTATCACGGCCGCGCCATCCTCGGATATCGCGGGCGCTTCGATGCCGAACGCGCTTTCTACCTGCTGCAGAAGTATGCGGTGCGCAACACGTTCCTCTTTCCCACCGCGCTCAAGATGATGATGAAGGCCTACCCGAAGCCGCGCGCGGCCTTCGAGCTGAACCTGCGCACGCTGATGTGCGGAGGCGAAGCCCTCGGGCCCGCGGTCTTCCACTGGTGCCGCGAGGAGCTGGGCGTCACCGCCAACGAGATCTTCGGGCAGACCGAGATGAACTACATCGTCGGCAACTCTCACACCCACTGGCCCGTGAAGCCGGGCTCCATGGGCCGGCCCTATCCCGGCCATCGCATCGCGGTGATCGACGTGGCGGGCGGCGAGGTGGCCGAGGGCGAGGTGGGCGACGTCGCGTTGAATCGCCATGGCCCCGATGGAGCGCCCGACCCGGTGTTCTTCCTCGAGTACTGGAACAGCCCGCAGGCGACCGCGGAGAAGTACAGTGGAGACTGGTGCCGGACCGGCGACCAGGCGATGCGCGACGCCGACGGCTACCTCTGGTACCAGGGCCGCGCCGACGACATCTTCAAGGTCTCCGGCTATCGCGTCGGCCCCACCGAGATCGAGAACTGCCTGGTGAAGCATCCCGCCGTGGCCAACTCCGCGGTGGTGCCGAGCCCGGACGAGACGCGCGGCTCGGTGGTCAAGGCCTTCGTGCTGCTGGCGCCCGGCCACTCGCCCTCGGAGGCCCTCAAGGACTCGATCCGCGAGCACGTGAAAAAGCACCTCGCGCCCTACCAGCAGCCGCGCGACATCGAGTTCGTGAGCGAGCTGCCGATGACGACCACCGGGAAGGTGCAGCGCAAGATTTTGCGCGAGCGCGAGGCCGCGCGCGTCATTTCTTCGGATCGACCGAAGGCGTGAACGCGTCGCAGTAGAACTCGTCCTCCGGCAGGGCGCGCTCCTCGATGAAGGTCTTCTTCGCGACATCGGTCATGCCGGGCGCGCCGCATGCGTACACCTGGTAGCCGGACAGCCCGGGAAAATCGTCGAGCACGGCCTGGTGGACGAACCCGATGCGGCCCTGCCAGTGGTCCTCCGGAAGCGGATCCGACAACACCGGGATATAGGTGAAGTTCGGATGGTCGCGCTGCCACTGGATCGGGAGGTCGGGCATGTAGAGGTCGGTGAGGGAGCGCACGCCCCAGTAGAGGACGATGGGGCGGTCCTCTCCATAGTGGAAAGCGTGCTCGATGATCGCCTTGACCGGCGCGAATCCGGTGCCGCCCGCGACGAAGATCATCGGCTTGTCGGAATCCTCGCGGAGGTAGAAGGTGCCCAGCGGCCCCTCGAAGCGCAGGATGGCGCGCTCTTTCATCTCGTCGAACACGAAGCTCGAGAAGGCGCCGCCCGGAGACTTGCGCACATGCAGCTCGATCAGCTGGTCGTTATGCGGCGCGTTTGCCATCGAGAAGCTGCGTCGTTTGCCGCTCTTCAGGAGGATGTCGATGTACTGCCCGGCGAGGAACTGCAGCCGCTCGCCGGTGGGCAATTTGAGGTAGAGCACCGCGACATCCTCGGCGGGCCTCTCCACTTTCTCCACGCGAGCGGGCATGGTGCGGATGGCGAGATCCCGCGCGCCGGCGAGCTCGCGAACCTCGAAGACGATGTCGGTGACAGGGTGCGTGCAGCAGGTGAGCGCCTTGCCCGCGGCCTTCTCGGAGTCATGGAGGGCGCGCTCCTGGTACTCGTCGTAGGCGACTTCGCCCGCGCGCAGGACACCCTTGCATGCGCCGCACGCGCCGTTGCGGCATCCGTAGGGAAGGCCGATTCCCTGGCGCAGCGCCGCCGCGAGGATGGTCTCGCCAAGCTCGACCTTGAAAGTGTGTCCGCTCGGCTCGAGGCGTACCTGCCGGGCGGACGTCGGGGAATCAGGCAATTTCAGCGAGTGCGGCGGAATTCGCCTTCGATGAGCGGGCCTTCGGCCGCGCGGCGGCGCGAGGCCGAATCGGAGGCGAGGCGCGGCCCGGGAAGGAGAAGGAGCGTAAGGGCGATGAGGTCGGAGACGACGCCAGGGAAGATGAGGAGGATGCCGGCGACCACCGTGCGCGCGCTGTCGGTGAGGGCGACGATCGAGAACTCGCCTTGCGCGAGGCCGGCCGCCAGGCGCGCTAGCATGGCGAAACGCGCTTCCTTGATCAGGGCCATGCCGGCGCACGCGGCGAGCACCATCCAGGCGAGGATCCACCAGCCGAGCGTTTCGGAAAGGCGCACCAGCACCACGGCTTCGAGGAGCGGGAAACCCAGTAAAATCGCAATCAGCAGAAGCCGCATCGCTTGCACCATCTCCATCGAAGAACCGAGCCGCCGAGGGCCCACGTGACCGTCATCGCGGTGCTGACAAACCTACCCGACTCCGACTCCGCCTTCAACCTCGCGCGCGAGCTCGTTCGACTACGACTGGCCGCGTGCGTCAACGTTCTGGCACCGGTGACCTCCTTCTACCGCTGGGAGGGCCACGACGAGCAAGCCACAGAATATCCGCTTCTCATCAAGTCCACCCGCGAGCGTTACATCGAGCTGGAGGAAGCGATTCGCAAGAGGCATCCCTACGCGCTCCCCGAGATCGTGGCGTGGCCGATCGAGCACGGCCTCGCAGAATACCTGCGCTGGGTCGAGCAGGAAACCGCCGCGGTGGCCAGTTGAACGCGAGGCGGTTGTACGTGTTGGTGGGCGCCATCGCGATCGCTGCGGGCACGGCGATGTGGCTCGGTTCCCGGCCGCCCGCAGGTCCGCGGGTCGATCCCGCCGCAATCTCGCCGGCCGCCCTTTTCGCCGCCACGTTCTCCGACACTCACGGCGGGCCTGTGTCCCTCGGACGTTTCCAGGGAAAGATCCTGGTGGTGAATTTCTGGGCAACCTGGTGCGCGCCCTGCCGTGAGGAGATGCCCGCCTTCAACCGGCTGCATGCGCGGTGGGCCGGACGCGGCGTCCAATTCATCGGCCTCTCCAACGAGGGTCCGGAGCCGGTCGTGCGCTTCGGACGTGACCTTGGGATCGGCTATCCCCTGTGGGTGGGGGGCGACGCTATCGGCGAGCTGGCACGCCGTCTTGGGAATCACCTTGGGGTGCTTCCCTTCACTGTGCTGATCGACCCCCACGGGAACATCCTTGAAAGAAAAGTTGGCCCTTACTCCGAACAGGACCTGGAGCGAAGATTGATGGAAATGTCGGCGAAATAACACCGATCTCCCATGATCTGTAGCGTTCGTGTTGGTTGTGGGCAACCACTTATGTCCGGCAAGCGCTTTTCGTGCCCAAATGGCGGTAGTTCGTCCGACCTGAATCGCCCGCCCGCGTCAAGTTCGGCTAAAACTGGACATCGTGCTTCGAGTTGCGGCAAACTCGCCGCCCATGCCCAAGATCCTGGTCCTCAACGGCCCGAATTTGAACCTCCTCGGAGATCGGGAGATCCAGCACTATGGCAAGGACTCCCTCGACACAATCAACCAGCGCCTGGCGGAGCAGGGCAAGCGCCTGGGGGTGGAGGTCATGGCCTTCCAAAGCAACGCCGAAGCCCCCCTCATAGACAGGGTTCATGCGGCGAAAAGCGACGAAACTGCATACATCATCATCAATCCGGCCGCCTTCACCCACACCAGCGTCGCGCTTCGCGACGCTCTCGCGGCGATCCGCATTCCCTTCATCGAAGTGCACTTGTCCAATATCCACGCGCGCGACGAGTTCCGCAGGCGCTCCTACTTCTCCGACTTGGCGGCCGGCGTGATCGCGGGCCTGGGGCCACTGGGTTACGAGCTCGCCCTGGAAGCTGCGGCGCGGGCATTGGGACGGAACACCTGATGGACCTGAGAAAGCTGAAGAAGCTGATCGACCTCGTGCAGGAGTCGGGGATCGGCGAAATCGAGATCACGGAGGGCGAGGAAAAGGTGCGCATCACGCGCCAGTCGACCCCGGGTCCGTCGGTGATGATGGCGCCGCAGATTCAGCCCATGGCCTATGGCGCGGCCTCCGGCCCCTCCGCTGCGCCCGCCCCCGCCGCCGAAGCCGCCCCGCCGCCGGAGCCCAAGGGCCATCAGCTCAAGTCGCCCATGGTAGGCACCTTCTACCGCGCCCCTTCGCCCGGCTCGCCGTCGTTCGTCGAGATCGGCCAGTCGGTCACCAAGGGGCAGACCATTTGCATCATCGAGGCGATGAAGCTCCTCAATGAGATCGAGTCCGACGCGTCGGGCGCGATCAAGGCGATCCTCGTCGAGAACGGGCAGCCGGTGGAATACGGCCAGCCGCTCTTCCTGATCGAGTAATTCGGGCTCATGTTCGAGAAGATCCTGATCGCCAACCGCGGCGAAATCGCGCTGCGCATCCAGCGCGCCTGCCGCGAGATGGGCATAAAGACGGTCGCGGTGCATTCAGAGGCCGACACCGACGCCAAGTACGTGATGCTCGCCGACGAGTCGGTGTGCATCGGCCCCGCTCCCTCGCGCGACAGCTACCTCAACATCCCCGCCATCATCAGCGCCGCGGAAGTGACCGACGCGCAGGCCATCCACCCCGGCTACGGCTTCCTCTCCGAGAACGCGGACTTCGCCGAGCGCGTCGAGAATTCGGGCTTCGTCTTCATCGGGCCGCGCGCCGAGTCGATCCGCACCATGGGCGACAAGATCCAGGCGAAGATCACCATGAAGAAGGCCGGCATTCCGTGCGTGCCCGGCTCCGAAGGCTCGCTTCCCGACGATCCCAAGGAGATCCGCAGGCTCGCCGCCGCGGTGGGATATCCGGTCATCATCAAGGCCGCGGGCGGCGGCGGCGGGCGCGGCATGCGCGTGGTCCATACCGAGGCGGCGCTGGTGAACGCCGTCACGATGACCAAGACGGAGGCGCAGAACGCGTTCAACAATCCGATGGTGTACCTCGAGAAGTTCCTCGAGAATCCGCGCCACATCGAGATCCAGGTGCTCGCCGACGAGCACAAGCAGGCGATCTACCTGGGCGAGCGCGACTGCTCGATGCAGCGGCGCCACCAGAAGATCATCGAGGAAGGCCCGGCCCCGCTGGTGAAGCCGCGCCTGATCGAGCGCATTGGCGAGAAATGCGCCGAGGCCTGCCGCAAGCTCGGCTACCGCGGCGCCGGGACCTTCGAATTCCTCTACGAGAAGGACGAGTTCTACTTCATCGAGATGAACACCCGCGTGCAGGTCGAGCACCCGGTGACCGAGCTCATCACCGGAGTGGACATCGTTCAGGAGCAGATTCGCATCGCCGCGGGAATGAAGCTGCGCTACCGCCAGAAGGACATCGTGAAGAAGGGCCACGCGATCGAGTGCCGCATCAACGCGGAGAACCCGTACACGTTCGTGCCTTCCCCCGGGCGCATCACCCAGTACCACGTGGCCGGCGGCCCGGGCATCCGCTACGACTCGCACTGCTACGCCAACTACTACGTGCCCCCCCACTACGATTCGCTCATCGGCAAGCTGATCGCCTATGGCGACACGCGCGAACAGGCGATCGCGCGCATGCGCGTGGCGCTCTCCGAGATGGTGATCGAGGGTATCCAGACCAACATCCCGCTGCACCAGGAGCTCATGAGCGACGCGGCGTTCATCCGCGGCGGCGTGAGCATTCATTACCTCGAGGAAAAGATCGCGGCGTTGAAGTCCATCTGAGGCACGAGGCGCGAGGCACGAGGAGCAAGAAGGTGGCGTGGCAGCGAATCGATCTCGTGGTGGAAGGAGCCTGCGCCGAAGCGCTGGCTGAGGCGCTCGAGGACGAAGGCGCGATTTCCACCGAGATCTCCGACGCCGATGCCGGCACCCCGGCCGAGCACGCGGTGTTCGGCGAACCCGGAAGTGAAGGCGCGATGTGGCCGCGCGCCCGCGTGCGCGCCCTGTTCGGAGTCGACGCGGACGTCTCACGAGCCCTCGACGCCGCACTTGCCACGACCGCGATCCCTTCGATGGCCGCCGCGTCGGTCGATCGCCTCGAGGACACCGACTGGGTGACGCTCACCCAAAGCCAGTTCGCGCCGATCCTCGCCGGCGAGCGCCTCTGGATCGTGCCGACCTGGCACCAGGCCCCGGAGCCGGGCGCCGTCAACATCGTCCTCGATCCGGGCGCCGCGTTCGGCACCGGCAGCCATCCCACCACGCGCCTGTGCCTCGCATGGCTCGAGAAGAACGTGCGCGCAGGCGACAGCGTGCTCGACTACGGATGCGGCTCGGGAATCCTCGCCATCGCCGCCCTCAAGCTCGGAGCGTCGCGCGCCGTGGCCACCGACATCGATCCCCTCGCGCTCGAGGCGGCACGCTACAATTCCCAGCGCAACGCCGTGGCCCTCGAGGTGACGGACGCGCAAAGCGCGCTCGCCGGCGCGGTCCGGATCACGGTGGCCAACATCCTCGCCAACCCCTTGCGAATGCTCGCGCCGATTCTCGCTTCACACACACAGCCCGGTGGAATGATCGCGCTCTCGGGAATCTTAGAGGAGCAGGCGGCTGAAGTGACGCACGCCTATGCGCCATGGGCCGCACTCGAAGTCGCGGCGCGCGACTCGGGCTGGGTGCTACTCGCGGGCACGCGCGGGGCTTAGGGCCGATGCTCATCACGACGTGCACGAGCTGCAGCGCGCGCTTCCGCGTGACACCGCAGCAGCTGAACGCGAAACAGGGCCAGGTGCGTTGCGGGCGCTGCCGCACGGTCTTCAATGGCTTCGAGGCCCTCGAGCGCTTTCCCGACGACGACACCGGCGCGCGCCTGCTCGCCGCGCGCGAAGCCGCCGAGCGCGCCGCCATCCCGATGCCTGCGGTGGAAGCGCTTGCCTTCGAGGAGCTGCCAGATATCGAGACACTGCAGCTCGCGCCCTCCCCGGCGCAGGTCGCGCCGCCCGCGCCGGTGGAAGAGCCCGCTCCGGTGCCATCCACCCCGATGCGCGCGGTGCGCACGGGCTCTTACATGGCGCGTCCTGACCTCATGCTGCCGCCACCGCCACGCGCCAAGCCGGCGGCCCGCGCGTGGGCATTCGGCGCCGCCCTCCTCGCCCTCGTCCTCGGCGCGGAGATGGCCTACGCCTACCGGGCGCCGCTGGCGCAGCGCTACCCCGTGCTGCGTCCCTACCTGGAGGCGGTGTGCACCCTGGCCCGATGCACGGTCGCCTGGTCACGCGAGGAGTCGATGCTGAAGCTCGAGGACTCGGAGTTGCTGGAAGTGCCGGGACGGCCCAGCGAAATCGCCCTCGGCGCGCGCATCCGCAACCTGGCTGCGGTGGCGCAGGAATATCCGCACCTGGAGCTCACCCTCACCGACGTCACCGGGCAGGCGGCGATCCGGCGCGTGCTGCGCCCGACCGACTACATGGGCCGCCCCGCGAGCGGCCTGGACGTCATCGCCCCCGGCGCGGAGCTGTCGATCCAGCTGCGCCTGGAGACACTGCGCATCAAGGCGACGGGTTACGAGCTGCTGCTCTTCTACCCGTAACGCGCTACTGCGTGGCCTCGTTGCCGCGCAGGTTGGTGAGCATCGAGTCCACCGCGCGATCGACCAGCGACGCGTCGTCGATGATCCTTGCTTCTCCCACGCGCATCTGCTCGGCGAGAGCCTCCGGAGAGATCGACACCGCGGCCTTCGGCGACATCGGATTGGTGAAGAGATACACGCCCTTGTTGGGGCTGATCCACGTGAGGCGCGCGCGCGCATCGGGGCCATTCGGGCGCGCGAATTCCACCCAGGTGCCGCGCTGCAGGTTGGTCCAGATTCCAGTGCGCGTGAAGACGTTGCGTACCGCACCCGCGCCGCGCGGCGTGCGCAGCCGGATCTCCTCGACCTGGATGTTGCCCGCCGGGACCATCGCGCGCTCGATCGAAGGGTCCTGCGCTGGCTGCGGCACGCGGACTTCGGGGAGCGCGGCCAAGCCTCGGATGCCCGCCTTCACGGCCATCGCATGGCAATCGACGAGGATGCCGAGGAAAGCGGTGCGGCGCTCTTCCTCGAGCTCACCACGCTCCAGGCCGTCTTGAAGCGTGCGCAGCATTCCCGGGAGCATGGTGATGAGGCGCTTGCGGTCCTCCGCCGTGACTTTCGGCTCCACGCTCCACAGCAGGTCTTCCATCGTGAGGAGCAGCGCCTGCCACGCGGCGGAGCCCTCGCCCTCGAGGCGTTGCACGCGCGCGAGCGCGCGCACCCACGTCTCGGCCAACATCTCGCGCACCGCGGGCGGCACCCAAGAACGCGATTCCAGGCGGCGATGCACTTCTTCCTCGGCGACCAGGCGCGCGATCTCTTCGCGCTCGCGCTCCTCGATCAGGCGCGCGGAGCGCTCGACGATCTCGCCCTCGGTGGCTTTCTGCTCCTCGATGAACGCGGCAACGCGCTGCGCCATCGCCTCGAAGAGGGCGATGTCGGTCTCGAATTCGGCGAGCACGCGCTCGACCACGCTTTCGACCAGCGCGACGGCGGGCCCTTCCCGCGGGCTGCCTTCGGCCAATCCGATCGACGCCTGCGCGAGGAGGTCCAGGAGGCGGCGCGCCGGATGGGCTTTCGACGAGAAGAAGGAGCGATCGAGGAGCGCCACCTTGAGCGTCGGAATCTGCAGGCGCCCGAGGAGCGCCTTCACGCTCGCCGGGATGTGGCGGTCCTCGAAGATGTAGTCGAAGAGCATCGCGACGATGTCGATCGTCATCGCGTCGACGGTGCCGAGCGACGCGCTCTGCGGCGCCGCGCGGATGCGCTTCACCACGTTCATGAGGACCGTTTCGTCGGTCCCGCCAGGCGCCGCCTCGCGGTGCAGGCGCGTCAGCTCCGACACGAAGGACTGCGGCACGGTGGCTGCCCCCGTCGCAGCGCCTGGCGCCGTCGGCCACGACGGGAGGACACCACCGCCCGCGCGCGGTTCGGCGCTCGCGAAGGCCTGCTGCTGGGGCCCGGAAGCCGAGGGATTGAGCAACTGCGCGAGTGCCGCGAGGATGTCGCCGTCCGCGATCGGCGCACTGCCCTGCGCGGAGGCCGCGCCGCCACTGCCGCCGCCGGCACCCGCGCCGGTGCCCACAGCCTGCTTTGCGGCGGGCTTCGCGCTGCGTTTGGGCGAATGCGGCATGGTGGCGCGCGGAACGCCGGGGCGGACGTCCGGAAGGATTCGACGTTCCACTAAGTGCGAGTTGATGTCGTGGTAGATCGTCTGCAGCTCGTCGCCGGCGTACTTCTCGAGACGGCTGAGAAGCACCATACGCACCTTGAATCCGGACTGGATCTGGTCGCATGCATCCTTCAGCGCCGCGCACACGGTAGCCGGGCTGATCGGGTTGGCGTCGTCCTCGAGCTCGGGCCTTTCGAGGAGAAATCCCATGCGCTGGCTCAACGCCATCAGCTCGCCTTCGCATACGGCGCCGACCTTACGCGACATCTCGCGCACCGCGAGGCGCTCCTCGAGGTCCTCGTCGCCGACGAGCGCGAGCTCGGCGGAAGGCTCGCGCGCCGCGACGGGGGACGCGTCGCCGCGCACTTTGCGATTGAAGAAATCGACGAAATGGCTCTTGAACGTCCCCTCGATGGCCGCGCGGTTGTCGCGCGCCTGCGCGCGCGCGTCCAGGTACATGTTCTGCGATTCACGATCGAGTGCCTTGTCGGCGAGCTCGAAGAGATCGTCCTCGACGCGGTCCAGCATCCCGGAGAGGGCGCGTGCCATGCGGGTCAGCGCGAGCTCGCGGCAACCGGCGAGCATGTCAGCCGATTCTTTGGGGGAAAGGCGCGCTTTCGCGCGCGGATGGTCGCCGAGAGCGACCACGTTGCCCAATGGAGATTGCGCCATGCAGCACCCGCCTTTCTGGCAATCCCGCTGTCGTAGGGCGGTAACGCCCCTTAGACCGGAGATTTTGCGTCCCCACCTTTCGATGGGTTTGCCCTGTTTCAGAAACCGTGCGCCGGACAGGGGACCACGTTCGACCGGTCATGAAAAGCCGGCCTGTAAACCCGATTCAGCACGGTTACTTTCGCTGTTACGGATGAAACCGTCAATGCCGCCCGTCGGCCCTTTCCCGCCGTACATCCCTGGGGGTGAGTGCTTCCTAGCCTCGATATAATCCCTTCATGACCATCCTTGTATGCGGCTCCCTGGCCTACGACACCATCATGGTGTTCCCGGACCAGTTCAAGAAGCACATCCTTCCCGACCAGATCCACATCCTCAATGTGTCCTTCATGGTCCCCGACATGCGGCGCGAGTACGGGGGGACCGCCGGGAACATCGCCTATAACCTGAAGCTCCTCGGCGAGGACCCGTGGATCATGGCCACCGCCGGCCATGACTTCGGGCCCTACACGGCGCGCCTGGCGGAGCTCGGCATTTCCGACCGGTATGTGCGCCGCCTCGACGACCAGTTCACCGCCCAGGCCTTCATCACCACCGACGTCGACGACAACCAGATCACCGCCTTCCACCCGGGCGCGATGTCGCAATCGCACCTGAACCGCATCGCCGACGTCAACGGCGCGCGGCTGGGAATCGTTTCTCCCGACGGGAGGCAGGGAATGATCGAGCACGCCCGCGATTTCGCCGCGGCAGGCATCCGCTACGTCTTCGACCCAGGCCAGGGGCTGCCGATGTTTTCCGGGCCCGAGCTGCTCGACCTCATGGCGGGGGCGAGCGCCCTCACGGTGAACGATTACGAAGCGCGCGTTGTCGAGCAGAAGACGGGCAAGGGCGTGGCGGAGCTGGCGCGCATGATGGCGGCGGTCGTCGTCACGCGTGGGGCCGACGGCTCGAGCGTCTACACCGCAGGGAGCCAGGTGGACGTTCCCGTTGTGCCGGCCGAGGGCCTCGTCGATCCGACCGGGTGCGGCGATGCATACCGCTCCGGACTGCTGTACGGCATGGCGCGCGACTGGAGCTGGGAGAAGTCCGCGCGGCTCGCCTCAGTGATGGGCTCGATCAAGATCGCGCACCGCGGTGGACAGAACCACCGTCCCGCGCGCGAAGTCATCGCACGACGTTTCCGCGAAGCGTTCGCGGAAACGCTTTAAGAAGGAGAAAGGCAATGATGAATTCCAAGTGGATGGCGGCGGCGGCGTTCGGCGCCCTCGCGTTGGGTGGTTGCGCCTACCCCGGCGGCAGCGCGGAGTACCGCGGCTACGAAGTGCGCGGCGAGCAGTCGGTGCGCTTCGGCGTCGTCGAGTCGGTGCGCGATGTGCGCATCGATGCGCGCGAGTCCGGAGTGGGCACGGCGGGCGGTGCGGTCCTCGGCGGGCTCGCCGGCAGCAACGTGGGCGGCGGCAGCGGGCAGATCGCGGGCGCCATCGGCGGCGCGATCCTCGGCGGCATCATCGGGCAGAACATAGAGAGGTCGGCGAACGAGCGCCGCGGCCTCGAGGTGACGGTGCTGCTCGATACCGGCAAGTACCTCGCGGTCGTGCAGGAAGCCGACGAACCCTTCCGACCCGGCGATCGCGTGCGCATCCTGTCCGGGCGCGGCACGACGCGCGTCACGCATTAACCAGGCAGGCCGCGCGCTTCGCCTCATCCGCTGGACGCGAGTGCTGGCCCACGCGGCAATCGCCGCGTTGCTGCTGCGCCTCGCCTATCCGCATATTTCTGCCGGCCGCCGGCGCGCCCTCATGCGCTGGTGGTCGGCGAAGTTGATCCGCATCCTCGGCATCACTGCGCGCGTGCAAGGCACCGTGCCCCGCGCCACGAAGCGCGGCACGATGATCGCATCGAACCACGTTTCCTGGCTCGACATCTTCCTCATCTCGAGCGTGTGCCCGACGCGCTTCATCGCCAAGAGCGAGATCCGCGATTGGCCGGGTGCCGGCTGGATCGCCGACAAGGCGGGCACGATCTTCATCCGCCGCGACCAATGGCGCGACACGGCGCGCATCAACGAGAAGGTGCACGCGGCCCTCGCGGCGGGCGATTGCGTGGGCCTCTTCCCGGAAGGCATCACCACCGAGGGCGATACGCTCCTCAATTTCCACAGCTCGCTTTTCGCGAGCTCGGTGGCGAACCACGCCCTCGTGCACCCGGTGGCCATCCGCTACCAGCGGCGCGACGGCGCCCTGTGCCGCGAGATGTCGTTCGCAGGCGATCGCAGCTTCATGGAATCGCTCGGCCTCATCATTCGCCAGAAGTCGGTGGTTGCCACGCTCGCCTTCGCCGCGCCCGTGGAGACCGAAGGCACGACGCGGCGCGAAGCGAGCGCAGCAGCGCTCGCGCGCGTGGCTAGTCTTCTCGGCCTCGCGAGCCCGGGCACGCCACCTGGAAAAGCCGCCGGTCGCTGAGGCGCACCGCGGAAAGGCTGCGGCCCCATACGCAGCCGCTGTCGAGGCCCAGGAGGCCAGGGCGCAGTTCCAGGCCGAGGGCCGACCAATGCCCGAAGACCACGGTGTGGTCGACGCTCTTCCTGCCCGGCATGTCGAACCACGGCGTCAATCCCGCGTGCGCGTCGCTCGGCTCTCCCTTGAACTCCAACACCATCGCCCCGTCGGGTGCGCACACGCGCAGCCGCGTCATCGCGTTCACGATCACCCGCAGGCGGTCGATGCCCTGGAGCGCATCGCTCCACCGACGCGGTTCGTCGCCGTACATCCGCTCGAGGAAGCTTCGATGGTCCGGGCCACGCAGCCGCACCTCGACCTCGCCCGCCAGTGCGCGCGCCTTGGCCACCGTCCATTCGGGCAACAGCCCCGCGTGCACCAGCGCGAAGCCTTCCTCGGCATGCATGAGGGGACGCGCGCGCAGCCATGCGAGCAGCTCGTCGCGATCCGGCGCGGCGAGGATGTCATCGAGCGTATCGCGCTTGCGGCGCTTCTCGATGCCCTCGGCGACGCACAGCAAGTGGAAGTCATGGTTGCCGAACACCGTGATCGCTGCGTCGCCGAGGGATTTCACATAGCGCAGGCAGGCGAGGGAATCCGGGCCGCGATTGACGAGGTCGCCCACGAACCACAGGCGATCGCGCGTTGCGTCGAACGAGAGCGAATCGACGAGCCTCCCGAGCGGCTCGTAGCAGCCCTGCAGGTCGCCGATCGCGTAAGTGGCCAGCTTACTTGGCCGCGGCGACCATGTAGTCGACGGCGGCCCGCACGTCGGCGTCGGGCAACGCGGGGTTGCCGCCCTTGGCGGGCATCGCGCCCTTGCCCTTGAGCGCGCTCGCGTGCAATGCGTCGAGGCCCGTCTTGATGCGCGGCGCCCATGCGGCCTTGTCGCCGAATTTCGGCGCGCCCGCCACGCCCGCGCCATGGCAGACGGTGCAGACGGAATCGTAGGTCGCCTTGCCGGCGCCGCCCACCGATGCGGTCTTGGTCACAGCCGCGGGTACGCTCGCCGCCGCAACGGCAGGTGCGGGCGCAGAGGACGCGGCGGGTGCGGCCGGCGCGTTCGGATCGATGTTCAGCATCGCCACCGGGGCCAGGCGCTTGGCCACCGCCTCGGGCGACATCGCCGGATCGGCCTTCATCGAGCGCGCGCCGTAGGAGCCGACCGCGAATTGCGCGAGGAGGAGGATGCCGACGATAAGCGCGGCGGCACCGATGACGACCCCGATCGCGAGCTTCACGGGGTGCGTGTCGATGTTGTCCTCGATAGGGTCGTGGTGGTGGTGATCGGACATGGCTTCCTCGGGAATTTGCGCGCGGGCGTACGGAAAATGAAGCGCGAATTATAGCCTCTTCCTCTGCGCCGGCCCGCGGATTCATTTAGAATCCGGTACATACGCGCCCGTAGCTCAGCTGGATTAGAGTACTGCCCTCCGAAGGCAGGGGTCGCACGTTCGAATCGTGTCGGGCGCGCCAAAAAAATTCGATGCCGCACAACCGCCCGGTGAGCGGCGCGCAACGCGTGGTCATCGCGAGCGCCGCCGCCTTCCTCCTCGTAGCTCCCTTTCCGTCATCCGCGGGATGGCGGGTGTTCTTCCTCATGGCGGGAGTCGCGGCGCTCGCCTGGGAGGCGTCGCGCGGTGCGAGGCCGCTCGCGCGCGCGCGAATCCCGCGCGCTTTCGCCTGCGCCGCCCTCGCCTGGATCGCGTTGAGCATCGTGTCGCTCGCGTGGAGCATCGACGCCGGATACACCCTCGCGGAGCTGCGCCGCGAGATCCTCTACGGCGCGCTCGCATTCCTGGTCCTCTTCGGCGCGACACGTACGCCTCGACAGCTGCATCTTTTCGTCGCGATGCTTTTCCTCGGCGCGTTCGTGCTGGGCATCGGCGAGTGGCTGCGCTTCCTCCTGCCGGGCGTGCCGTGGGCACGAAACGTGAGCATGGGCCCGGGGCCGTATTCCACGCAGGTGGTGCTTCTCGCGCCGTTGCTCGTGCTTCTCGCGTGGCGCGGGCCGGTCGGGCTGGGCCGCGGCGTGCGCCTCACGCTTGCGGTGGGAGCCGCGCTCGTCGTGGCGGGGATCGCGGGGGATAGCCGCATCCTGTGGATCGCGCTGATGGTCTCGGCGGTGACCGCATTCGCGATGTTCTGGGTCGAGACGCCGGCGCATCATCCGGCACGCATCGCCGCGCGCCGCGCGCTCATCGCCGCGCTCGTGCTCCTTCCCGTCCTGATGGTGGTCGCAACCGAGTACAAGCTTCGCTACTACCCGAACGCCGCGAGCACCATGGACGCGTTCTCGCTCGACGAGCGCCCGCTCATCTGGAAGGTCGCCTCGAGCTTCGCGCGCGAGCGGCCCTTGCTCGGCCATGGCTACGGCCGCGAGATCCTCGGCAAGCAGATCAGCGCCAAGCTCGCGAATGCGAACCTGGGCCAGCCGTACTATCACGGGCACAACGTCGTCCTCGACACCGAGCTGCAAATGGGCGTGCCGGGCTTGCTCGCCTTCGTGCTGATGATGGGGGCGTTGTTCGCTGCTTTCGCCGCCGCTCGCAAGCGCGATGGGGGAACGCCGCTCGCGATCGTCGGAGTGGCGCTGCTCGCCGGCTACTTCACCAAGAACCTCACGGACGACTTCTTCTTCCGCCCGAGCTCGCTCGTGTTCTGGGGGATCGCGGGAATGCTGCTCGGGCTCGCCGCGCGCCTGCCGCGGAAACCCTAGCCTGCCTTCGCGCTCGGGATCGCGGTGAGGCGCGGGCGCACCTGGGACTGGAACTCCGGTACCCAGCGCTTGAGATCGCGACGCACTTCCGAGTCGTTGGGGATGCGGTCCTGGTCCAGCCACTCGAGCAGGCCCACGATCCAGCGCTGGTCGACTTCGCGCGCCTTCGCGATGCGCAGCTTCGGGTGCGGCGTGGGACGCGTGTGCTCGTCGTCGGCGAGGAGCTCCTCGAAGAGCTTCTCGCCGGGCCTCAGGCCCGTGTAGACG
The DNA here is from genome assembly GCA_038227085.1 of Burkholderiales bacterium. Lineage (GTDB taxonomy): Bacteria > Pseudomonadota > Gammaproteobacteria > Burkholderiales > Usitatibacteraceae > Usitatibacter. Next base: position 1,826 of record JBBRQA010000014.1, on the reverse strand, counting down.
ATGCGGATCTCGTTCTCGGAAAGCTCCGAGAGCCGGATCATGTCGCGCGCGAGATCCACGATCTTCACCGGCTCGCCCATGTCCATCACGAAGATCTCGCCGCCCAGGCCCATGCAGCCCGCCTGCAGCACGAGCTGCGCCGCCTCCGGAATCGACATGAAGTAGCGAACCATCTCCGGGTGCGTCACCGTCACCGGCCCGCCCTTGTCGATCTGCTCCTGGAATTTCGGGATCACGCTGCCGGCGCTCCCGAGCACGTTGCCGAAGCGAACCATCTCGAAGCGCGTGGTGGCGCCGGCTTCCGCCTGGAGGCCCTGGCACACCATCTCCGCCAGGCGCTTGGTCGCGCCCATGACGTTGGTGGGATTGACCGCCTTGTCGGTGGAGATGAACACGAAGCGCTTCACGCCGCAATCGATGGCGGCACGCGCGACGACGTAGGTGCCGAGCACGTTGTTGCGCACGGCCTCCCACGCGTTGGCCTCTTCCATGAGAGGCACGTGCTTGTACGCGGCCGCGTGGAACACGAGGGCGGGCGAGTACTGGTGCATCACCTGGTTCACGCGGCGCGCGTTCTTGATGTCGCCAACCACGCTCGCCACGGGAATCTCGGGAAAGAGCTCGCGCAGCTGCTCATCCATGCGGTACATCGCGTACTCGTTCATCTCGAAGAGCACCAGCATCGAGGGCTGGAACGCGGCGATCTGCCGGCAAAGCTCCGAGCCGATCGAGCCTCCGGCGCCGGTCACCATCACCACCTGGCCGGTGAGAAGCGAGTGCAGCCCCGCGTCGTCGAGAGTCACCGTGTCGCGCTTCATCAGGTCCTCTACGGCGACCTTGCGGATGCGCGCGGGCGAGCCCTTGCCGGCGAGCACGTTGTGCAGAGTCGGCACCGTCATCACCGAGACGCGCGCGCGCTTGCAGATCTCGACCACGCGCCGGCGCGTCTTGTACGCGACCGAGGGCATGGCGATGATGGCGTGGCGCAACTTCAGGCGCTGCGCGAAGCGCCCCAGTTCCTCGAGCGGCCCCAGCACGCGCACGCCGTGCAGCAGGCGCCCGCGCTTCTTCTCGTCGTCGTCGAGGAAGCCGACCACGCGCCACTCGTGGCTCCTGGAAAGCTCCTTCACGAGGCTCACCGCGGCATCGCCCGCGCCGAGGATGATCACCGGGGCGCCCTGCTCACCGCCGCGGCCGTAGAGGGACCACTCCTTGAAGGAGCGGAACGCCATGCGGCTCGTGGCCATCAGCGCGATCAGGAAGAGCGGGTAGAGCACGTACTCGCGATAGCCGAAACGCTGGTCGAGGCCGAAGGTGTAGAGCGCCATGGAAATGCACACCGCGCCGCACAGCACCGAGAAAACGATGCGCTGGATGTCCGGCAGGCTGGTGTAGCGCCAGATGCCCTGGTAGATGCCGAACAGGAAATTGATCGCGAGCTGGATTGGAACCGCGATCAAGAACGCGGTGAAGAGCATGCGGCCCTCGTCGCTGGTGAGCCCGTCGATATCGAGGAGCGCGGTAGCCGCGAAGAACGCGAGGCACAAGGCCAGCCCATCGTGCAGCGCCGCCGCGAGCGCGCGGGCATCGGGCTCCAGGGATTTCATCGCTGCTCCTAGCCGGTTATGGAACGCCATTGCGTCGTTTCCACCCTCATTATTGTTGTTGACCGAACGCACGCGCCGCAGGGCTCAGGTCGCGCGCGCGCGCCGTTCGATCGCGAGGAAGAGCAGCGCGACTCCGGCCGCCCAAACGAGAATTATACCCACGCGGACCTGGGCGCCCGAACCCAGCCCCACGAGCGCGCTCGCGGCCGCCCCGATCAT
>JBBRQA010000013.1:0-33049 GCA_038227085.1 Burkholderiales bacterium | reverse complement strand
GCCGAGTACACCGGCTGCGTCCTCGCCTGGCTCGAGCGCCACCGCCGGCGCGTGGTGAACAACGGCCGCGCGCTGCAGCTCGAGATCAGCAAGATCGCCCAGTACGCGGCGCTCGACGAGTTCTCCATCCGCACGCCCCGCACGCTGGCGGCGGTGGGGAAGGACCACATCATCGCCGCGGCCCGCTCGATGCGCGGCTCCTTCATCACCAAGCACAACCGCGCGGGCAAGGGGTTGGGAGTGCGCCTGTTCCACGAGGTGGCGAGCCTCGAGAGCTACGTGCGATCGAGCGCCTTCGAGGACTCGGTGGACGGCGTCACGCTGGTGCAGGAGTACATCCGCGCGCCCGAGCCCTTCATCACGCGCGTGGAATTCGTGGGCGGCAGGTTCCTCTACGCGGTGCGCGTGGACACGACGCTCGGCTTCGAGATCTGCCCCGCGGATGTGTGCGAGGTGGGCGGTGCGATGTGCCCGGTGGGCGAGAGGCCCTCGGCCGAGGCGCCGCGCTTCCAGGTGCTGGAGGGATACCGCCCGCCCATCGTCGAGCGTTACCAGCGCTTCCTCGCCGCCAATGGCATCGAGATCGCCGGAATCGAGTTCATCACCGACTTGTCCGGCGAGGTCCATACCTACGACGTCAACACCAACACCAACTACAACAGCGCCGCCGAGGCTCGCGCGGGGCAATACGGCATGGGTTCGATCGCCGCTTTTCTCGGAAAAGAATTGAAAGCCTTGTACAATCCTTCCCAATTACTTGCGACCGAACGATGAAAAAGCCTTTTCCCGTACCCGTGCGCGTGACATTCAACTGTCTGAAGTGCCCCGCCTACTGCTGCACCTACACCGAGATCGAAGTGACCCAGAGCGATGTCGAGCGCCTCGCGCGGCATTTCGACCTGAGCGCGCGTGCCGCCGCGGAAAAATTCACCAAGGTGGACGCCAAGGGCACACGCATGCTGCGCCACAAGAAGGACAAGATCTTCGATTCGACCTGCATGCTGCTCGACCAGGAGGAGCGCCGCTGCACGGTATATCACGCGCGCCCGGGTGTCTGCCGCAAGTATCCCGACAGCTACCGCTGTGGGTACTATGATTTCCTCAGGTTCGAGCGTGAGCAGCAGGACGACCAGGAGCTGGTAGCCCTCACCTGAGGCATGCCCCCGGCAAATACGAAGGGGCGCGGTATCCATCCGCGCCCCTCGTCTTTCTGCCGCCGTGCGTCGAGGCTAGTTATTTATCCCGCGCATTGCGGGCGTCGCCGACGTTCTTCTGCACCTTGCCGACGGCTTCCTTGGCGAGGCCCTTGGCCTCCGTCTTCGCGCTTCCCGACACGCGGCCGACGTCCTTCTCGATCTTGCCCGCCACTTCCTTGGCGCGGCCCTTCACTTGGTCACGGTTCATCTGCGGTCTCCTTGCGAATGGGTGGGAAATATCTCTCCAGCCCAAGTGCGACCACGGGACCGTGCGAAATGTTCAATGGGTAGTGCCGATGGCTCAGGCGGTGCCTGGTGTCGGCGGATCGGAGGGCGTGTCCTGCGGGGCGGCCGGTTGCTGCTCTCCGGCCTTCTGCTGCTTCTTCGCTTCCTTCTTCTGCTTCTTGGCGAGCTCTCTTTGGCGCTTGGCGAATGCGTAATTGGGTTTCGGCATCAGGTCCTCCAGGTTGAACTTCGTTACGCCAAGGATAGGCGCTTTACAAACGGAAACAACAAAAAGGCGAGCCGCCGCCCGTTTCGCAAGGTTACGGAAGGCCGGGCCGGGAGATGATGCCTCGAGACTTGCCGTAGCCTCCCACGGCAAGGGCTTGGGCCCGGCGTTCATCCCAATGCCGGGCTTTTTTTTGCCGCGAGCCCATTCTAGCGGTCCGCGACCCGGCTCTTTCCCGTCCGGTTAGGATGGCGCTTTCGCGGCCCATCCTGCGGGGCGCGGATGCCGCGGTCAAGGGGAAACGGGGGGCCAATGGCGAAGACGAAGGGGACCGAGCCCGAGTGATGCGCAAGCGCAAGCTCCCGCGGTCCTTCTTCGACCGAGATACGACCCTCGTTGCCCGGGAACTCCTCGGCAAGCACCTGGTGCACGTCGTGGCGGGAGTGTCGCGCGTGGGGCGCATCGTCGAGACGGAAGCGTACCTCGGTCCGCACGATCTCGCCGCCCATTCGGCGCGCGGCCTCACGCCGCGCACGCGCGTGATGTTCGGGCCGCCCGGTCACGCGTATGTGTACCTGATCTACGGGATGCACTGGTGCATGAACGTGGTGACCGAGGCGGAGGGCCACGCTTCGGCCGTGCTGCTGCGCGCGCTCCAGCCCGTGGCGAACCTCGAAGGCCGCACCCAGGGCCCCGCGCTCCTTTGCAAGGCGATGGGCATCACGGGTGCGCTCACCGGCCACGACCTGATGAGCGATGACCTCTTCGTCGTCGATCCCGGCCCCGAGCCGCCGGTGAACATCGTGAAGCGGCCGCGCATCGGCGTCGACTACGCCGGCCGTTGGGCGCGGCGCCTGCTGCGCTTCTACATCAAGGACAACGCTTTCGTTTCCAGAAAATAAGTGGTGTCAGGTACGGCTTTCTGCCTCGCGGAAAGTCGTACCCGACACCCCTTATTTAGGTCGGTGCCAGCCGTCGGGCGCGTGCAGGAAGCGCTCCGTGGCGATGAGCTCGAAGTCCCTGGAAGCGGCGTTCCATTGCCAACGCTCGATCGCGGCGTCGCCCTGGGTGATGTGGAGGGCGTTGAAGCTGTTCGATTCCCCGCGCGCGCGCACGGAGGTCGCCGTGCCGGCCTGCACGATCAGGGCGGAATGCCCGGGGATGCGATAGCGCTCCGCCGAGTGCGTGGTGTGGGTCGTGTGAAGGTGGCCGGAGAGCAGGATGTCCGCGCCGCATTCCGCCAGGGCCTTCATCGCAATGTCGGCGCGGCGCACGAGGTCGCGCTCGGTGTGGCCCTTGGGAAGGTCGAAGGGATGGTGGGTGACCACCACTTTCACCACGTGGGCAGGGAGGCCGCGCAGCCGGTGGCGCATCTTCTCGACCTGCTCGAGGTTGATGCGCCCGTCCTTCCAGGTGAGCGAGCGCGCGGTGTTGACTCCCACCACGGCGATCTCGTCGTCGGAGTACGCGGGCTCCACGTCGCGGGCGACGAAGCGGCGGTACTTCGCGAGCGGGGTGAAAAAGCGCTGGAAGACGTTGTAGAGCGGGATGTCGTGGTTGCCCGGCACGACGATGCGGGGGCCGGGCAGCGTGTCGAGGAACGCCTTCGCGGCGCGGAACTCGCCGGTCTTGGCGCGCTGCGTGAGGTCCCCGGAGACCGCGATGAGATCGGGTGCAATCTCGCGCACGCGCGCGGCGAGCGGCTCGAGGAGCGCGTGGTCGACCCTGCCGAAGTGCAGGTCCGAGAGGTGCACGATCTTGCGCATCGCACCCGCCTCAGGCGGTCTCGGGCGCCCGCACGATCACTCGCAGGGCCTTCGGGCGGATGCGGTATTCGAGCGGCATCGTCATCACCGTGACCTCGCCGTCTGTGGCGACGGGAAGCAACTTGTGGCGCGTGGCGATGGTCACGCACGCGGCGCTGAGCGCCTCGAAGTCGCTCGCCTGGTGCAGCGTGCCGAAGAACGCGCGCAACGCGAGCCCGAGCAGCCCGCGGCGCCCGCGGCGGCGCGTGAGGTAGATGCTCAGCTTGCCCGCGTCGAGGCGCTCGCGGCTGCCGAGATTGAAGCCCTCGATCTGGTACTCGTTGTTGCCGATGAAGACGAGCGGCGTGCGCCGGCCCTGCGCCTCGCCGTCGATCTCCAGGCCCACCTCGAGCATCGGATGGCGCCCCAGCACGGTATGCGTCGCCCACAGCAGGGCGTGCATCTTGCCGCGCCCGAGGCGCCGGCGCTGGTTCTCGCGCACCCGCACGAGCTCCGGGTAGAGGCCGATGCTCGAGTTGTTGAGGAAGACGCGCCCGTTGACCTCGGCCACGTCCACCTGCGTCTGGTGGTTGGCCACGATGGTGCGCGCGGCCTCCTCCAGGTCGAGCGGGATCTTCAGGTCCTTGGCGAAATGGTTGAGGGTGCCGAGGGGCAGCACGCCCAAGGCGCAGTCGCTCCCGGCCACCGCCGTGGCGACGGCGTTGATGGTGCCGTCGCCGCCGCCGCCCACTACCACCGGGTGGCCGTCCTTCACGGCGCGCTCGGCAAGCGTGCCGAGCTCCGAGCCCTTGCGCGCCGGCAGGATTTCGATCGCGGCGCCTGCCTTTTCGAAGGCCGCGGCGACCGCCTGGATTCCGGCGTCGTCGTACCCCTTGCCGGCGGTAGCGTTCACGATCACCGGCAGCGCGCGCGCCATCAAGCCGCCGGGACCGAGCCGCTGCGGCGCTTGGCGTACGCGCGCACGCCCACCAGGCAGAGCACCAGCCATACCGTGCTCATGCTCACAGCTGCCAGGACGTCGCTCAGGAAGTGGACCCCAAGGTAGATCCGCGAGAAGCCCACCAGGGCCACCATCATTGCGCAGGCCACCGCCACCAGGACGCGCGCCGCGGGTTTCTTCATTCGCCACATCATGTAGGCCGCCAGGAAGCCGTAGAAGAGCGTGGCGCCGGCGGTGTGGCCGGAGGGGAAGCTGCTCGAGGTGAGGGTGAGGATGGGATCGTCCCAGGTCGGCCGCGCGCGATTGAAGGAGAGCTTGATGAGGAAGTTGAGGAGCATTCCGCCGGCGATAGCGAGAACGAGCGACAGCACCCAGTAGTGGTCGCCATGGCGCCACACGAACCAGGCCAGGATGGCGGCCATGATCGGGATGCCCACCGTCGAATGCACTTGGGTGATCGCATACAGGAAGGCCGAGAACACGGGGTTGCCGTGGGTGTGCAGCCAGACCGACACCTGCATGTCCTGCTTGAGGATGGGCGCAGTCTCCCAGACGTCGTACGCGATGATCGCGAAGAACGCCGACCCCAGCGCCATCACCGCCATGGCGATCCAGAAGCGAACGTCGCGTGGGTGCTTGATCTGCAGCGCTTGAGCGACCGCCGGCTTTACTTGCACCAACCCTTCCATGACGGCCTCTTTTTTTGCTGGAACCGGGGTTCGATCATTGACCGGGCAATGCGTTCGCAACGAGAATCGCGCATGACACGCCCAAACTGTCTCCTCGCCTTTCTCCTGGTGCTGGCTGCCTGCGCCGCCTCTTCTCCAATGGCCCCCGCGTTGCGCGACCAGATGGCGCCCACCGGGATGCTGCGCGCCGCCGTCAATTTCGGCAACGTGTCGATCGCGCAAAAGGATCCCGCCGGGGGTGATCCACGCGGTGTTGGTCCCGACATCGCGCGCGAGCTCGCCCGGCGCCTGGGCGTGCCGATCCGCTACGTGACCTACGAGACCGCGGGCAAGGTCGCCGACGCCGCGCAGGAAAACGCATGGGACGTGGCGTTCCTCGCGATCGATCCCGAGCGCGAGCGCACCATCGCCTTCTCGGCCCCGTACGTCGAGATCGGCGGCACCTATGTCGTGCGCCAGGATTCCGCGCTGCGCCGCGTGGCCGACTTCGACCGCGCCGGCACGCGTATCGCGGTGGCCAAGGGCTCTGGCTACGACCTCTTCCTCACGCGCACGCTAAAGAGGGCCGAGCTGGTGCGCGCGCCCACCTCGCCCGCGGCCGTGGAGCTCTTCAACGCGCAGAAGCTCGACGCCGTGGCCGGCATCCGCGAGCTGATGACGCAGTCGGCCAAACGCGATCCAGGCTTGCGCGTGATCGAGGACAACTACATGACCATCGGCCAGGCCGCCGGCGTGCCGCGCGGGCGCGACGCCGCGGCGCGCTACCTGCGCGACACGGTCGAGGAGCTCAAGGCCTCCGGCTTCGTCGCCGATGCCCTCAAGCGCAGCGGCTCCGACGACGCCACCGTCGCCCCCGCGGCGAAATAAAGGGGTGTCAGGTACAACTTTCTGGGACCGGGGCCGGACCCCGGCCCCACCGCGCTAGCGGGGCAGGTTCGCCGCGATCAGCGCGCGCGAGATGGATTGCGGCGGAGGGAGCTCGGGCAACGCATCCCTCGGCCCGAACCAGCGCGCCTCGGCGATCTCGGCGGGATCGACCCGGATGTCACCGCCCGCGTACTCGGCGGTGAACGCGACCATGAGGGAGCCGGGGAAGGGCCACGACTGGCTGCCGAAGTAGCGCAAGTCCTTCACGAAGAGACCGACTTCCTCGTGCACCTCGCGGTGCACGGCATCTTCGACCGACTCGCCTGGATCGAGGAATCCCGCGAGCGCGCTCATGCGCCCGCCGGCCGGCACCGCCACGTTACGCGCGAGGAGGATCGCATCGGCCTTCCTGACGAGCACCATCATGGCGGGCGCGATGCGCGGGTAGGCCGTGTGGCCGCAGGCGCATTTCATCGCGCGCTCGCCCTCGATCCGCGCCATGGGCTTGCCGCAGGCGCCGCAAAAACGATGGTTGCGCGCCCAGTCGGCGATCTGGAACGCGCGTCCCGCGATGGCGAGCGTCTCCTCGTCCAGGCGCCCGAAGAGCGAACGCAATCCCTTGAACACGAATCCCGCGGGAGGCTGCGTATCGCGCGCGACCCACGCGCTCGCGCAGTATTCCTTCCCGTACACGCCGACCGGGAAGACGTCGTCGGCGCCCACGGCGAGCGCCTTGACCACCGCGGGGTCCGGGAGGGCGAGGTCGCTTTCGCGCAGCAGCAACTCGCCGCCGCGGAACACGAAGGTGCGCGGGTGGTCGTGCGCGATCGGGGTGAGGAGCGAGCTGAAGGTGCGAGGCGTGACGATCAAGGCGCTTGCCTGGTGCGGGGTAGGTACGCATTCTATGAGAAAAGAAACTTCCGGCGATACGGCGTAGTCTCACGCTTCCTGTTCGCCTGGTGACTTCCATGAATCGCACGCTCGGCTTCGCCGTCTTCTCCGCCCTCGCATTCTCACCGGCTGCATTCGCCGACTACAAGGTCGACATGAACGCGATCGACGTGAAGGGAGTGGGCGCCTCCCTGGGCAGCGTGAAGATCACTGCCGACAAGGGCGGCGTGGTGCTCACCCCGGACCTCAAGGGAATGCCCCCGGGTGACCATGGGTTCCACATGCACGAGAAGGCCAATTGCTCGGCGATGCAGAAGGACGGCAAGTTGGAGCCGGGCGAGGGGGCGGGAGCGCACTTCGACCCGAAGAAAACGCACAAGCATGCCGGGCCGAATGGCGGCGGCCACAGGGGCGACCTGCCGGCGCTGAAAGTCGGCGCCGACGGTACCGCGACCGCGCCGATGACCGTCGCGGGCTTGAGGCTCAAGGACTTCACCAACCGCTCGCTCATGGTCCACGCGGGCGGCGATAACTATTCGGACGCTCCCAAGCCCAACGGCGGCGGCGGCGCGCGCATCGCATGCGGCGTGGTCCAGGCCGGGGTGAAATAGCGTGCCGGCCCGCCGTGTCGCCGTCATCGTCGGCAGCCTTCGCAAGGAATCCTTCTCGCGCCGCGTGGCCAATGCGCTGCGCGCCATGCAGCCGCCGACGCTCAACCTGGAGATCGTCGAGATCCGCGACCTGCCCCTGTACAACCAGGACCTGGAGACCGAGACTCCCCCGTTGGCGTGGAGCGCTTTCCGGGACGCTGTTCGCGCCCACGACGCCGTGCTCTTCGTCTCGCCGGAATACAACCGCTCGATCCCAGCGCCGCTCAAGAACGCGATCGACGTAGGCTCGCGTCCTTACGGCAAGTCTTGCATCGCCGGCAAGCCTTGCGCGATCGTCACGACCTCGCCAGGCGCGTATGGGGGCTTCGGCGCCAACCACCAGATCCGCCAGGCGGTCGTGTTCCTCGACATGCCGACGATGCAGATGCCCGAGCTCTACATCAATGCGGTCGACAAGGTCGTCGATGCATCGGGCACGGTGCAATCCGACAAGCGTGAGATGTTCGACGCATTCCTGAAGAAATTCGCGACCTGGATCGAAAGAAACATCGCCAAGGCCTGATCCGCGTCGGCACCGCCGGCTGGGCGCTGCCTGCCGATGCTTCGCGTTTCGCCGCGCAGGGCACGCAACTGCAGCGCTACGCCTCGGTCTTCAACGCGGTCGAGATCAACTCCTCGTTCTATCGGCCGCATCGCGAGTCGACGTATGCGCGCTGGTGCGCGTCCGTTCCGGATGATTTTCGCTTCGCGGTCAAGGTCCCGAAGGCCGTGACCCATGAGATGCGGCTCGTCGGCTGCGCCGATCTCCTCGAGGAGTTCCTGGCGCCGGTGCGCGCGCTGGGTGGCAAGCTCGGTTGCCTCCTCCTGCAGCTGCCTCCCAAGCTCGAGCTCGATAGCGCCGCCGCGGATCGCTTCCTGCGCGAGCTTCGCGAGCGTCACGAGGGCGCCGTCGCCATCGAGGCGCGCAATGCGAGCTGGTTCGGGCGTGATGCCGACGCCCTCTTCGAAGCGCACCGGGTCGCGCGCGTCGCCGCCGATCCACCGCGTGCACCCGAGGATCGCGCGCCGGGCGGATGGCACGCCATCACCTATCACCGCCTGCATGGCTCGCCGCGCATGTACTTCTCGGCGTACGAGCGGCCCTTCCTCGATCGACTCGCCCTCGATCTCGCGCGCGAGGACCGCGCCGGCAGCGAGGCGTGGTGCATCTTCGACAATACCGGCGGGCGCGCCGCGATTCCGGATGCGCTCTGGCTGCAGACGAAACTCCCCATCACGCCGCGAGGTCATAATGGCCCGCATCGAAAGGGAAGGCGAACGTGACGACGACAAGCATGCGGGCGCGCACCAATCCCGGCTGGCCCGGCGCCCAGGGCGGCTAGCCGTGGCCCAGGGCGCCGACTCGGCCAGGGCGGTGCTCGTCGCCCTCGGCGCGAACTTCGCGATCGCGATCACCAAGTACATCGCGGCGGCGATCACCGGCTCGGGTGCGATGTTTGCCGAAGCCGTCCACTCGACCGCGGACTGCGGCAACCAGCTCCTGCTGCTGTTGGGGATGAAGCGCGCCAAGCGTGCACCGACTCTCGACTATCCGTTGGGCTTCGGCAAGGAGACGTACTTCTGGTCGTTCATGGTCGCGATCATGCTTTTCAGCGTGGGCGGCATGTTCTCGATGTACGAGGGCTGGCACAAGCTGCACGCCCCGGAGGAGCTCAAATACCCGCTGCTCGCCCTAGGCGTCCTGGGATTCGGCATCCTCGCGGAAAGCTTCTCGATGTGGGGAGCGCTTCGCGAGGTGAACAAGGTGCGCGGCGGGCGCAGCCTCTGGGAGTGGTTCCGCGGCTCGCGCAATGCCGAGCTGGTGGTCATCTTCGGCGAGGACCTCGCCGCGCTGGTGGGCCTCACCTTTGCCTTCGCCGCGGTGCTGGCCACGTGGATGACGGGGAAGCCCGTGTACGACGCGGCCGGCGGCATCGCGATCGGAGTGCTGCTGGTGATCGTCGCGATCGCGGTGGCCGTCGAGGTGAAGGCGATGCTGATCGGGCAGGGCGTCGAGTCTCCGGTGCGCGTCGAGATGATGTCATTCCTCGAGGCGCAGCCCGAGATCGAGCGCGTGATCGAGCTTCTCACGCTGCACATGGGCGGCGATGTCATGGTGGCGGTGAAGCTCAAGATGCGCCCGCAGGGGACGCTCGACGCCCTCGTCGAAGAGATCAACGATATCGAGGCCGCCTTCAAGCAGCGCTTCCCGCAGGTGCAATGGACCTTCGTCGAGCCCGACGTTCGCTGAAAAGCTAGCGGCGCGCGCGATTGTAGAGGAGGATCGCGCCGCCGGCGATCGCCGCCCCGAGCACCAGGGCATTGCCGACGACGAAAACCCGGTCGCCCACCAGGGCGCTGTAGACCAGGAAGAGCGTCGACGCGGCGATCTGGCCCAGGAAGAAAAGTTTACTCACGCCCTGCTTGACGCGGTCGCGCCACTGCTTCCACGCCTGGCCGGTCATGGTGAGGAAGAGGGCGGCCACCGCGGCCCATCCCACCCCCTGCGTTGCGTCGATGCCCCCGATGTCCATTCGAATCCGACCTTGGGGGGAACTTGCGGTTCCGGGCGGTGGTCGCAAATCATTGGACTGGATGGGCAAACTGATTAGAATCGCCCCCAAGCCAGGAACGAAAATCAAAAGGGATCCGGTGAACGACACACCGCAAACGGCCGACTACTCCGACGTCGAGGCCCTCGGCATCAAGGGCCTCGACAACATCCTGTGCGGGGGCCTTACTCCGTATCGCCTCTACCTCATCGAGGGCGTTCCCGGCTCGGGCAAGACCACGCTCGCGATGCAGTACCTGCTCGAAGCGGCCCGCAAGGGCGAGCCGGTGCTCTACGTCACTCTCTCCGAGACCGAGGAAGAGCTACGCGCCGTTGCCGCGGCCCATGAATGGGACCTGACTAACGTCACTATCCGCGAGCTGGTGCCCGCAGAGGAAAGCCTGCAGCCCTCGGAGCAGTACACGATGTTCCACCCCGCGGAGGTCGAGCTTTCCGAGACCACGCGCACGATCCTCGCGGATGTCGACCGGTTGAAGCCGACGCGCCTGGTGTTCGACTCGCTCTCGGAGCTGCGCCTCCTGGCCGGCGATCCGCTGCGCTACCGCCGCCAGCTCCTCGCGTTGAAGCAGTTCTTCCGCGGGCGGAAATGCACGGTGCTCCTCCTCGACGACCTCACCAGCTCGGGGCGCGACCTGCAGGTGCAGAGCATCGCGCACGGCGTGATCGTGCTCGAGCAGCTCCTCCCTGAGTACGGCGCCGACCGCCGGCGCCTGCGCGTGCTGAAGCATCGCGGGCGGCGCTTTCGCGGCGGCTACCACGACTACCTGATCAAGGGTGGGGGCATGGTCGTTTTCCCGCGACTGGTCGCCGCCGAGCATCGCGCTTCCGTGGACGAGGGGCGCTTCTCGAGCGGAATCGCGGCCATCGATTCGCTGCTGGGTGGTGGCCTCGAGCGCGGCACCAGCACGCTCATCGTCGGCGCGGCGGGCACCGGCAAGAGCTCGCTAACGGCGCAGTTCGTCACCCACTCCGCGCAAAACGGCGAACGCTCGGCGATGTTCATCTTCGACGAGAGCAAGAGCACGCTGCTGTCGCGCATGAGCGGTCTCGGCGTGGACCTCCGCAAGCAGTACGAATCGGGCAGGGTCGCCATCCACCAGGTCGACCCGGCGGAGCTCACCCCGGGGGAATTCACCGACCGCATCCGCAGGGCGGTGGAAGAGGACAACGCGCGCTGCATCGTGATCGACAGCCTCAACGGCTACCTCAACGCCATGCCCGGGGAGCGCTATCTCACCATCCATTTGCACGAGCTGCTGATGTACCTCGGCGAGAAGGGTGTCGCCACGCTCCTCATCGCCGCGCACCAGGGACTCATCGGCACGCAGATGCAGTCGCCGGTGGATGCGAGCTACCTCGCCGACGCGGTGATCCTGATGCGCTATTTCGAGAACCGCGGCACGGTGCGCCAGGCGATTTCGGTGATGAAGAAGCGCGGCGGCCGGCACGAGCGCACGATTCGCGATTTCTCGCTCGAGCCGGGCGGCATCCGGGTCGGCGAGCCTCTCAAGGATTTCCGCGGCGTCCTGACCGGGGTGCCGGTTTACGAGAGCGGGCCGCAGCATTCGCCTGCGCCGCACGGGGATTGATGTCCGAGCTCCCCCAGCCGCTGCTCGAACGGCGCGTCCTGGTCCTCGCGCCGATGGGCCGCGACGCGTCGATGACCCGCACGGTGCTGAGCGAGAACGGCATTCGCTGCGCGATCTGCACCGACATGCCGCAGCTCCTGGCCGAGCTTGCCGCGGGCGCGGGCGCGATCCTCATCTCGGAGGAGGCGCTGCCGACGCAGGAGCCCCTTTACCAGCTGGGCGAGAGGCTCTCGCGGCAACCGTCGTGGTCGGATCTGCCGATCCTCGTCCTCGCCCGTCCCGGCGCCGATTCGTCTGCGGTGCGCCAGACGGTGCGCGCGCTGGGCAACGTGACGCTTCTCGAGCGCCCGGTGCGGGTCGCGGCGCTGATGACCGCGGTGCAGACGGCGCTGCGCGCGCGCCAGCGGCAGTACGAGGCGCGCGAGCACCTTTCGGACCTTGACGAGATCGCACAGGCGTTGCGCGACAGCGAGAATCGCCTCAAGGCGATCTTCGACAATGCGGCGGTGGGCATCGCGGAACTGAACCGCGAGGGCCGTTTCGCGCTCGCCAACGATGCGCTGTGCCGCCTGGTCGGGGAGGATCGCGCGCACCTCCTTTCCATGTCCATGGCCGGCGTCGTTCATGAGGAGGACCGCGCCGACCTGGAGCTTTCCTTCACGCGCCTCTTCGCGGGTGAGATCGCGCAGCTGGTCACCGAGAAGCGCCTCGTGCGGCGCGGCGGGCAGGCCCTCTGGGTGAAGCTCACGGTATCGCTCGCGCGCGTGGCCGACGAGCGCGGCGCGCACGCGGTGGCCGTGATCGAGGACATCACCGAGCAGAAGCGGGCCGCGGAGGACTTGCGCGAGGCCGACCGGCGCAAGGACGAGTTCCTCGCCACGCTGGCCCACGAGCTGCGCAACCCCCTGGCGCCGATCCGCAACTCGCTGCACATCTTCCGCCTGGCCGGCGTGCAGGACCCGGCCGTCAAGCGCGTGACCGAGATGATGGAGCGCCAGGTCGCGCACATGGTGCGCATGGTCGACGATCTCCTCGAGGTCTCGCGCATCAGCCGCGGCAAGATCGAGCTGCGCAAGGAAAGGGTAGAGCTCGCCAGCGTTTTGAGGAGCGCCGTGGATACGAGCCTGCCGTTGATCGAGGCCGCCCGCCACAAGCTCACGGTGCACGTGCCGCCCGAGCCGCTGGTCCTCGACGCGGACCCGGTGCGCCTGGCGCAGGTGTTCGCGAACCTGCTCAACAATTCGGCGAAATACACGCCCTCCGGCGGCGAGATCGGCGTGGAGGTGAGCGTCGAGGACGGCACTGCGGTGATCTGCGTAAGAGACAACGGCGAAGGCATCCCGCAGCAGATGCTGGCGCGCGTCTTCAACATGTTCGCGCAGGTCAACACCGGGGCGCGCGCGCAGGGCGGGCTGGGCATAGGCCTCACGCTCGCCAAGACGCTGGTGCACCTGCACGGCGGCGCCATCGATGCGTTCAGCCACGGGCCGGGCGAGGGCTGCGAATTCGTGGTGCGCCTGCCGCTAGCCACGGCGGCGCACGAGCCGGTGCGCCCGGCGACCGCGGGCAAGGAAATGCCGGTGCGCCTGCACCGTGTTCTGGTGGTCGACGACAATCACGACGCTGCCGACAGCCTCGGCATGCTCCTGCAATTCCTCGGCGCCGAGGTGAAGGTGGTGCACGACGGCTACGCCGCGCTGGAAGCGATGAAGTCTTTCGCCCCCGCCGTGGTGTTGCTCGACTTGGGCATGCCGGGCATGAATGGCCTGGAGGTGGCGCGGCGCATGCGCGAGGATCCGGCCACGAGCGGCACCACGCTGGTGGCGCTCACCGGATGGGGCCAGCGCGAGGATCGCCGCCGCACCGCCGAGGCGGGCTTCGACCACCACCTGGTCAAGCCCGCCGATCTCGGCGCGCTGCAGTCGATCCTCGCAGTCCGTGAGGACAGCGGCGCGGGCCCTTCGGCCACGCGCCATTGAAGCCCGGCGCGCTCGACGCCGCCGCCATCCGCGCCGCGGCGCAACGCATCGCCCCCCACGGTCGCCGCACCCCGGTGCTGCAGGTCGACGGCGCCGACTTCGCGCTTCCCGGCGTGCGCCTCGTGTTCAAGCTCGAATTCCTGCAGCACGCGGGCTCGTTCAAGACGCGCGGCGCTTTCAATAATCTCCTCACGCGCGAAATTCCGGCGGTGGGCGTGGTCGCGGCTTCAGGGGGCAATCACGGCGCGGCGGTCGCCTACGCGGCGATGAAGATGAAGCGGCCCGCGACGATCTTCGTGCCGAGCGTCGCCTCGCCGGCGAAGATGGAGCAGATCCGAGGCTATGGCGCGCGCCTGGAGATCGCCGGCGAGCGCTACAACGACGCGCTCCTTGCGAGCGAAAAATGGGTCGCGCGGTCGGGCGCAGCGCCGATCCACGCGTACGACCAGGAAGAGACGCTGCAGGGCCAGGCGACCGTGGGGCTCGAGTACGAGGAGCAGGCCCCGGATCTCGATGCGCTGCTGGTGGCGGTGGGCGGGGGTGGGCTCATCGGCGGAATCGCGGCGTGGTATTCAGGGCGGGTGCCGGTGATCGGCGTGGAGCCCGAGGAGGCGCCGACCCTCACGCGGGCGCTCGAGGCCGGCGAGCCGGTCGATTCGCCGGCGGGCGGCATCGCCGCCGATTCCCTCGCGCCCAAGCGCGTCGGCGCCCTGATGTTTCCGATCGCGCAGCGCCACGTCGCGCGCACGGTGCTCGTCACCGACGACGCGATTCGCGAGGCCCAGCGCAAGCTGTGGAAGACTCTGCGCATCGTCGCCGAGCCGGGCGGCGCCGCCGCGCTGGCGTCGCTCACCTCGGGCGCCTGGAAGCCGGAGCGTGGCCAGACCGTCGGCGTGCTCCTGTGCGGCGCCAACACCACCGCGGTCGACTTCAAGTAGTCACAGCTGCGGCTCGAAGAACCCGACCACGTTGTCCCACGCCTTGATGTAGATGGGCCGGCCCCGCCACTGCTCCAGGGTGACGCGCCGCGATTTCGTCAGGTCTTCCTCGAACTGCGCCGTCTGGCGCGCCGCGAACCCGCGGTCGTAGACGTTGAGGTTGGCCTCGTCGTTCAAGCGGAACGAGCGCGAATCGAAGTTGGTGGAGCCTACCGATACCCAGTGGTTGTCCACCACCAGCACCTTGCAGTGGAACATGGTGGGCTGGTATTCGTAGATCTCGCCACCCGCTTCGAGGATGCGTCCCCACTCCGAGCGCGAGGCGCTGCGCACCAGCTTGGAATCGTTGTACTCGCCGGGCAGGATGATGCGCACGCGCACGCCGCGCTTCAACGCGTCGACGATATGGTCCATCGTCAAGGCGTCGGGAATGAAGTACGCCATCGACAGGTCGATCGAGCTCTTCGCCGCGGCGATCGACAACAGGTACATGAGCTCCATGCTCAGCGCGCCGCCCTCGATCGAGCTCTTGAACATCTGGGCGGGCAGCGTGCCCACTGCCGAGAGGGCGGGAAAGTACTCTTCGCCGTGCAGCACTGCGCCGGAAGCCTGCGTCCAGTTGTCGGCGAATGCGCCCTGCAGCTGCGCCACGACCGGCCCCTCGACGCGGAAATGCGTATCGCGCCAGTGCTCGGCATCCTCGCCGTTGCCGTCCCACTGGTCAGCGATGCCGACGCCACCGGTGAACCCGACCTTGCCGTCGATCACGAGGAGCTTCCTGTGCGTGCGGTGGTTCAGAGTCTTCACGCGATACCAATGCGGCTGGTGGTACTTGAATATCTTGACGCCCGCGCGGCCCATCTCGTTGATGGAGCCCTGATCTATCTTGTGGCTGCCCACCCAGTCGAGCAACACGTGGACCTTGACACCGCTCCGCGCGCGCTCGGCGAGCGCGTCGGCGAACTCCTTGCCGATCGTGCCTTTCCAGTAGATGTAGCTTTCGAAGTCGATGGACTTCGTCGCGCCGCGGATCGCCGCCAGCATCGCGGGGAAGATCTGCTTGCCGTTGACCAGCGTGTCGACGCGATTGCCGGGCTCGAGCGCGGGGCCGAGCAGGACGCTCATCGAGCGCACGAACTGGGGATCGGCCACATCGTAGCGATGTTCGACGTGCTGCGTGATGGTCTGCGGCGCGCGGCTGAAGATGACGCCCCAGATTGTGATAGCGATCATCGTGATCCCGACCACGATGGCGATCGCGGCCGCCGGGACCTCGATGCCGAAGACACCCACGCGCTTGGCGAGTACGCCGGATATTTCCAGCTTGCGGCCGAAGAGGCTGAGCCGGCCTCCCGTGGGGCGGGGTTTTGTCATTGTGGCCTCCGCAAGGATTGTTCTAGAGTTGCGGGTCGAGGAGCCCCATCATGTGTTCCCATGCCTTCTCCCACCAGGGGCGCGCGACCCATTCCTCGTAGGTCACGCGCTTGGCGCTCTTCAGGTCGTGCTCGAAATTCGCGACCTGGAGCTCGGCAAACTCGCGATCGTGGACATTGAGGTTGGCCTCGTCGTTCAGGCGGAAGGATCGGCTGTCGAAGTTGGTCGAGCCCATCGAAGTCCACAAGCGGTCCACGACCAGGATCTTGCAGTGGAACATCGTCGGCTGGTACTCGTAGATCTCGGCCCCCGCCTGGAGGATCGATCCCCACGTCGCGCGCGAAGCGTTGCGCACGATCGACGAATCGATGTAGACGCCCGGCAGGAGGATGCGCACCTTGACCCCGCGCTTCATCGCGGCGACCAGGGCCTCGAGAGCGAGCTTGTCCGGCACGAAGTAGGCCATCGAAAGGTCGATGGTCCGCGTCGCGGCGGCGATCGACAGGAGGTACATGAGATGGGTGCTGTCGGCGCCGCCATCGGTAGAGCTCTTGTACATCTGCGCGAAGAGCGTGCCGGCGGGTTTCTCCGGCGGGAAGTACAACGGGCCGTGCAGCACGTCGCCGCTCACCTTTGTCCAGTTGTCGGTGAAAGCGGCCTGCATCTGCGAGACGACCGGCCCCTCGACGCGGTAGTGCGTGTCGCGCCAATGAGCCGGATCCTGCGCGTGGCCGTTCCAGGAGTCGGCGATGCCCACTCCCCCGGTAAATCCGACAAGGCCGTCGATGACGAGGATCTTGCGGTGGGTGCGGTTATTGAGCCGGTCGAGCGCGTACCACTTGAGGGGATGGTACTTCTTGATCTGCACGCCCGACGACTTCATCTCAGCGAGGATGGCCGCGTCCATCTTCTGGCTGCCCGCCCAGTCGACGAGGATGTGCACTTTCACCCCGTCCTTGGCGCGCTCCGCCAGCGCGTCGGCGAATTGCTTGCCGATCTCCCCCGACCAATAGATGTAGGTCTCGAAGGAAATGGACTTCTTCGCCGAGCGGATCGCCGCGATCATCGCGGGGAAGATCTGCTCGCCGTTGAGGAGGGTCTCGACCTTGTTGCCCTCGACCATTGCCGGACCCAGCAGCACGCCCATGGTGCGGATGAACTGCGGATCGTCGACCGGATATTCGTGGGTGATGTTGTGCGTCACTTCCTTCTCGGAGGTGCTGAAAAGGCTGAGGCACAGGATCGTGAGGATCGCCGTCAGGACGAGGACGAGGATCAGCTTCGGAAGGGAGAACTTGAACTTCATGCGAGGGGCGAGGGGCTGCCCGGCGCGGCGGGCAGGCTCAACGTCGGCATACGCGCCGTGCGTTGCTCAAGGCGCGCGTGCGAAAGGGACGCATGCCGCTCGCGAGGAGCCAAGGCCATTGCGTCCAGGGATCGAACGCACCGCGGCTTTGCATGGCGAGCCAATGCCGCGTCATCGCGTGCGAGGCTTCGACCGCCGCCTCGACCTTCTCGCTGCCCATGGTGAAGAGCTGGGAGGCAGAGTTGCGCCGGCTTGTGCGGTGCTGGATCACCCGTGCGGAGGCGGCGAGCATTTCCATCGCCTGGAGGCCGAGATGGCCCCATGCGAGGAAGGGGTCGACGGGCAATGCGGTGCGGGTTCGCTTGGTCACGGCCTAAAGACATCGCGTTATTAGTGGCGTTCCATCGTTGCCGATTATATTGATTGCGCGGCCAGAAGCCAAACGCCGCTCGCCAGGTAGAAGAAGCCGAGGGTCATCACGGTCGCGCGCGTCCAGAAGCGGAACGAAGTGTCGTTCATGCGCTCGAGCACGTGGCGCGAGAGCGACGTGCCGGTGAAGGCGAGCACGACCATGATTGCCGCGAGCAGCGGGTGCACGCTGCCTCCCTCGACCGCGACGAACGCGCCGAAGTAGACGATCTTCAGGATGTGCGACAGGCTCTGCGACATCGCCTTGGTTGCGACCACCCCGTGGCGGCCCATCTTCGAGCGCACGAAGAACACGTCGAGAATCGGCCCCGACACCCCCGCGGTGAGCGAAAGCGCCGAGCAGATCGCGCCGCACGCGAACGGATGCCCGCGCCGCTCGACGTTGAGGTGCAAGTTTTCCGGAAGCGCCAGCGCGAGGAACGGTGTAAGTCCCATCACCACCAGCGCGACGGGCTTTCCCACCACGATCTTCACCGCCGCGAACGCCGCGGTGGCGATGAGCGCACCATACAAGTACCCGCGGAAGACGCGCCAATCCACTTCCTTCCTCCACAGGAAGGCGCGCCACGCGTTGGACGCGAGTTGCGTGATCCCGTGCAGCAGCATCGCCACCGGGAGCGGCAGCACCGCGAGCAGGATGCCCATGAGGATCATCCCTCCGGCCATCCCGAGGATGCCGGAGATGAACGACGTGACGAGCGCGGAAACCGCGAGGAGCGCGAGGACGAGGGCCGACGGCATGAGCGCCGTACGGTATCACGACCCCCTCAGGGACGACGAAGGCTAGGCGTTCATCCCGCGGCGAAGATGGCGCCTTCCTGCTCGAGCCGGCTGATCTCGGCGGGCGAATAGCCGAGGACGGCGAGGACCTCGCGAGTGTGCTGGCCCAGGAGGGGCGCCGCGCGCGTCACCGCGCCCGGGGTGGCCGAGAACTTGATCGGGGTGCCGAGCGCCTTCACGCGCCCCGCGGCCGCATGGTCGACCTCGACCACCATCTCGCGCGCGGCCACCTGCGGGTCGGCGAGCATGTCGCCGATCCTGTTTACCGGCCCCACCGGCACGCCGGCCGACTCGAACTCGCGGATCCAGTCGGCTGACGGGCGCGATTTCAGTCGCTCCGAGATGAGCGACGTGAGGGCCGCGAGGTTCTTCATGCGCTCGCCGTTGTTCACGAAGCGCGGATCGACGGCGAGCTCGGGGCGCCCGATAACCTTTACGATGCGCTCCCAGTTCGCTTGGTTCGCGCCGCCCACGTTGATCCAGCCGTCGGCGGTGGGGAAGGCTTGGTACGGCGCCGCGAGGATGTGCGCCGAGCCGGTGGGGCCCGGGTTCTCGCCGGTGGCGAAGAAGATCGCCGACTGCCAGTAGGTCTGCTGGATCGCCGCCTCCATGAGCGAGGTCTCGACCATCTGCCCGCGTCCGGTGGTGGCGCGCGAGACCAGCGCCGAGACGATGCCGAGCGCGGCGAGGATGCCGGCGTTGATGTCGGCGATCGAGGTGCCGCTCTTGGCGGGCGGCCCGCCGGGCTCGCCGGTGATGCTCATGATTCCCGCGAAGCCCTGCGCGATGAGGTCGAATCCGCCCTTGTCGGCATAGGGTCCGGTCCTGCCGTAGCCTGAAACCGCGCAGTAGATCAAGCGCGGATTCAGCTTTTCCAACACGTCATATCCGAGGCCGAGTTTCTCGAGGGTGCCCTTGCGATAATTCTCGGTCACGACATCCGCGTCGGCGAGCAGGCGCTTCACCACCTCGAGCCCGCCCGGCTTCTTCAGGTTCACCGCGATGCCGCGCTTGTTGCGGTTCAGGATCATGAACGCCGCGGATTCGCCGTTGATGCTGGGCTGCGTGTAGCTGCGCGTGTCGTCGCCGCCGGGGAGCTTTTCCACCTTGATCACGTCGGCGCCCATGTCGGCGAGCAGCATCCCGCAGGTCGGGCCCGCCATGATCTGCGCGAGCTCCACGACCTTGATACCCTTCAACGCGCCTTTCATCTACCGGCCCTTGAAGGCGGGCTTCTCTTTCGCCAGGAAGGCCCGATAGCCGATCTGGAAATCCTCGGTCCCGAAGCACGCGAACCCCTCGTCGTATTCTTCCGCGGTCAAGGGCCGAGGATCGCGCAGCCGGCGTGCGAATTTCTTGTGCCAGCGCGCGACCAGCGGCGCGCCGTCGGCGATGCGCTGTGCGGTGGCGCGCGCCTCGCTGTCGACATCGGCGTCCGGAACCACGCGGGTGACGAGGCCTTTCTCCTTCGCCTCCCTGGCGTCGAAGACGCGCCCCTCGAGAAGGATCTCGAGCGCGGTGGCTTCGCCGGCGAGCGCGATGAGCGCGCCGATCTCGGCATACGCCATCACCAGCCCCAGTTTGTTGACCGGCACCCCGAAGCGGCTCGACTCGCCGCAGATGCGGATGTCGGCGAGCCCGGCGATCTCGAGGCCGCCGCCCACGCAGATGCCGTGGATTTGCGCGACCACCGGATGGCGGCAGCGGTCGATCGCCTCGATGGTGCGGCGCATGTCGTTGCCGTAGTCGCGCGCCTCGCCGACGTTGGAGCGCTCGGTCTCGAACTCCGAGATGTCGTTGCCGGGCGCGAATGCGCGCGTGCCCGCGCCGCGCAGGATGACGCAGCGCACCGAGTCGTCGCGATCGAGCTCCGAGAAGGCTTCTCCCAGGCGTTTCCACATGGGGCGCGTGAGGGCGTTGAGTTTCTCCGGGCGGTTGAGCACGACGCGGGCGATGGCGCCGTCGCGCTCGACGAGGATGGTCGGTTCCATGGACCCCCACGATACAATGTTGTGATGTCAGCCGCCAATCCCTCAGCAGCTAGCTTTCGCCAGGACGCGACCGTCATTTCCGTAGTGGGCTTCGCGCACGGCACCTCGCATTTCTTCCATTTCGTCATCCCGCCGCTGTTTCCGTGGCTGATGCGCGAGTTCGGCCTGACGTTCACGCAAGTGGGCGCGATCATGTCGACGTTCTTCGTGGTGTCGGGGATCGGCCAGGCTCTCGCGGGATTCGCCGTCGATCGCTTCGGCGGAATGCGCGTGCTGTGCGGCGGAGTGGGGCTCCTGTCGATGGGAGGCCTCGCGTACGCTTCCGCGCAGAGCTACCCGATGCTGCTCGCCGCGGCGGCGATCGCGGGGGTGGGCAATTGCGTATTCCATCCCGCCGACTACACGATCATGAACCGCCGCGTATCGACCACGCGACTGGGCCACGCGTTCTCGGTGCACGGGCTGTCGGGTAACCTCGGCTGGGCCGCGGCGCCCGTGTTCGTGATCGCGATCGCCGAGTCTTTCGGGTGGCGCGCCGCGTGCGTGGGTGCCTCGATCGTCTGCATGCTCGCGCTCGTCTTCCTCTTCATTCGCCGTGGCGACCTCGACGACACCGTGCGCGTCGTTTCCCCGGAGCCCGCGAAGCGAGCCGGCGGCTCCTTCGCCTTCCTCGGCGTGGGCGTGGTGTGGATGTGCTTCGCCTTTTTCCTGCTATCGGTGATGGCTTTCGGCGCGCTGCAGAATTTTGCGCCGCCGCTCCTGCAGCGCACCTACGGCGTCTCGATCGCCTTCGCGACCTCCGCCCTCACCGCGTACCTGCTGGGCAGCGCCGCGGGCACCGCGACCGGGGGCTTCTTCGCTACGCGCGGCGAGCGCGAGGACCGGCGCGTCGCGGTGGCGCTGTCGTGCGCAGCTCTCTGCGCGGTCGCGCTGGCGAGCGCGCTCGTGCCCGGATGGAGCGTCGTGGCACTCATGGGGCTCATGGGATTCGGCGTGGGATTCATCGGCCCCTCGCGCGACATGCTGGTGCGCCGCGCCGCCACCAGCACGTTCGGCAGCGGCGCCTTCGGGCGCGTCTATGGCTTCGTCTACTCCGGCATCGACGCGGGCCTTGCGCTCGCCCCGCTCGGCTTCGGCCCCTTCATGGACGCCGGTCGCTATACCCTTGTCCTCTGGGGCGTGGCCATCCTCCAGATCATGGCCATCGGCACCGCGCTCGCGGTCGGCTCCTGCTCCCGAAAATAATTGGTGTCAGGTACGACTTTCTGGCCGGCGGAAAGTCGTACCTGACACCATTTATTTTTTGATAAAGGGCTGCTCGACGAAGCGCCAGGAAATCCACGACAAGGCGAGGAGGGCGGCGAGGTAGAGGGGCAGCGAGGCCCACGCCGGCAAGGCACGCGCATGGGCGTTCCAGGCGAGCAGAAGCGGCAGGTGGTAGAGATACGCCGAGTAGCTGATGCGGCCGAGGGAGGCGAGGGGGCCGCGCGCGAGGAGGCGCTGCACGAAACGCAACCGCGTCGTCACCGCCCGGAAGAGGAGGATCGCGAGGCAGAGCGGCGCCACGATCCAGGTGAGTTCCCCCAGCATGCGACCGTCGATCGCCATGAAGCGGTAGAGCACAGCGAGCGCGCACGCGGCGGCGACGCTCACCAGCGCCTCCTCGACGCGCGGCGGTTGCGCCGCCCGCCAGCGCAGCCACGCGTGCCCGAGCACGATGCCGAGCGCGAAGTGCGCGAGGTAGCTCGGCAGCTGGTGCAGCAGGAGGTAGCGAACGATCAACTCAGGCCATCCCCAGCGCGCGCCGAGGACCATCTCGGCAGTCACTATTCCGTCGAGTCCCGAATCGACCCCGATGTGCCACAGCGCGGCGAGCGCGAAGCACGCGGCCAGCGCGGCGTGGGTCCAGCGCACGAAGAGCGGCACCAGCAGCGGAATGAGGATGTAGAACTGCGCCTCCACCGCGAGCGTCCACAGTGCGCCGTTCACCTCCATCGATCCGCTCGTGAGGGGCGTCGTGTTGTGGAGAAAAAACGCGTGCGCGACGGCATTGTAGAGATACACGTAGAGATCCGAGCGCCAGTAGCCGGGCCCGCGAAGCAATGGCAACACCACCACGAACAGGATCACGATCTGCACGTAGTAAGCCGGCACGATGCGCCGTACGCGGCGCGCGTAGAAGCCGAGCGCCGCGGGCGCGGGCTTGCCCTGCGCCGCGTGCACGAACCACGGCAGCGCGAGGAGGAATCCCGAGATGAGGAAGAAGAGGTCCACGCCGAGATAACCCGCGCCCACCACGGGCTCGAGAAAGCGCGACGACGCCATCAGGTCCACCCAGGGATCGCCGAGCTTCGCGCGGAGCGCGTAGACGTGGAAGGCGATCACCCAGGCGACCGCGATGCCGCGCAGCCCGTCGAGAGGACCGATCTCGCCGACCTCGGCGCGGACGTTCTCGGCGGCCGTCACAGGGTGAGGCGCCCGGCGTAGCCGGTGAGCTCGAGATAGCCGCGCCCGCGCGCGCCGCCCGCGCCCTCGACACGCACCGCGCCCTCCCAATAGACGTTGCCGGTGGAGCCGCGCGCGTCGAGCTCCTGGTCGTCCATGAGCGGATCGACGCGCCACAGCCTGCCCGCGACCTCGACATCCATCGCAACAGGATAGAGGGCCCCGGTGCGCGGCGACTTCCATTCGCGCCGCGCGGAGAAGCGCACGGCGCCGCGATCGAAGTAGGTGGGCGGCACCCCCGGCATGCGCAGCGTCGCGTTCGCCCAGAGGGGTGCGCCGTCCTTGCCGCGGATGCGAAACACCATCAGCGCGCCGCCGCCCTCGAGGTTTGCGCCGAGCCAGTCCCAGCCCATGGCGTTGTCGGCGAGAAGGCGGCTCGACCACTCGTGATCGAGCCATGCGCTGCCGGTCACTTCGAGCGTCTCGCCCGCTGAGCGCACGCGGCCTTCCACGCGCAGTTGCGGCTCGCTGTAGTAGTAGCTGGCCTCGCCTTCGCCGGGGCCCTTGCGGCTGAAGCCGCGTTCCCCCTGCAGCAGGATCGGCTGCGTGGGCGTCATCGTGAGGTCGAGCGCGAAGCCCTCCGCGTCGATGCGCGCGCGGTACCCGCCCCGCTCACGTGCGAGTCGCCAGTCGTCGATGCGCACCGCGGTGTCGGCTTCGCTCGCTTCCACGAGATTGTCCAGCGCGCGCGCCGAGCGCTGGTCGTGGAGGAGGCGCCCTTTGGCGGGATCGGCGAGCGCCGCGTGCGCGAAGAGGATCTGGCGCGGGCTGAAGCGGCTGGGGTTGGCGTCGGCCTCGGGGTTTCGCACGCGGAAGAACGTCACCGGGAAGCCCATCGGGCCGCGCTTCGTATCGAGCTCGCCGGTGACGTACCACCATTCGATGCGGTGGCCGGGATGCGAGCCGGCATCTCTTGGAAACAGCAGCGCCATTCCAGGCGCTATTGCATCGAAGTCAAAGGCGAACGCTTGAACCACGAAGAGCACGAAGGGCACGAAGAGAATCCTGATTCGCGATTTTCCTTCGCGTCCTTGGTGCCCTTCGTGGTGAGGGGTCTTGACGGTCACGCGTCATCCTTCACCGCGAGGACCGCCTCCTTGCGCACCGCGAACGCCCCACTCACGCGCGCCCCGATGGCGCACATCGAGATCACGCCCACCGTCAGCGCGGCGAGCGCGGCGAAGGGCCAATGCACCTCCAGGCTCCAGTGGAAAGACTGCCGGTTCACGACCTGCACGAGCACGAGGCTGATGGCCACGCCGGAGACGAGGCCGATGGCCGCGCCGAGAGCGCCGGTGGCGGCGCCCTCGACGGCGAGGAGGCGCAGCACCTCGCCGCGCGTGAGGCCGAGGAAACGCAGCACGCCGAACTCGCGCCGCCGCGACCACGCGAGGGCCGCGAAGCTGCTGGTGACGCCGGCCATGCCGATCACGATGGCGATCGCCTCGAGCGCGTAGGTCACCGCGAAGCTTCGATCGAAGATGGCGAGCGAGCGCCGGCGCAGGTCGGCGGCGTCCTCGAAGGCGAGCCCGCGCGCCTCCGGGAGCGCGCGCTGGATCGCCGCCTCGGCGCGCCGGGCGTCGACTCCCGGGGCGAGATGGATCGCGAGGTCGTCGGTGCGGGTATCTCCGCTGATCGCGCGATAGCGCTCGACGGGCATCAGCACCGCGCCCCAGGTGCGCGCGTAGTCGCGGATCACGCCCGCCACCAGGACCGGCGTATCGCGCCCGGCGATCGGCAGCCGGATGCGATCGCCCGCCTTCCAGCCGCGCAGGTCGCGCGCCGCTTCCGAGATCCACACGGGAATCTCCTCGCCCGCTACCGGCATCGCGCGCGGCTCGGACTGGAAGCCGTCGAGAATGCGCGCATTGACGGGGCGCGCGATGAGCGTCACTTCAAGGCCTTGCGGATCGAGGACGATGCGGTCGAAGCGAAGCGCCTCGAGCGAGGCCACTTCGGGAAGCGATTCGACGATGCGCAGGTCGCGCGCGGAAAACGCGCCCGCCGTCGAGGAAGAGCGAACGTAGAGGTCGGCGCCGACGACCCCGTTCAGCCAGTCCTCGAGCGATACGCGAAACGAGAACACCATGATCGCCATCGCTACGCACAGGGACGCGCTCACCACGATGCCGGCGACACTCGCGGCGAGATGCCCCGGAAGGTGGCGCACTTGCGCCAGCGCGAGGCTGGCGATGGGCGCGGCGGGAGGCGCTACGCGCGCGAGGATCGCGCGGCAGAGCGGCCCCACGGCGAGGACCGACGCGCCGAGCCACGCGGCGATGGCTCCATACCCGCCGAGCGGAAGGCCCGCGATGGGCGGCACGAAGAGGAGAGGGATGCCCGCGATCACGAGGAGCACCGCGAGAATTCCTGCCCCCTTCGCGGCATCCGGGAGGTCCACCGCGCGATCGCGCAGCGCTTCGGCGACCTCGATGCGCCCGACGGCGCGCGCCACCCAGAGCGCCCCGCCGATCGACATGAAGGTGCCGAGCGCCGCGATGAAGGAGAGCGCCGGCACGTCGACCGTGAACGGGCTTTGCGACGCGCTGAAGAATCCCGCGCCGAGGTCGCCGCCGGCGCGCTCGAGGAGGAAACGGCTCCCGGAAAGCCCGAGCACGGTGCCGATCGCCGAGCCGATGGCGCCGATCACCGCGCCCTCGAGCGCGAGGAGGAGCGCCACGCCGCTTCGCGTGACGCCGAGCGCGCGCAGCAGCGCGAACTCCTGGCGTCGCCGTGCCGCCTGCAGCGCGAGAGTGGAGAAGACGAGAAAGGCTCCGGTGGCGAGCGCGACCAGCGCCAGCGCATCCAGGTTCACCCGGTACGCGCGGGTGATTGCCGCCGCGCGCCCGGAAAGCGACGCCGCGCCCGAGGCGACCACGCCGGGCGGAAGGAGGCTTGCGACCGCACGGCGAAAGTGCGCGTCGTCGAAGCCCGGTCGAAGCCTCAGGTCGATTCGCGAGAGCAAGCCCAGCCGCCCGAAGAGTCTCTGCGCGGCAGCGATGTCCATCACGCCCAGCTCGCCGCCCGCCTGCATGCCGGCGAGGATGCCGGCCACGTGGAGGTCGAGCGTCCCGTCAGCACCGTTGAAAACGAGGGTGTCGCCCGCGCGCGCGACGAGCCTCGCGGCGGCAGCGGGAGACAGCCAGAGCGCGCGCTCGTCGAAGAGGCGCCCGGCGCCGCCCGCGCCCGTCCTCGCCGCATCGACCACGAAGGCGGGCTGCAGGCGTATCGCGCGGAGCGCATCGATGCCGAGAATGCGCAGGGCGCGCCCGCTGCCCGCCTGCGTCGCCTCGATCTCCACGACGGGGCTGGCCGCCGCGACCTCGGCACGGCTCGCGATCGCCGCGAAGAGCGCGTCGTCGAAGCCGCTGCGCGGACCGCGGATCTCCACGTCCGCCTTGCCGGCGAGGGCGTGCGCCGCGCGCTCGATCTCGGCAAGCGCCGACGTGTGCACGGTGTGCACCGCGCCCGCGAGCGCCACGCCGAGGGCGATGGAGACGACCGTGAGCGCGAGGCGAAAGCCGTTGGCGGCGAGCGTGCCGCGCATGAGCAGCAACGCGAGCGGGGCGTTCACGGCGCGGGGCCCAGGCTGCCGCCGGCGAGGCGCAGCACGCGGTCGGCGGCCGCGGCCGCGAGGCGCGAGTGGGTGACCATGAGCGCCGCGGCTCCGGCGCGCTTCACCGCGTCGCCGAGGCATGCGAGCACCGCGCCGGCGTTGGACTCGTCGAGATTGCCGGTGGGCTCGTCGGCAAGGACCAGGCTCGGCCCGTGCACGAGCGCCCGCGCGATCGCCGCGCGCTGCATCTCCCCCCCCGACAGCGAGCCCGGGCGTCGATCGCCGAGCTCTCCCAGTCCCACCGACTGCAGTGCCGACTGCGCTCGTTGCTCCCGTTCCGCGCCATGCACCCCGATGAGCGCCAGCGGCAGCGCGACGTTCTCGCGCACGCTCAAGTAGGGCAGCAGGTGGAACGCCTGGAACACGAAGCCCACGTGGCGCCGGCGCCAGAGCGCGAGCGCGTCGTCGTCCCCGAAATCGAGGGCCTTGCCGTCGAGGAGCACCTGGCCGCGGTCGGGGCGGTCGAGGCCGGCGACGATGTTGAGGAGCGTGGATTTGCCCGAGCCGGACTCGCCGACGATCGCCACCCACTCGCCGCGCGCCACTCCGAGGTCGGCCGCGTCGAACAGGGGCTTGCCGGGCCCGAAGGACTTGCCGAGCCCGCGGACTTCCAGCATCAACTCAGAGCCAGGCGATGATCCCGAGGATCGCGCCAGCGAAGGCCGCGAGGCCCGCGCCGTAGAGAAGCCAGCGCTTCTGCGTGAGCACGGTGATCGAAGCGAGCGCGATGGCGATTTGAAGAAGCGTCATCGAGATCGCGAG
The DNA here is from genome assembly GCA_038227085.1 of Burkholderiales bacterium. GTDB lineage: Bacteria > Pseudomonadota > Gammaproteobacteria > Burkholderiales > Usitatibacteraceae > Usitatibacter. Next base: position 5,758 of record JBBRQA010000013.1, on the reverse strand, counting down.
GAAGTGGTGCGGATGCAGCGCGTTCTCGCTGTGGTCGTTGGCCGCGGTGGACTTGGCCTCCAGGGTTTCGGCGTCCTTCTTGATGCCTTCCTTTTCGCCCGCGTAGCGCTTGGCTTCCGATGCGTACTTCTCCGCGACCTTGGGATCCACGGCCATGGCGGATGCGAACTCGGCCAGGTTCTGCTTCATGCTCTTGGCCTGGTAGTAGTTCCATTGGTTCGAGGCCTCCGTCTTGCGCAGCACCGCCTCGTTCTTGTAGAGCATCGCCTTGTTCTGGGTGTCGCCGCCGAAGAAGCTCACGATGGCGCCGACGGTGGCCAGCACCGCGGTGAAGATCGCTACCTGCTGGCCCAGCCCCGGGGTTTGGGCCGCGTGCTCGACGGCATGGTCGTGGGCGCCATGGACATGGATTTCGTGCTCGGACATTGAAAGCCTTTGTTATGTTTTTCTTACTGGCCGCTGATGTAATGCTCGAGCTGCTCGATGGTGAAATCCTGGTCGGCGATGATGTCGCTCACGATGTCGCGGATCGACACCATGCCGATCACGCGCCCGTCGTCGACCACCGGCAGGTGGCGGATGTTCTTCTCGCTCATGAGCTGCATGCATTCGCGCGTACGCGTGCGCGGATTCACGACGATCACCGTGGAGGTCATCACCTCCTCGACGCGCGTGGTGTCGGAGGAGCGGCCCTTGAGGATGATCTTGCGCGTGTAGTCGCGCTCGGAAAAGATCCCGGCGAGGCGATCACCGCTCATCACGATGGCGGCGCCGATGTCCTCGCTAGCCAGGACCTTGATCGCCGCGAGCACGCTCTGCTCGGGGCTCACGGAGACGACGCGGGCAGGCTTCATCCTCAAGAGCTCGGCGACGGTTCTCATTTTCGTGCCTCCTTTGGCCATGGCGGTTCGCCTCTTCTCGTCACATGTTCGGGTAATTCGGGCCGCCGCCGCCTTCCGGGACGACCCAGACGATGTTCTGCGTCGGATCCTTGATGTCGCAGGTCTTGCAGTGCACGCAGTTCTGGGCGTTGATTTGGAGCCGGGGCGTATCGCCCTGCGTGACGAATTCATAGACTCCAGCAGGACAGTAGCGCGTCTCGGGGCCGGCGTAAACCGCCAGGTTCACTTCCACCGGAATGCGCGGATCCTTCAGGGTGAGGTGCGACGGCTGGTCCTCTTCGTGGTTGGTGTTCGACACGAATACCGAGGAGAGGCGGTCGAAGGTGAGGACGCCGTCGGGCTTGGGGTATTCGATCGGCGTGAAGCCGTCCCTGGGCTTCAGCGCCTCGTTGTCGGCCTGGTGGTGGGCCAGGGTCCACGGCGCCTTTCCGCGGAAGACGACCTGGTCGATGCCGACCATGAGGGTGCCCATGTAGAGGCCCTTCGACATCCACGGCTTGAAGTTGCGCGCGCGATGCAGCTCCTCGTGCAGCCAGCTTTTCTCGAAAGCGTGCGGATACGCGACGAGCTCGTCGGCCTCGCGCCCTGCGCCGAGCGCCTCGAACGCCGCCTCCGCGGCGAGCATGCCGGACTTGATCGCCGCGTGCGTGCCCTTGATGCGGGACGCGTTGAGGAAGCCCGCGTCGTCGCCCACCAGCGCGCCGCCCGGGAAGGTGAGCCTGGGCAGCGACTGCAGGCCGCCCGCGGCGATCGCGCGCGCGCCATACGAAATGCGCCGCCCGCCCTCGAAGAAGCCGCGGATCGCGGGGTGCGTCTTGTAGCGCTGGAACTCCTCGAAGGGATAGAGATACGGATCTTCGTAGCCGAGCCCCACCACGAATCCCACCGCGACCTGGTTCGCTTCCATGTGATAGAGGAACGAGCCGCCGTAGGTGTGGTTGTCCAGCGGCCAGCCGGCGGAGTGCACCACGAGCCCGGGTACGTGCCGGTCGGGCTTTACTTCCCAGAGCTCCTTCAGGCCGATCCCGTAGACCTGCGGCCCGCGCCCCTCGCGCAGCCGGTAGCGCGCTTCGAGCTGGCGGCCGAGATTGCCGCGGCAGCCTTCGGCGAAGATCGTGTACTTGGCGTGCAGCTCGATGCCCCGCGTATAGCGCGCGGTCTTCTCGCCCTTCCTTCCGATCCCCATGTCGCCCGTCGCCACGCCGCGCACGCGTCCGTCCTCGGTATAGAGGATCTCCGCGGCGGCGAAGCCCGGGTAGATTTCCACTCCCGCCGCCTCGGCTTGCGTTCCCAACCAGCGACAGACGTTGCCGAGGCTCGCGATGTAGTTGCCGTCGTTCTTGAAGCACGCGGGCAGCATCCACGAAGGCAGCTGGCGCGAGCTTTCCTTCGTAAGGAAGAGGAAACGGTCCTCCGTGACGGGCTGGTTCAACGGGGCGCCGTCCTTCTTCCAGCCCGGAAGGAGCTCGTCGAGGGCGCGCGGATCGATCACCGCACCCGAGAGGATGTGCGCTCCGACTTCGGAGCCTTTCTCCACGACGCAGACGGTGATTTCCTTGCCGGACGAGGCGGCGAGCTGGCGCAAGCGGATCGCGGTCGCAAGCCCGGAGGGGCCTGCGCCGACCACGACCACGTCATAGGTCATCGATTCGCGTTCGCTCATTCTTCGGATTCTACTTCGTGGCTACGCGGCACGCGTCCACGAATTCAGGATCGAGCGAGCTTCAAGGGTGAGCTCGCTCGCGGTGAGCCCCACCGGCCCCACGCCCCGCCCGACCAGCGCATCCGCCGCCGCGCCGTGCAGGCACACCGCGTATTGGAGCGCCTTCCCGGGATCGAGCTTCTGCGCGAGCATCGCGGCGATCATTCCCGCGAGCACGTCGCCGCTTCCCGCCGCGGCGAGGCCGGGATTGCCGGTGGTGTTCACCGACCAGCGCCCATCGGGAAACGCGCAGATGCTCCCCGCGCCCTTCAGCACCACGTGCGCATTGAAGCGCTTGGCGAGAGCCAGCGCGGAGCCGACGCGGTCCTCGCTCACCTGGGCGGTCTTGCGATGCAGCAGGCGCGCGGCCTCGGCGGGGTGCGGGGTGAGGATGGTCGGCGCCATGGTGCGCGCGGCAAGATCGGTTTCCAGCGATGCGTTGAATGCGATGGCATTCAGCGCGTCGGCGTCGAGGACCAGCGGCTTGGCCGATGCGATCAGGGCGGGAAGGATATTGCGCTCGAACATCGACACCGATGTCGCCGACGGCGATTGCCCCGCGCCGGGCCCCGCGACGATCACTCCGGCTTCCATGGCATCGTCGACCGAGCCCAGCATCAGCTCGGCCCTCTCCAAATCGACGGGCGGGGCGTCGGAGCTCAACAGGCCGGTGCGCACCTTGCCCGCGCCGCAGAGGAGGGCGGCGCGCGCCGCGAGCAGGGCAGCGCCCACCATGCCGCGATTGCCGCCGATCACCGCGACGCTTCCGTAGTCCCCTTTGTGCGTATTGACGTGGCGCGGTCGCAGCCACTGCTTCGCCACCTCTGGTGAGAGGAGGAACCCGCGGGCGTCCCGGGCCGCGTCATCGGCGATACCGAGGTCGTCCAGCTCGAGGTCGCCGCGATACTCGACGCCGTCGGACGTAAGCAGGCCCACCTTGTGCGCGAGGAAGGTGATGGTGTGCGTGGCATGCACCGCGCAGCCGCGCACCGCGCCGCTGCCGCTGTCGATGCCGCTCGGCACGTCGATGGCGAGAACCGGCGCGCCGCTCGCGTTGATCCCGTGGATGACGCCGGCGAAGTTGGTGTCGACGTCGCGCGACAGGCCGACGCCGAGGAGGCCGTCGACGATCAGTGAGGCCCGCAGGGATTCGGGCCAGGCCCGCAGGACTTTTCCGCCGCGCGACGCAAAGCCTTCGCGCGCAACGCGCGCTTCCACCGCCTTGGGCTCGGTGCCGGTGACGTCGTACACGACGACCGGATGGAAGCTCTCGGCGAGGTGCGCGGCGGCCACCCACGCGTCGCCGCCGTTGTTGCCCGGCCCCGCGATGACCAGGATCGGCGCTCCGGTGTCGGCGGCGAGCTTGCGCGCGGCCTGCGCCACGGCGCGCCCGGCGCGTTCCATGAGGGAGGCCGCGCCGGGGCGCACGGCGCGGGCTTCCAGCGCCCGCACCTCGTCGGGCATCAGGACCGGAATCGGTTTCACGGCGTGAGCACGGTGTCGCGCGCCTCGGCGAGCATGTCCGGATAGTCGAGGCTGTAGTGCAGGCCGCGGCTTTCGTGGCGCGCGAGCGCCGAGCGCACGATCAGCTCCGCGGTGAGCACGAGGTTCCTCAGCTCGATCAGGTCGTTCGAGACCCGGAAGCTCGCGTAGAACTCGTGGATCTCGTCCTGCAGGAGCTGGATGCGATGCGCGGCGCGCTCGAGCCTCTTGGTCGTGCGCACGATGCCTACGTAGTTCCACATGGTGCGGCGCAGCTCGTCCCAGTTGTGCGAGATCACCACTTCCTCGTCGGCATTGGTGACACGGCTTTCGTCCCACTCGGGAAGCGCGGGGATCGGCGCGGAGGCCTGAGCGAGGATGTCGCGCGCCGCGGATTCGGAAAACACCAGGCATTCGAGGAGCGAGTTGGACGCGAGGCGGTTGGCGCCGTGCAGCCCCGTGCTCGCCACTTCGCCCAGCGCATAGAGGCCGGCCACGCCCGCGCGCCCGGCGAGGTCGGTCACCACGCCGCCGCACGTGTAGTGCGCCGCGGGCACCACGGGGATCGGCTGTTTCGTCATGTCGATGCCGAACTCGAGGCAGCGCGCGTAGATGTTGGGGAAGTGCGCCTTGATGAAGTCGGGGCCCTTGTGCGTGATGTCGAGGTACACGCAGTCAATGCCGTGCTTCTTGATCTCGAAGTCGATGGCCCGCGCCACGATGTCGCGGGGAGCGAGCTCGGCGCGCTCGTCGTGGCGCGGCATGAACCGATCGCCGTCGGGCAGCTTGAGGAACCCGCCCTCGCCGCGCACCGCCTCGGAAATGAGGAACGACTTCGCGTGCGGGTGGAAAAGGCAGGTCGGGTGGAACTGGATGAACTCCATGTTCGCGACCGCCGCGCCGGCGCGCCACCCCATCGCCACGCCGTCGCCCGTCGAGGTGTCGGGGTTGGTGGTGTACAGGTAGACCTTGCCGGCCCCGCCCGTGCAGAGCAACGTGTGCCGGGCGCCGATGGCGTGCACGCGGTTGGCCTTGATATCGAGCACGTAAGCGCCCCAGACGCGGTTCGTGCCGCTCGGCTCGCCCAGGTGCTTGCGCGAGGTGATGAGGTCCACGCCGATATGCCAGTCGAGGATCTCGATGTTCGGGTGGCTCTTGATCTGCTGCACCAGGGTCTTCTGGACCGCGCTGCCGGTGGCGTCGGCGGCGTGGACGATGCGCCGGTGGCTGTGCCCCCCTTCCCGGGTGAGGTGCAGCTCTTCCAGGTGGTCGTCATCCCGGGTGAAAGGAACCCCCTGGGCGACCAGCCATTCGACCGATCGACGGCCCCGCTCGACTACGAACCGGACGGCATCCGGCCGGCACAGCCCCGCCCCTGCGACCAGGGTGTCGCGGATGTGGTCCTCGACCGAGTCGGAGCCATCCAGGACCGCCGCGATGCCTCCCTGGGCCCAGCTGGACGCCCCGTCGAGAAGCTCGTGTTTCGTGATCAGAGCCACCTTGAGGTGGTCTGCCATATGGAGTGCGGCTGACATTCCAGCCAGACCACTCCCGAGGAGGAGTACGTCGTAGTGATTCAACAGAAGGCAGCCAGAATGAGGGGGATCGTGTGGGAGAATGGCCCTGCACGGCGTGGAACTATTTTCCTACCGTTTTGTCACTTAGAGACATT
>JBBRQA010000012.1:0-36274 GCA_038227085.1 Burkholderiales bacterium | reverse complement strand
GCCCGCCGTGGCGATGACCTTCGCTACCGCCTCGCTCATCGGCGCGGGTCACGCGCGCGCCGACGACGACACGCAACGCGAAATCCGCGCGCTCAAGCAGCAGGTCGAATCTCTCATGCGCAAGGTCGAAGACCTCTCGCGCAAGGAAGATGCCACGTCGGCGAAGCAGGCGCAGATGGAGAAGAGCGCCGCGCCCGACGTCGCCCGCATGCCCGGCAAGAACCTTACCTACCAGGTCGGCGGTGGTGAAGTCACCCTGTACGGCCATGTCGACGTCTCGCTCGACGACCAGACCAACGGGTTGAGCGGCTTCATCCACAACGGCTTGCCGGTCACGGGCAACAACGGCTGGGTTCCCGACGTCTCGAGCAACCTTTCCTACTTCGGGATTCGCGGCCAGCGTCCGATCAACGAGGACCTGACGGCGCTCTTCCAGTTCGAGAGCGAAATCGCGTTCGCAGCTACGCCGGGCGCGTCGGACCAGGCGCCGGACGGAACCGCGCAGAAGTTCGGCCTGGGTGGGCGCAACAGCTTCGTCGGCATGCGCAGCAGGCAATTGGGCACGATCAAGATCGGCAAGACGGACGCCCCCTACAAGACTTCGACCGGCCGCATGGATCCCTTTGCCAGCACGCCGGGCGACTACAACGCGATCATCGGCAACAGCGGCGGCGACAACCGGGCGGAGTTCGACACACGGCTGCCTCATGCCATCTGGTACGAATCGCCGAAGATGGGCGGCTTGAGCTTCGCCGCGCTCGTTTCCCCGGGCCAGAACCGCAGCACGAATAATGGCCTTTACGCACTGGGCGAGCCCGATTGCGCCGGCGGCAATTCGACTGGAGGGCTGAACGGCAACAACGGGCAACCCAACCCTTGCGTGGACGGCGCGTTCGCCACCGCCTATAGCACCGCGCTGACCTACCAGGCGGGCCCGCTCTATGCCATCGCGGGCTACGAGCTTCACAGGAAGGTCAATCGCAGCGGCGACGAGGTCGTGCCGGGTACGATCGGCGTGCGGGATGAGGCGGCATACAAGATCGGCGTGCAGTACGCCTTCCCCACGCGTACCACGGTCAATTTCATCGTGGAAAGGCTGAAGCGCGATGCGATCACGCCCGCCCTCGACGAGCGGACCCATACCGCGACCTGGCTTGCAGTGACCCAGAAATTGACGCCCTATGACGACTTGAACTTCGGTTGGGCGCACGCCAACAGGTCACCCGGACAGCCCGAGGCGAGCGTCGAGGACCGGCTTGGAAATGACAACCCGCCCGGCCCGTCAGCCAACGGAGCCAACCTGTATTCGATCGGCTACAAGCACCGCTTCGTCGATAACAGGACCACGGCCTACCTGACGTTTTCGCGGTTGAAGAATGAATACTGGGGCCACTATTCCCTCGGCGCGGGGGGGCACGGATTGCCGACAAGGAATTACGTGGGCGACAAGTTCATCGGTGGCTGCCTCGATGGCGGTAATTGCGGGCCACCGTTCACGGGAAACACCGCGCAGGGAGTCTCGGTGGGAATGACTTACGACTACTGAGCTGGCCGCGAACATGCCCACGGGGCGCCTTCCGGCGCCCCTTTTTTGTTTCGGGGTAAAGTATTCGTTCACAAGGGAGCGAAGCCATGGGAAAAAGCGCGGCGAAGAAGACACAAGACCTCAAGGGCCGGCGCAGTGCGCCCCTCGCCACTCCGACCGACCTGAAGAGCGCGGCGACCCGGGATATCTCGGGCGCCATGAACGCGATCCTCGCCGACGTCTTCGCGCTCTACATGAAGACCAAGAATTTCCACTGGCACCTGAGTGGCCCGCACTTCCGCGACTACCATCTGCTCTTCGACGAGCAGGCGGACCAGATCTACGCGATGACCGATCCCATCGCAGAGCGCATCCGCAAGGTAGGGGGCCGGACGCTGCGCTCGATCGGCCACATCGCGCGCATCCAGCGCGTGCTCGACAACGACGCCGACTACGTCGAGCCGTCCGACATGCTGGCGGAGCTGCGCGAGGACAACAAGACGCTCGCCACGCACCTGCGCGAGGTGCACAGCGTCTGCGACGAGCATCGCGACATCGCCACGGCGAGCCTGATCGAGGTCTGGATCGACGAGACCGAGCGGCGCACGTGGTTCCTGTTCGAAGCGAGCCGCCGCAGCGACGCTACCGGCCACTGAAGGGAATATCGAAATGACCCGCGCCGACAGGGCGGAACCGGGCCTCGGACATATCCAGAAGCTCGCCACCGAAGAGCACAAGCTCCTCGAGCTGCATTCGCGGGACGCCACGCAGGAGGCGCGCTTGAAGGAAATCCAGGTCGAGCTCGACCAGTCGTGGGACCTGCTGCGCCAGAGGAGGGCGCTGCGCGAGACGGGCGGCAATCCAAACGACGCCCACAAGCGCCCGCCCGACGTGGTCGAGAAATACATCGGCTGAAGGGCGTCCTGCCGCAACGAGCTTGGCCGAACGCGTCGGCTATCCCCGGGCTACCCGCGTGACGCGACGCTTCTCAAATGAGTCGCGACCGCCTCGGCGACGGGGCCCACCTCGGCAATGGCGGCCAGCAGCTGGCTCTCGCTTGTGTTGAATACCTTGAGCCAGAACTCGATCTCGCCACGGCTATCGAGCTCGACGCAGCGCGTATCGGGCGCGCGCGGCCTCGCGGGGCGCGCGGGCGATTCTTCCGGATTGTTCATGGCGTCGGTCGCGCCGCGCTCGGCGCGCCGGGATGCGTCGGCCACGGGTGGCCGTAGAAACCGCTGCCGAGGTCGCGCTCGAACTCGAACGGCCAACCGCCGCCACGTCCCGTGCTGTATTGGCGCTGAATGCCGGTGGAACGCCTCTTGATACTGACGAGCTTGTGCACGGCTGTGCCGCCGCGCCCGTACCCTTCAGTCCGGCGCTCCTCGAGATCGAAGTCCGACGGCTCGAGCCCGGCGCACAGGATTGCATTGAGCGCGTTTTGGAACTCGGCGCCTTCCAGGGGCGCGAACCCGGCGCGTTTTAGAGACATTCCCATTCCCTCCGTTCGTTCCGCGTGGCACAGTGGCGTTGCGCTTGTCGTAGCGCCCAGGAGCAAAATGTACCGCGCGTTTGATCGTTCCAATAGAGCCGATCGGCCCTAGTGCCCGCAGCCGCCAAAGCGCCCGGGCGCGCCGCCCCGCCGATCCGGCTCCTGATCGTCGACGACCACGACATCCTTCGCTACGGGCTGCGCTCCTTGCTGCGCCAGAACGGTGACGTCGAAGTCGTGGGCGAGGCGGATTCGGTCGCCGACTCCATCGAGAAGGCGCGCGCCCTCGTGCCCGACGTGATCCTCATGGACGCGCGCCTCCCGGATGGCAGCGGGATCGACGCGTGCCGGGAAATCCTCTCGGCCAACCCGGCGGTGCGCGTGCTTTTCTTCAGCGCTTACTCCGACGAGCAGACGGTGCTGATGACGATGCTCGCGGGAGCTCACGGCCATGTCTCGAAGGAAGTCGACCTCGCCATCGTCGTCGATGCGATCCGCTCGGTGGCGGGCGGCGCGACGGTCATCGAGGAGGTGATGAGGGTCGAGATCCTCTCCCTCCTCGAAAGTGCTCCCCATCTGGCTACGGCGCCGGCGACGGCGGCGCAGGCCTTGTCGCCCCAGGAGGAGCGTGTCATGGGCCTGGTCGTCGCGGGGAAGACCAACCGGGAGATCGCCGCCGCGCTCGGCTTGAGCGAGAAGACCGTGAAGAATTATCTCTACAACGCCTTCCAGAAGCTGGGAGTGGGCCGGCGCGCGCAGGCCGCTTCGCTCTTCGACATCAAGCGCCTTCACGCGCGGCGGGGGCGGCTGGCCGGCGCCAGGGGCGTGAACACAGGCAAGCCGAAGATCGGCGTGCCTTGACCTTCCCCGTCACCACGATCGATCTCAGGATCGAGGGAATGACGTGCGCCTCATGCGTCGCGCGCGTCGAGAAGGCGCTGCGCAAGGTGCCCGGCGTCGTCGACGCGAGCGTGAACCTCGCCACCGAGACCGCCACCATCCACGCAGAGGGCATGGTGACGGACCAGGCGATCGCGGCGGTCGACAAGGCCGGCTACGCCGCGACGGTGCGCGGAGCCGCCGCGGCGAGCGTTGATCGCGCGTCTTCCGGCGAAGGGCGCAGCGTCGTCATCGCCGCGCTTCTCACCGCGCCGCTGGCCATTCCGATGGCGGCCGCGATGATGGGCGCGGAGTGGACGCTGCCCGTATGGATGCAGGTGCTGCTCGCCACGCCCGTGCAATTCGTGCTCGGCGCGCGTTTCTATCGCTCCGCGTGGAAAGCCGTCAAGGCACGCGCCGGCAACATGGACTTGCTGGTCGCGCTCGGCACGTCCGCCGCATATTTCCTGAGCCTCTATCTCGCCTTCACCGCGGGCGTGGCGCACCACCTCTACTTCGAGGCTTCAGCGGTCGTCATTACGCTGGTCCTCCTCGGCAAATGGCTGGAGGGTCGCGCCAAGCGCCAGACCACGGAAGCGATTCGCGCGTTGGCCGCGCTGCGCCCCGAGAAGGCGCGCCTGGTTCGAGAAGGGCGAGAAGAGCTGGTCGCGGTCGACACGGTGCGTCCCGGCGACCGCGTGGTGGTGTTGCCGGGCGAGCGCATTCCGGTGGATGCCCGCATCGTCGAGGGCGACACCTCCGTGGACGAGTCGCTCATCACGGGCGAGTCGCTTCCCGTGGCGAAGGAAATCGGCAGCAAGGTCACCGGCGGATCGATGAACGGCGAGGGCCGCTTCGTCGCCACCACGATCGCGGTGGGGGCGGAGACGACACTCGCGCGCATCATTCGCAACATCGAGGACGCGCAAGCGGGCAAGGCGCCGATCCAGCGGCTCGTCGACCGCGTGAGCGAAGTGTTCGTGCCGGTGATCCTCGTCATCGCATCGATCACGCTGGTGGGCTGGGGCGTCGCGAGCGGCGACTGGGAGGCCGCGACCCTGAACGCCGTCGCGGTCCTCGTGATCGCGTGCCCGTGCGCGTTGGGACTGGCGACGCCGACCGCGATCATGGCGGGCACGGGAGTGGCTGCGCGCTACGGGATCCTCATCAAGGACGTCGAGGCGCTCGAGATCGCGCACGGCGCGCGCGTGGTGGCGTTCGACAAGACGGGCACTCTGACGGAAGGCAAGCCCGCGGTCACCGAGATCGTCGCGATCGAGGGCGACCGCAAGGCGATCCTGCGCCTCGCGGGCGCGATCCAGCGGGGAAGCGAACATGCGTTGGCGCGCGCCGTGCTGGAAGCCGCGCGCAAGGAGGCGGTCGATCTTCCGCAGGCAAGCGACGTCCACGCGGTGCCCGGGCGCGGCGTACAGGCGACGGTGGAAGGACGCCGCCTCGCGATCGCGAGCGACCGCTGGGCGCGCGAGCTGCACTCGGCGTCGATGGAAACGCTCGCGGCGGACGCCCTGCGCCTGCAAGCGGCGGGGCAAACGGTCTCATGGCTGATCGAGATCGCGCCGCGCCCACGCGCGCTCGCCCTCATCGGCTTCGGCGATGCGCTGAAGGCAGGCGCGGCGGCACTCATCTCCCGCTTGCATGGCCTGGGCGTGCGCAGCGTCCTGATCACCGGCGACAACCAGGGCGCCGCGCGTGCGGCCGCGGCGGAGCTCGGGATCGACGACGTCCGCGCGGAGGTGCTCCCCGAGGAAAAGGCCGCGATGGTCGCGGCCCTGCGCAAGGATGGAAGCATCGTCGCAATGGTGGGCGACGGCATCAACGACGCGCCGGCGCTCGCGGCGGCCGACGTCGGCATCGCGATGAGCACGGGACGCGACGTAGCGATGCACACCGCCGGCATCACGCTCATGCGCGGCGACCCGGCGCTTGTCGCCGACGCCATCGAGATCTCGCGGCGCACCTACGCGAAGATCCGCCAGAACCTCTTCTGGGCGTTCGTCTACAACCTCGTGGGCGTGCCGCTTGCGGCCTTCGGCCTCCTCAGTCCCGTGATCGCCGGCGCCGCAATGGCGTTCAGCAGCGTGAGCGTCGTCTCGAACGCATTGTTGTTGCGCCGCTGGAAGCCCCCGGAAAAGGGCGCTAGCCGTAAATCCCGCGGGTCTGTCCAAACAGGCGGATGAGTCCGAGGATCGCGTCGATGTTCGGCGTCGCGATGCCCACGCGCTGGCCGATTTCGCGCACCGAGCCCACGATGGCGTCGATCTCGAGGGGCTTGCCGGCCTCCACGTCCTGCAACATCGAAGTCTTGAAAGCGCCGAGCTTGCGCGTCATTGCATGGCGCTCGGCGGGAGTCTCTTCCACCTTGCAGCCGATGCGCTCGCCGATGAGGGACGCTTCCGCCATCGCGGCGCGGCAGAAATCGCGTACCAGCGGATCGTCGAGGACGCGATCGGCGGTGGCACCAGTGAGCGCCGAGACCGGGTTCATCGTGAGGTTGCCCCAGAGCTTGTACCAGATGTCGTATTGGATCCGGCTCGATTGCGTCACTTCGAAGCCCGCGTCGGCGAGCAATGCGGCGACGGTTGCGAGGCGTGGCGTGGAGCGCCCGTTGGGCTCTCCGACGATGAGGCCGTGGCCCTTGCGATGCTCGGCGAATCCTGGCCCGGCCATCGAGGCGCTGATGTGCACCACGCATCCCAGCGCGCGATGGGAGGGGATCATGCGGCTCACGCTGCCGCCGGGGTCGACCGCCTCGATACGCATCCCTTCGCACGGCCCGGCCAACCCTTCGAAGAACCACCAGGGGAGCCCGTTCATCGCGGCGAGCACGATCGTGTCGGTACCGAGCAATGGCGCGATGCTCGCGGCGACTCCGGGCAGGGCAGGGCCCTTCACCGCGACGATGACGAGATCCTGCGCGCCGAGCTCGGCGGGATCGTCGGTCACGCGAACGCGCGGGGCGACGACCCGGCCCTCGTGCCGTAGCCGCAGCCCGTGCTCGCGAATCGCCTTCAGGCTTGCCTCGCGTGCGACCACGCCGACTTCGCTGGCCCCGTGCGCGGCAAGGCGCGCGCCGATGAGGCCGCCGATCGCGCCCGCGCCGTAGATACAGACCTTCACCCTGGAAACCTCTCCCCGCGATTACATGCCCTGCATTTCCACGGCGCTCACCAGGCCTTCATGCTGCAGGACGATCTCGCCGATCCTCGCCAGCAGCACCTTCACGCTGGCGCGCGCCTCTTCGTGAGAGGGTAGCAAATCGCTGAGGGTATGGATCCCCGAGGGGTCGCCGCTCTCGGGGATCGCCGTGACCACCGCGAGAAACTCGTCGTCCGCGAGCTGCTCGATGCGTCCCCACACCCGGAAATTCGTCACGCGATTCGGCCTTGGATATATCAGCAGGAGAGGTTATGTATCACCTGATGGAATCCAGCGCAACTATGTCCGATCGGTATCGAACAAATGGCCTCTTGTGGGAAGGCGCCTACATCATTGATGTTCGGTAGCGAACATAGTCGGTGGATGACTAACGTCGGATGGCAGGGGCGGCTCAACGAGGCGACTAGCTCCGAGGACGTGGTCGTGGTCGTCGAGGCGTTCCTCGCGCTATGGAGTCCCCAGGCGTTGGCAGAGCTGCCGGCTTCCTGCCGGCCGCCGGTTGCCCTCGAGGGCCGCGACATCAATCCCTATGCGCTGAAGCTGATCCGCCAGCTCGGCGTCGGCGAGCGCAGCACCGTGCCGCGCCTGCACGAGATCACCACGTTCTTCACCAAGGCGGCGCTGCGCCTCGCGCAGATCGCCACCCAGGCCGCGGTCGTGGCGCGCGAGCAGCGAAGCGAGAGCTCCGACTAAGTGCGGCAGCGGACGTACTTGCAGCTCTTCTCGCGCGGGTGGTACACAGGCCTCACCCGTTGCCAAAGGAGGGAGCCCCGTTGATTCGTCGCAAGCTCGAGATTCATCATGGGGAAACGCGTTGACCTCCAAGCGTGCCATGTTCTCGCCATTGGCGGGCGCCGAGTTCGACGGCGCGCTCGAGGCGATCGTCGGAGCAGGATTCGATCCCGCTGATTTCATGCTCGAGGAGCGCTGCACCGTCGTGCGCCACCCGGGCGGCAGCCAGAGAGTGTACAAGCTGGTGAGCGTGAAGCGGCTCACGGTGGGCTTCCAGCGGCAATACAACTGCGGCCCGGGCGGTGGATGGCCCTTCGAGTTCGAGCGCGACCTTCGCCTGCTGGCCTTCGGTCAGAAGGAAGCCCGCAAGATTTTCGCCTGAGGTCTCTTCGCGATTCCTCGACGCCTCAAGAGCAGGTAGGCCGCGGGGACCACGAACATCGACAGCAGGGGTGCCGTGAGCATGCCTCCCACCATCGGCGCCGCGATTCGCTGCATGATCTCGGAGCCCGTGCCGCCGCCCACCATGATGGGGATGAGCCCCGCGATGATGACAGCCACCGTCATCGCCTTCGGCCGGACACGCAGCACGGCGCCTTCGCGGATGGCCTCGAGAAGGTCGGCTTCCGATCGCTCGCCGCGCGCGACGCGCGCCTCCCAGGCCTGCTTCAGGTACAGGAGCATGATCACTCCGAACTCCGCCGCAACGCCGGCCAGGGCGATGAATCCGACGCCGCTCGCAACCGAGAGGTTGTGGCCGAGTATCCACAACAGCCATATGCCGCCGGCCAGGGCGAACGGAAGCGTCGCGACGATGAGAAACGCCTCGTCGAATCGATTGAAGGTCAGGAAAAGAAGCACGAAGATGATGACCAGCGTGGCCGGCACGACGATCTTCAGCTTCGCGGTCGCGCGCTCCAGGTATTCGAATTGGCCGGACCACGATATGGAATAGCCGGACGGAATCTCGAGTCCGCTCGCCACGGCTCGCTGCATATCCTTCACCGCCGACTTCAGGTCCCGCCCCCTAATATCGACGTACACCCATCCGGCGAGCCGCGCGTTTTCGCTTCTCAGCATGGGCGGCCCGTCGGAGATCGCGATGTTCGCGATGTCACCTAGCCGGATCTGCGCGCCGCGCTCCGTCAACACGGAAAGATTGCGTAATCCCTCGAGGGAATCCCTGTCTTCCCGGGGGTAGCGCACGCTGATGGGGAAGCGTTGCAGGCCCTCGATCGTCTCGCCGATGTTCTCCCCGCCGATGGCGGAAGACACGATGCTTTGGACGTCGTCCACGTTGAGCCCGTAGCGGGCGGCGGCATCGCGATCGATCTTGACGTCGACGTAGCGCCCGCCCGACAGGCGTTCCGCCAATGCCGACGAGACCCCGGGGACCTGTTTCACGATGCGCTCGACCTCCGATGCCAGGCGATCGATCTCGGCGAGGCTCGTGCCGGAAACCTTCACGCCGACCGGGCTCTTGATTCCCGTCGCGAGCATGTCGATGCGATTGCGAATGGGCGGAACCCAGATATTCGCAAGCCCCGGCACCCTGACGATCCGGTCCAGCTCCTCGACCAGCTTGTCGGGCGTCATGCCCGCGCGCCACTGGTCGCGGGGCTTGAACTGGATCGTCGTCTCGAACATCTCCAGGGGCGCCGGGTCCGTCGCGGTCTCGGCGCGGCCCGCTTTTCCGAAGACGCTCAGGACCTCGGGAACCGTCTTGATCATCCGATCGGTCTGCTGCAGGAGCTGCGCGGCCTTGCCGGCGGAAAGCCCGGGGAGCGCGGAAGGCATGTACAGCAGGTCTCCTTCGTCGAGGGGAGGCATGAATTCGCCGCCGAGCCTTGCAGCGGGCCATATCGACACGATCGCGATGACGGAGGCGGCGGCGAGCGTCGCCTTGGGATGACGCAGGACCACGTCGAGCAACGGACGATAGCCCGCGATGAGAAACCGATTGACGGGGTTCGCCGTCTCGTCGGGAATGCGTCCGCGGATGAGATAACCCATCAGGATCGGGATCAAGGTCACGGCAAGCCCCGCGGCGGCCGCCATCGCGTAGGTCTTCGTGTACGCGAGCGGCGCGAAGAGCCGGCCTTCCTGCGCTTCCAAGGTGAATACCGGGACGAAGGAAAGAACGATGATCAACAAGGAGAAGAAGAGCGCCGGCCCGACCTCCGCGGCGGCGTCGCTGATCACCTGCCAGTGCGCGGCGCCTTCGAGCGTCTCTCCGCGGTGCGCGTGGTTCCAGGCCTCGATGTGCTTGTGCGCGTTTTCGATCATCACCACCGCGGCGTCGACCATCGCGCCGACGGCGATCGCGATACCGCCCAGCGACATGATGTTGGCATTGACCCCCTGGTAGTACATCACGGTATACGCCACCAGGATTCCCAGGGGCAGGGAGACTATTGCCACGAATGCGGAGCGCAAGTGAAAGAGGAAGATCGCGCAGACGAGCGCCACGACGATGAACTCCTCGATCAGCTTGTGCTCGAGATTTTCCACCGCGCGCTCTATCAGCGCCGAACGATCGTAGACCGGCACGATCTCGACGCCTTTCGGCAGGCTGGGCTTCAGTTGCTCGATCTTGGCTTTCACCGCGGCGATCGTCTCGAGCGCGTTCTTGCCCGAGCGCATGACGATCACGCCGCCGGCGACTTCTCCCTCTCCGTCGAGATCCGCGATGCCGCGGCGCATCTCGGGCCCCACCTGCACGCGCGCGACATCGCCCAACCGAACCGAGACGCCCGCCTCGGTGGTCGCAAGCGGCACTTTCCTGAAATCGTCGAGCGACTTGAGATATCCGGATGCACGGACCATGTACTCCGCCTCTCCGAGCTCGAGCACGGACCCGCCGGCCTCCTGGTTCGCCTTGCGCACGGCATCGATCACCCTCGAATGCGGGATGTTGAATGCGCGCAACCGGTCAGGATCGAGGACGATCTGGTATTGCCGCACCATGCCGCCCACGCTCGCGACTTCGGATACATTGGCGACCGTCTTCAATTCGTACTTCAGGAACCAGTCCTGCAGAGCGCGCAGCTGCGACAGGTCCGTCTTTCCACTCTTGTCGACAAGCGCGTATTCGTAGACCCAGCCCACGCCCGTCGCGTCGGGCCCGAGCGCCGCCTTGGCCTGCGCGGGAAGCCGGGATTGGACCTGGTTCAGGTACTCGAGCACGCGCGAGCGTGCCCAATAGGGATCGGTGCCGTCCTCGAACAGGATGTAGACGAAGGAATCGCCGAAGAACGAATACCCTCGCACTGTCCTGGCGCCCGGGACCGAAAGCATGGTGGTGGTGAGGGGATAGGTCACCTGGTTCTCCACGATCTGGGGCGCTTGCCCGGGGAACGTGGTGCGGATGATGACCTGCACGTCCGACAGGTCCGGGATTGCATCGAGCGGAGTGCGCGAAAGGGCCCAGAGCCCCCAGCCGCTGAGGAAAAGCGTGGCCAGCAGGACGAGAAAGCGGTTGGCGATCGAGCCGCGAATGATGCGGGCGATCATTTCGCGGCTCCGGGCTTGCCGGTGCTTGCGGCCGCGCTGCGCTCGATGGACATGAGGACAAAGTCGCCATTCGCATCCTGGCTGAAGTCGAATGCGACCGTCGAGCCCGCCTGGATCTCCTTCGCCAGGCCGCCTTCGGGTTTCCTGAACTCCATGGTCATGGGTCCCCATTGCATCGAGGGAATGGGCCCATGGGAGAGGGTGACCGTCTCGGCGTCGACTTTCTCGACTGTCGCCGTGCCATGGTGAGTCGTCGACTTCGGCGCGTCGGAAAGGCGGGTGCCCGTTGCCTTGAGGCTCGCCTCCGAGTCGATCAGGAACTGTCCGGAAACCACAACCTTCATGCCGGGGCTCAGGCCCTTGCGGATCTCGGTCATGCCATTGCGTTCGGCGCCGATTTCCACGTCGATGGGCGTAAACCGCTGCGTTCCGCCCTCGGCGTTCTCGGCGAGGATCACGACGGAGCGCTTGCCGGTCTGGATCACGGCTTCCGAAGGAACCTGCGCGATCTGGGCGCGGGACTGCGGCGTGAGGTCGACGGTGACGAACATGCCCGGGACAAGGTCTCCACGCGGGTTCGCAATCTCGATGCGCGCCTTCAGCGTGCGGGTCGTTGCGTTGACCTCCGGAAGGATCGCGCCCACCTGGGCCCGGAAGACGGTGCCCGGCGAAGCGGCGGCCCGCGCCTGGACCGGACTGCCGGGCTTGACGGTCGCCGCGAGACTCTCGGGAATCTCGGCATTGACCCAGACGGTACCTACGCCGTTGATGCGAAAGAGCGGCGCGCCCGCCATGACGGTCATGCCTTCGCGCGCGGATAGCTCCGACACGACGCCGGAGACCGGCGCGACGATCGTCATGCGAGGATGAACCCTGCCGGTCGTTTCGACCAGCCTGATCTGTTCCTCGCTCATGCCGGAAAGCCGCATGCGCTGGCGAGCGCCGTCGCGCAGATCTCCGAGGCCGGCCTCGGACATTCGGCCTACCGCGAGAAATTCCTCCTGGGCCGCAACCCAATCGGGCACGAGCAGATCCGCGAGCGGCGCTCCCTTGGCTACCCGGTCCAGGGGCGCACGAACATAGAGGCGCTCGAGGAAGCCGTTCGCGCGCGCCTGGACGACCGCCAGCTCGCGTTCGTTGTAAGCGACGCTCCCCACCACTTCAACGGTCGAGGCGAGATCCCCCTTTGTGACCTCTGCCGTTCGTATTCCGAGGTTTTGCTGCACGCGGGCACTGATCGCCACCTTGCCTTCGCCCTCGCCGGCGTCCGCGTAGACGGGCACGAGCTGCATGTCCATGAATGGCGATTTCCCCGGCTTGTCGAACTTCTGCGCGGGAACCATGGGGTCGTGCCAGTAGAGGACCTTCCTGCCATCGTCCTTGCCGCCGGCGGCCGGTGCCGGTGAACCCATCTTCATTCCCTGGTCCATGCCCACCCGGTAGGCGGCGTATCCGGCTCCGAGCAGGAGAACCGCGGCCACTGCGCCTACTATCGCGTTGCGTTTCATTTCCGATCTCCCGCCAGGAGGTTCGCGGGGAAGAGGAAATTCAGCTTGGCCCACGTTCGCGCGGTATCGAGATCGAGCTGCAGCAATTGCAGCCGAACGTCGAGCTCGCTGCGCTTGGCCGCGAGCACATCCCCCAGCGCCCCCTTGCCGCCGCGATAGGCGCCGAGCGCGGCTTGCGTGCGCTCTCCGGCCAGCACCAGCAGCTCCGATTCAAGACGTCGGTGGCGCTCGAGACCGTTTTGCCATTCGACGACCATGGTGCGGACTTCCGCCGTGTGCGTCCTCAGGACTTCCTCGCGTTGCGCGCCGGCCTGTTCCGTCAGCGCGAGTTTCGCGGCCACTTCGCGATCCTGCTTGTTGGCCCGATCCCAGGGAAGCGGAACGGACACCCCGATCGAGACCATGTCCGAATAGATCGACCCCCTGCGGCTGTATGCGAGCTCCCATGTCCAGTCGGGAGTTCGATTGACCTGAGCCAGGCGCACCTCGGCCATCGCGACCTGTTCGGCCTTCTCGGAAACCTGGATCTCGGGATGGTGGTCGAGGACGACGTGCTCGTGGGCCAGCTCGTCGGGAATCCGGTCGAACTCAGGCCTGCCGGCGAGCGCGTCGTTCGCTGCGGGGCCGATCCAGCGCGAGAGGGCAGTGCGCGCGGTGTCGATTCGTCGCTGCGCTTCGCTGAGCCGATCTTCCAACGCGATCACGGCGCCGCGCGCGGCGAACACATCAGCCTGCCCGCCTTTCCCGGACCGGTAATAGGCTACAGCGGCCTGGACCTCACGCAACGACTCCGCGCGCTGCTCCACGATCGCGTTCGCCATCGACTCGGCGTAGTACCGCTCCAGCCACGCGATCGCGGTCTCGCGCTGCACCGTGGCGATGGCGGCCTGCAGCTCGGCTTCGCCCTTCTCCGCTTCGCGCTCATATCGCTCCGAACGGCGGGCAAGCTTGTCCGTGCCGGTGAACTCCTGCGTGAGGCCGATGCGCCGCATCGTCATGAAATCGGCGCCGATGCTGAATCGGTCCGCGCCGTTGATCGGCAGGTTGTCGACGCTCAGCTTCAACTCCGGATCGGGTCGGCGCCCCGCGGCTACGGCCATCTCGCGCGAGGCGCGGACGGCGGCGCGTTGGCCGGCGACCAGCGGAGCGGTCTCGACAGCCCGGCGCTGCGCCTCGGCGAGCGTGATCCCACCATCGGCATGCGCTGAGGAGAGCCACGACAGCACGATCATGCTGCTCATTGCTCCAATTCGCTTCCTGTTCCGTTGCGTCATGACGCTGCCTCGCTCGCCTTTCGAGCCGCGCCTCTCGACGCCGCTGCAATTTGCATTGTGGAAGCCCGCACGCCTCCTCGGAGGCCGCGGGGATCGGGCTAGAAGCCGATCAAATGCGCAGGGCGGAAAACCGGATCGCGGGCGGCGGTTCGGGTGGCAACGGCACCTCGCGAGCAGGGCGCTGGGCGAGGGGGAGACGGGCGAACGGATGGACCACCAGGAGCGCCGACCCCAAGGTCAAGTCCAGGGTGGGAAAGGGCTTGCCATGATCGACGACGGAACTCCCGAACTGGCAGTGCTGGGTGCACAAATTCCCCGGCACCGCCATCTCCGGGCAAGGAGCGTGAATGGCGACTCGCGCCGCCGGCTCGATCGACGACAGCGCGCAAAAATGCGCCGACACCGCCAGCTGCGACAGAAGCAAGGCGAGCATTGCGACCAGGGAGGTCGAAACCCGGCGAATTCGGCGATTCATCACGCTTACTATACCTTTGGCGGGACTCTGGGGGGCTGCGCTAACGCGAACTCCATCTTGAGAAGGAGAAATCGAGCCCCACCTTCCACCGATGAGACCGCGTCCGCTTCTCAACCCTATCTTCATCATGCTGGCGCTCCTGCACGCCTACGTCGCGGTTCGCCTGCTGCCGGCCTTGGGTTTCTCCGAGCAGATCGTGGCCGCCCCGATGCTGGCCGGTTCCCTGTGGCTGATGCCCAATGGCTTCCACCTACGCGAGCGTGCGGGCCGCTGGGCTGCGCTGGTGCCGTGGCTCGCAATGGGATTTTTCTCTTGGCTCCTGGTGCTCACGCTGGCGCGCGACTTGAGCCTGGCCGTATCGACGCTCCTCCTCGCGCCGCCGGCCCGTGGCCAGTGGCTGCACGCCTCGGCGATCGCGGTGTTGGTGGCGACGCCGGTGATCACGGCGATCGGGTTCTTCATGGCGCGCCGCGTGGCGCCGGTGGTGAAGGTCGACGTGCCGCTCGCGGGGCTGCCCGCCGCGCTCGAGGGCTTCACCATCGCGCAGATCAGCGACATCCACGTCGGCACCACCATCAAGCGCAACTTCGTCCAGGCGATCGTCGATCGCGTGAATCGCCTGGGCGCGGACATGGTCGCGATCACCGGTGACCTCGTCGACGGCAGCGTGCGCGAGCTCGCCGAGCACACCGCGCCCCTGGGCGAGCTGCAATCGCGCCACGGCACCTATGTCGTGACCGGCAACCATGAGTACTACTCCGGCGCCCCCGCGTGGATCCGTGAGCTGCGCCGGCTGGGCACGCGCATGCTGCTGAACGAGCACGTGGTCCTTGAGCACGACGGCGCGCGGCTCACGGTGGCGGGAGTCACCGATTACTCGGCGCATCATTTCGACGCCTCGCAGAGGAGCGATCCGCGCGCGGCGGCCGCGGGCGCGCCCGACGGCGCGTTGAAGCTGCTGCTCGCGCACCAGCCGCGCTCCGCGAGCTCGGCGGCGGAGGCGGGCTACGACCTGCAGCTCTCGGGTCACACGCACGGCGGGCAATTCTGGCCCTGGAACCTGTTCGTGCGCCTCCAGCAGCCGTTCACCGCGGGCTTGAATCGCCTCGGCCGGATGTGGGTCTACATCAACCGCGGTACGGGCTATTGGGGGCCGCCGATGCGCTTCGGCATTCCTTCCGAGATCACGTTGATCCGGTTGGTGCGGGGCTGACGGCGCCGGGTCAAGTGGTGTCCTTGGCCAATGCCGCAAGCCGCCGGGCGGCGGTGGAAAAGACCAGGGTCACGTCGTTCAGCATCGCCGCCTCCGGCGTGTCGCCCAGGCGCAGCATCTGCGTGTGCACCAGGTACAAGGCCGATTGCACTGCGTCTTCCGTGTGGCCCAGGCCGAAATCCACGATCTCGCGGGGTAGCAGCGCCACCTCGGAAGCCTCGAGCGTCGACAAGTAGTGGCGGATGGCCGTGATCACCTGCGTCTCGCTGGAGGCGGCGTGAATCGCGCTGCACGCGGCGTCACTCTTCTTCATGGGGCGTTCTCCAAATAGCTGTACCACGGTACGGCTTTGCGGAGGATTATATAGTGCACCCATGGACATGCCCACAATTGTCGGCCTTGGGGCCGGTTTCCTCACCACCGCCGCGTTTGTGCCGCAGGTCGTGAAGATCTGGAAAGCAAAATCCGCGCGCGACATCTCTCTGCACACTTACGCGTCCTTCACGGCCGGCGTGGGCCTGTGGCTCGCCTACGGCATCCTCAAGCAGGAGCCGCCGATCATTCTCTGGAACGCGGTGACCCTCGTGCTGGCCGGTGCGATCCTCGCGATGAAAGTGCGCTTCGGCTGACTGGGTACACTGGACCGAGTGGAAGATCCCTTCGCACAGATCGGCAGGAAGCTGGACGAGGTCGTCGGCAAGCGCTTCGACGAGCCGAGCGTGCGCGAGCGGGTGGTGAAGTGGGTGGTGGCGGCGGCCTGCGCGGTGGGCGCGGCGTGCGTGATCGTGTGGACGATCGAATCCCATCGCCTGCCGCCGGAAAACGCGCGGCCGGCGCCGAAGAAGCCGGTCATGATCCAGATCCTGCCGGCCCCCGCGAAACCGTGAAGAGGGACTAGGCGAGCGAGGGCGAGTTGGCGCCGAGGTGTGCCGAGCCGATGGTGAACGCGGCGCGCCGGCCCTTCAGCTCGAGGCGCAGCAGGTCGGCCTTGTGGGCGAGCTCGGGTGGCGCTTCGACAACGTGCTTCAGGTTGTCCTCGAGGTCGTGAAGGGTGGCGAGCAGCTCCGCGATTCGAACGCGGTGGTGCTCGATCTCCTCGACGAGGGCCCTGCGCTGAAGGTCATCCATGAACCGCACCCACGTTTGGCGATGGCTACAGTTTGGCCATGGGAGGCAGCCCTGTCTGTGCAAAATTTCACAGCGGCGCGCGGCGCAGTATTACCGCCGTCACGGTTCAGGCGCCGCGGGTGTTCACGTAGAGGGCGTAGAGGCTGTGGCTCGCGGCCATGAAGAGGCGGTTGCGCTTCGGTCCGCCGAAGCAGACGTTGGCGCAGCGCTCCGGGAGGTGAATGTGGCCGAGCGGCTCGCCCGCGGGGGAGAAGACACGCACGCCGTCCAGCTCGGCGCTTCCCATTCCCCAGCCGCACCAGAGGTTGCCCTCGACGTCGACGCGAAACCCGTCCGGGGTGCCGTCTTTCGCGTCGATCAATACGTGCGCGGTGCCGAGGCTCGCGCCGTCCGCCGCGACGTCGTAGGCGAGGATCTTGCGCGGCGAGGGCCCGCATTCGACGACGTAGAGGAGCTTCTCGCCCGGGGAGAATGCGAGGCCATTGGGATTGACGATGCCCGCAGCCACGAGGCTCACCGCGCCGCTCGCCGCGTCGATGCGATAGACGTTGGTCGCGAGCTCGGGCTCGGCCTTGTGGCCCTCGTAGTCGGAAAGGATGCCGAACGACGGATCGGTGAACCAGACGGACCCATCGCTCTTCACCACGACGTCGTTGGGTGAGTTGAGGCGTTTGCCCTGGAAGCTCGCTGCCAGCACGGTTAGGGTGCCGTCGTGCTGGGTGCGCGTCACGCGCCGTGCGCCGTGCTCGCAGGTGACGAGCCGCCCCTCGCGATCGCGCGTATTGCCATTGGCATAGCCCGAGGGCTTGCGGAAGACGCCCACCGCGCCGCTCTCCTCGTCCCAGCGCATCATGCGGTCGTTCGGGATGTCGCTCCAGACGAGCGTGCGCAAGTCGCCGAACCACACCGGACCCTCGCACCAGCGGCAGCCGCCCGCCAGGCGCTCGACACTGGCGCTCCTCACGCGCAGCTTCTCGAAGCGCGGGTCGAGGACCTCGACGGCGGGGTCGGGATATCGCAGGGCCAGGGGGCCGGGCATCGGAAGGTCGCTCATCATCGGCATTGATCGCGCGTGGTCGGGATGTCATCCTACAACCCGTTGCTCACCGGAGGAATACGACATGAAGCACCGCATCCTCGGCGCGTTGGCGCTGGCCGCCCTGCTCATCGCCGCGCCGATCGCCGGCGCGCAGACCAGGATCAAGTGGGCGCACGTCTACGAGACCTCGGAGCCCTACCACCAGCAGGCCCTGTGGGCGGCCGATGAGATCGCCAAGCGCACCAACGGCCGCTACCAGGTCGAGGTGTTCCCGGCGTCCACGCTCGGCAAGGAGACCGACATCAACCAGGCGCTTTCCCTCGGCACCATCGACATCATCTACACCGGCATGGCGTTCGCCGGGCGCCTCTATCCGCCGATGTCGATCGCGTCGGGCCCCTTCATCTTCCGCGATTTCGACCACTGGCAGAAGTTTCGCAACGGCCCCGTGTTCCGCGAGGTGGCGAAGGGCTACGAGCACAAGAGCGGCCACAAGATCTTGGGCTACACCTACTACGGCCAGCGCCACCTCACCGCCAACAAGATGGTCACCAGGCCGGAAGACATGAAGGGCATGAAGCTGCGCGTGCCCGACGCGCCGCTCTTCGTCATGTTCCCGCGCGCGGTCGGCGCCAATCCCACGCCGATCGCCTTCGCCGAGGTCTACCTCGCGCTGCAGAACGGCACCGTGGACGCGCAGGAAAATCCCCTGCCGACCATCGAGGCGAAGAAGTTCTACGAGGTGCAGAAGTACATCATCCTCACCGGGCACATCACCGAGTCGCTGGTGACGATCGTCGCCGGCGACACTTGGAAGAAGCTCTCCGAGGCGGATCGCAAGGTCTTCTCCGACGTGCTCTGGGAGGCATCCACGCGCGCCACCATCGACATCGCCGGGCAGGAAGCCAGGCTCGTCACCGATTTCGAAAAGCGCGGCAAGACGGTGGTGAAGGTCGACCGCGGCCCGTTCATCCAGGCGGTGAAATCGGCGGTGACCGCCCCCGACGCGCCGTGGCCGAAGGAGCTCTACGACCGCGTGCAGGCGATCAAGTAGGAAGGCGCGTGTTAATTTAGGAGGATTGCTGGCGCGGACCGCAGGAGGCAGTGATGGTTTTGTCGCGAATCTGGATCGGAGTGACGTTGGCCGCGGTGCTTGCCGCGGCATCGCCGGCGCAAGCGCAGGATTCGAAGGCGTGGCTGGAGAAGGAAGGCCTCGACGCGGTCGATACGAAGGCCTTCCAGGAGTACGAGGCGGTGATCGGGAAGCCGAAGGCGGGAGGCGAGCAGCGCGCCATCGTCTTCAAGCAGGGCAAGCCCGCGTGGCAGTCGACCCCGAAGGACACCGAGCCGGGGTCGAAGTGGACGATCATGTCCATCGGCCGCGAGCTGGACGGCAACGGCCCTCCCGACGCGCACTTCTTGACCAACACCGGCGGGGCCACCTGCTGCACGACGCACCACGTCTACCAGCTGAGGCCGCAGGTGAAGCGCCTCGCGGTCTACCAGGCCGGCAGCATGGGCGGCGGCGATTTCATCGACGTGCCCGGGCGCAAAGCGCCGGTGATGGTGTCGGCCGACGACTCCTCGGCCAACGCCTTCGCGCCGTACGCGAACTCGTACTTTCCGCTGTTGATCCTCGAGGTGGGGCCGAAGGGGCGCCTGCAATTCGCGCAGGACTTGATGCAGTCGCGCCTTCCCGGGCAGCCGCCGCCCGTGTGCACGCAGCCGCTCGCCGCCGCCAATCCCTGGTTGAAGGAGCGCTGCGCCGAGTACACCACCTCGCGGCGGCAGGCGCGCACGCAGGAGATCAAGACGCGGCTGGCCGCCATCAAGTCGAACCGCTCGGCCGACAAGCTGAAGTGGGAGGACTACTTCGAGAACGGCGTGCTCGCCGCGGTCTCCGCCGAGATCAACCGCTACGCCTATACCGGCCACGGCGCCGCGGGCATGAACTGGCTCGAGACCGTCTGGCCCGGCAACGACGCGATCAAGGCGAAATTCATCTCCACCATCCGCCAGACGCAGGGCAAGAGCGTCTTCGCCGAAGACCTGAAGAGCATCGCCTCGAATTATCAATGACTTGAAAAGTGGTGTCAGGTACAACTCAAATAAGTCGTACCTGACACCACTTTTCAGTCGGCGGCGGCGGAGGGCGCGGTGACACGCGAGAGGTAGCGGGTGACGCCCGTGGCGGTCATGGGGCGCGCGAGGAGGAAGCCCTGCGCGCGCGTGCAGCCCAGGCGCTTCAGCTCCTCCAGCTGCTCTTCGGTCTCGACGCCCTCGGCCACCACTTCCACGCCAAGGCTCTTGGCCATCGCCACGATCGCGGTGACGATCGCCTTGTCATCGGGATCGATGGTGAGGTCGCGTACGAACGACTGGTCGATCTTCACCGTGTCGATCGGCAGCCTCTTCAGGTACGCGAGCCCGGAGTACCCGGTGCCGAAGTCGTCGATGGCGATGCCCACGCCGAGCGCCGCGATCTCGTAGAGCGACTCGCGGGCGTCGCCCGCGCCCTCGATGATCACGCTCTCGGTCACCTCGAGCTCGATCAGCGTGGGGTCGACCTCGAGCTCCGCGATGAGCCGGCGCAGGTGCTCGACGAAGGTGGTGCGCGAGAGCTGGTTGGCCGACACGTTGATGGAAACCGCCAGGCTCCGCCCAGGGGCCTGCCAGGTGCGCGATTGCCGCAGCGCCTCGCGCAGCACCCACTCGCCTATCGGCACGATCAGCCCGGACTCCTCGGCGGCCGTGATGAACTGCCCCGGCGCCACCATCTCGCCATCGGGCGTGTTCCAGCGCAGCAGCGCCTCGAAGCCGGTGACCGAGCGGTCGCGCAGGTCGAAAAGCGGCTGGTAGTGCAGCTCGAACTCGTCCTGGTCGAGCGCGCGCCGCAGCGAATTCTCCAGCGATAGGCGGTGCTGCGCGGCGACATTCATGTGCTGCGTGAAGAACTGGTAGTTCGCGCGCCCGGAGTCCTTGGCGTGGTACATCGCGGTATCGGCATTCCTCATCAGCGTCTCCGCGTCGGAGCCGTCCGCGGGATAGAGGCTGATGCCGATGGACGCGGCCACGTGCAGGTCGTTGCCATGCAGGTGAAACGCGTTGGCGAGCACCTCGAGGATCTTCGCAGCGACCGCCGAGCTGTCGCTTGCCGAGCCGATGCCCGGGATCACGATCACGAATTCATCGCCGCCCACGCGCGAGACCGTGTCGCCCTCGCGCACGCACACCAGGATGCGGCTCGCCACCGACTGCAGCAGGCGGTCGCCCAGCTGGTGGCCGAGCGAATCGTTGATGGTCTTGAAGCGGTCGAGGTCGAGGAAGAGCACCGCGAGCTGCGTGCCGTTGCGATGCGCCTGGGCGATCGCCTGCTGGATGCGGTCGCGCAGCAGCACGCGATTGGGCAACCCGGTGAGGGCGTCGTGGTGCGCCATGTGCGCGACGCGCTGCTCGGCGATCTTCCTCTCGGTGATGTTCATCGCGACGCCGATCACGCGCAGCGCGCGACCATTGGCCCCGCGATGCACCTGGCCGCGGTTGGCCACCCAGTGCACCGAGCCGTCGGGCCACACGACGCGATAGTCCACCTGGAAGACGTCGCCCTGCTTCACCGCGTGGCGCATGGTCGCCTCGAAGAGCTCGCGATCCTCGGGATGCAGGCGCTCCTGGAGCACGCGGTAGTCGACGAGCGAGCTGTCGCCCGGGCGCCCGAAGAGCTTGTTCAGGCCGTCGGAATAGGAGAAGCGATCGGTTTCCGCCTCCCAGTACCACATGCCCAGCTGCGCGGCCTCCATCGCGAGGCGCAAGTGCTCTTCGCTCTCGCGCAGCGCCGCCTCGGCCTGTTTCCTGCGCGAGATGTCGGCGATGGTGACCATGGTGCCGTTCACATTGCCGTCGGCGTCGTAGATCGGCGCGATCGACATCGAGACGTCGACCAGCACCCCGTCGCGGCGCATGCGCTGCGTCTCCTCGATCCAGATGGTCTCGCCCGACTGGGCGCGCTCGCGCAGCAGGCGCGTCTCTTCCCTGAGGGGCTCGGGGACGATCGAGGTCGGCGTGTTGAGCACCTCCGCCTCGGTCCAGCCGAACATCTTTTCGGCGGCGGGATTCCAGGTGGCGATCACGCTGTCCAGGTCGCGCGCGATGATGGCGTGCGGAGCGGCGTGGATCACCGCGCCCAGCCTTTCGTTGCTTTCGCGCATCGCCGCCTCGAGCTTTTTCCTCTCGGTGATGTCGACCAGCACGCCGACCAGGCCGGCCACTTCCCCCGACGGGCCGTAGAACGTCGCCTTGTTCACCAGGACCTCGTGCGCCAGCCCGTCCTTGTGATAACGCGCGGTGGTCTCGTAGGTCTGCGCGCCCGGGCTCGCGAACAGGGCGTCATCGTGGCGCGCGGCGTGTTCCGCGAGATCCGCAGGCATGACCTCGGTGACCGTCTTGCCGACGATCGCCTGGCGCGACAGGCCGACGAAATCCTCGAAGGCGCGGTTGCAGCCGAGGTAGCGGGCCTGAGCGTCCTTGGAGAACACCGGGTTGGGCAGCGCCTCGATCAGCTGCTGGGTGAAGGAGAGCTGCGTGCGCAGCTCGCGCGTGGCCTGCTTGGCGAGGCTCACCGCCTCGCTCCTGGTGCGCGCGATGGCGGAGAAGATGCCGAAGAGGAGGAGCGTCATCGCCGCGCCCGCCCCGAGCGTGAGCATCGGGAAGCGCGTGAGCCAGGGATGGGCCTCTGGCTCGCCGTCGAACTCGATCTGCCAGCGGCGCCCGGCTACCGGCAGCATGCGCGTTTGCGACTGCTGCCACTGGTTCCACTTCGCCAGCGGGTCACCCGTGGCGCGCTCGGAGGTGTAGAAGATCGTCGCCTCCGAAGCGGGGGCAGGGACGGAATCGATCCGGCCCACGTCGTGGATGCGCATGCGCAGGCCATGCACGAAGGGCTCGCCCAGCATGCCGGCAAGGAGGTCGTCGATGCGCAGCACCACGTTCACCATGCCGCGCAGCGTCTCGCGGCGCTGCTCGACGCTGCCCGGGCGGTCCACGCCGTACACCGGGAGGTAGAGAACCAGCCCGTAGCTCGAGCCTTTTTCCTGGGCGAGGCGGTAGCGTCCCGTGGCGACCGGCTCGCCGGTGTCGCGCGCGCGCTCAGCCGCCGCGAGCGCGGGCGCTCGCTCGCGGATGTCGAGACCGAATGCCGGCGAAGCGGGCTCCATCGGCTCGATGTAATCGATCACCCAGTACTCCGGCCGGCGCCCGGGCGGCGTGATGTCGAATCCGGGATAGCCGCCCGCCGTCAGCGAGCGGTCGTTGCGAACCTGGTCGACGAAGTCGTCGCGTTCCGAGTCTTTCACGCGCTGGATGAATTCCACGGCGGTCACGCCGGGGAAGCGCTTGCCGAGCTCGAGGGCCGCCACGTAGTGGGAGAACTCGCGGCGGCGCAGGTTCTCGTCGTGGTTGGCGAGCGCCTCGAGCCCGTAGAGCACGTCGACGTAGCGCTGGATGCGCCGCTCGAGGATGTTGGTGGCGAGGTTGGCCTGCCCCGCGAACTCGACCTCGGCCTCGCGCTGCACCTGCCGCCCCGCCAGGAACCAGGCAAACAGGGTCGCCGCCACCCCGCATGCCAGGGCGAGCAGCGCGACATTCTGGGCCCGCAGGTACGTCTTCATTCGTTTTTCAAGGGGGTGCCACGATAGAATAGCGGCTTTTCCCCGAACCACCTTCCCAGTGTCCCTCATCGTCCAGAAGTACGGCGGCACCTCCATGGGCAGCCCCGAGCGGATTCGCGAGGTTGCGCGCCGCATCGCGCGTTTCGCGAAGGAAGGCCACCAGCTCGTGGTGGTGCCCTCCGCCATGGCGGGCGAGACCAACCGCCTCATCAGTCTCGCAAAGGAGCTGCACCCGGAACCCCACCCGCGCGAGCTGGATGTGATCGCCGCCACCGGCGAGCAGGTTTCCATCGGGCTCCTCGCGATCGCCCTCCAGGCCATCGGCCTCAAGGCGAAGAGCGACACCGGCTGGCAGGTGCCGATCGTCACCGACGCGGCCTATTCCAAGGCGCGAATCCTCGGGATCGAGGAGCGCAACATCCGCGAGGACCTCGACAGCGGGCACGTGGTGATCGTCGCGGGCTTCCAGGGCATCGACGACGACAACAACATCACGACGCTCGGCCGCGGGGGCTCGGATACCACGGGGGTCGCGCTCGCCGCGGCGCTGAAGGCCGACGAGTGCCAGATCTATACGGACGTGGACGGGGTCTACACGACGGATCCGCGCATCGTCCCGGAAGCGCGCCGGCTCGATACCGTGACCTTCGAGGAAATGCTCGAGCTCGCGTCGCTGGGCTCGAAGGTGCTGCAGATCCGCTCGGTGGAATTCGCCGGCAAGTACAAGGTGAAGCTCCGCGTGCTGTCGTCGTTCACGGACGTGAACTCGACCGACATGGGCACGCTCATCACGTTCGAGGAAGACGAGACCATGGAACAAGCCATCATTTCCGGCATCGCGTTCAACCGCGACGAGGCCAAGATCCAGGTGCTGGGCGTCCCCGACCGGCCTGGAATCGCGTTCGCGATCCTCGGCCCCATCGCCGACGCCAACATCGACGTCGACATCATCCTGCAGAACGCCTCCTCCGAAGGCCTCACGGACTTCTCCTTCACCGTGCATCGCAACGAGTACAAGCGCGCGATGCAGATCCTGGAGACGACGGTGAAGCCGGCCATCAAGGCGCGCGGCGTCGTGGGCGACGACCGCATCGCTAAGGTGTCGCTGGTGGGCATCGGCATGCGCACCCACGCGGGCATCGCCTCGAAGATGTTCGGCGCGCTCGCCGAGGAGGGCATCAACATCCAGATGATCTCGACCTCCGAGATCAAGACCTCCGTCGTGGTCGACGAGAAGTACATGGAGCTCGCCGTGCGCGTGCTGCACCGCGTCTTCGAGCTCGACAAGGCCCCCAGCGAAGAGAAGATGAAGCCGTGATGAACAACTCGTACCTGACACGACTTTCCAAGTTGTACCTGACACCACTTTTCATGGCGGCCGCGATGGCGCACGCACAGACCGACGATCCCCATCAGTGGCTGGAAGACGTCACCGGCGACAAGCCGATGGCGTGGGTGAAGGAGCAGAACGCGAAGAGCCAGTCCGAGATCGAGGCGCGCCCCGAGTTCAAGGCGCTGCACCAGCGGCTGCTCGCGATCTACAACTCGCGCGAGCGCATCCCCACGGTGCAGAAGCGCGGCAAGTGGCTCTACAACTTCTGGCAGGACGCGGCGAGCCCGCGTGGGTTGTGGCGGCGCACCACCCTCGACGAATTCCGCAAGGCCGAGCCGAAATGGGAAACCATTCTCGATATCGGCAAGCTGGGCGCCGACGAGAACGTGAACTGGGTCTACAAGGGCGCGAACTGCCTGTACCCGGATTACCGGCGTTGCCTGGTGTCCCTGTCGCGCGGGGGCGCGGACGCGGTCGAGATCCGCGAGTTCGACATCGACGAGCGCGCCTTCGTCAAGGACGGCTTCGTGCTGCCGGAATCGAAGGGCCAGGTCGATTGGCTCGACAGCGACACGCTCTACATCGCGCGCGATTTCGGCGCGGGCACGCTCACCAGCTCGGGGTACCCGCGCATCGTGAAGGAATGGAAGCGCGGCACGCCCTTGGCGCAGGCGAAGGTGGTCTTCGAGGGCCAGGAGAGCGACGTGGGCGTCTCCGCCAACGTGACCGACGAGAAGGACCGCAAGTACGAGCTGCTGCACCGCGCCGTCACGTTCTGGGAAGGGGAGGACTTCATCCACGAGGGCGGCAAGTGGGTTCGGCTCGACACGCCGCGCGACGCGCGCATAGAGGCCGCGAACCACTGGCTCCTCGTGCACCTGAGGTCCGACTGGAAGCCGGCCGGCGCGACCTACAAGGCAGGCTCCCTCATCGGCATGAACCTCGACAAGTTCCTCGGCGGTGAGCGCGCCTTCGTGACGATCTTCGCGCCGGCCGAGCGCGTCGCGCTGCAGTCGTTCGCGGTGACGCGCAACATGATCATCCTCGACGTCCTCGACAACGTGAAGAGCCGGATCGTCGAGGTGCGGCGCAGCCAGGGCCAGTGGGTCGCGGCCGAAGTCGCCGTGCCGCCGTCCTCGGCGATCGGTGTCTCCGCCCTGGACCGTGACGACAGCGACTATTACTGGATGACGGTCACCAGCTTCACCGAGCCCACCTCGCTCTACCTGGCCACCCCGGGCAAGGCGGGGCGCGAGAAGATGAAGAGCCTGCCCGCGTTCTTCGATGCGAAGGGCCTCGTCACGCGGCAGTTCGAGGCGACCTCGAAGGACGGCACCCGGATCCCGTACTTCGTGGTGATGCGCGAGGACGCGAAAATGGACGGTTCCAACCCGGCGATCCTGTCCGGCTACGGCGGCTACGAGATCTCGATGCTGCCCGGTTATAGCGGCACTATCGGCGCGGCGTGGCTCGAGCGCGGCGGCGTCTGGATCCTCTCCAACATTCGCGGCGGCGGCGAGTTCGGCCCGGCGTGGCACACCACGGCGATCCGCGAGGGTCGCACGAAGACACACGACGACTTCATCGCGGTGGGCGAGGACGTCGTGAAGCGCGGCATCACCTCGACGAAACACCTCGGCATCATGGGCGGCAGCCAGGGTGGCCTCCTCGTGGGCGCTGCGTTCACGCAACGCCCCGATCTCTTCAGGGCGGTCGTCTGCCAGGTCCCGCTCCTCGACATGCGCCGCTTCAACAAGCTCCTCGCGGGCGCCTCGTGGATGGGGGAATACGGCGATCCCGACAAGCCCGAGGACTGGGCCTTCATTTCGAAGTACTCGCCATACCAGAACGTGGTGAAGGACAAGAAATACCCGCGCGTCTTCTTCTACACCTCCACGCGCGACGACCGCGTGCATCCGGGCCACGCGCGCAAGATGGTGGCGAAGATGAGCGGGCAGGGCCACGACGTCCTGTACTACGAGAACACCGAAGGCGGCCACGCCGCCGGCTCCACCCCGGCGCAGCAGGCCTACATGTGGGCGATGACGTACACGTTCTTCCTGAACGAGCTGCGGTGAACGATTTGGCGGGCATGCCGACTAAAGTCCATGCCTGCCAAATTACTCGCGGAGTTGATCGGTACCTTCT
This sequence comes from Burkholderiales bacterium, assembly GCA_038227085.1. Taxonomy (GTDB): domain Bacteria; phylum Pseudomonadota; class Gammaproteobacteria; order Burkholderiales; family Usitatibacteraceae; genus Usitatibacter. The sequence goes on along the minus strand of JBBRQA010000012.1, from coordinate 9,175 downwards.
GGCTCGTCCTGGGCGGATGCGGTAGCGCGGTCCTGGCCGCGAGCTTCGGCAACGTCGGCATCGGGCTCCTCGGCGTGTCGCTCGCATTCGGCCTTACGGTCGTCACCGGCGCCTACGCGCTGGGTCCCATTTCCGGAGGCCACTTCAATCCCGCCGTGTCCGTGGGCCTATGGGCCGGGGGACGCTTCCCCGGCAACCGCCTGTTGCCCTATATCGCCGCGCAAGTGGTGGGCGCGATTATCGCCGCCGGCGTCCTTTATTGCATCGCGAGCGGCAAGGCGGGCTTCGACCTTTCCGGCGGCTTCGCGGCGAACGGCTATGGCGAGCATTCGCCCGGCAAGTATTCGCTCGCCTCGGGCCTCGTCACCGAGATCGTGATGACCTTCATGTTCCTCATCGTGATCCTCGGCTCGACGCACACGCGCGCGCCCAACGGTTTCGCCGGCATCGCGATCGGATTCGCGCTCACGCTCATCCACCTGGTGAGCATTCCCATCACCAACACTTCGGTGAATCCCGCCCGCAGCACCGGCCCCGCGCTGATCGTCGGCGGGTGGGCCCTCCAGCAACTGTGGCTCTTCTGGATCGCGCCCCTCGCGGGCGCGCTCGCTGCGGGATGGCTCTACAAGGCCGTCCTGCACGACGACCGGCCGGAGCCTGACGTCTCAGGCCGGCCACGCGCCTAGTTTCCAGTAGAATTCACCCTTCGCCGGAGAGATGCCCGAGTGGCCGAAGGGGGCGCCCTGCTAAGGCGTTATATGGGCTTAAACCCGTATCGAGGGTTCGAATCCCTCTCTCTCCGCCAGATTGTAGAAGGAAAAATGGAGCCGAAAGGCTCCATTTCCATATATGGGCCTCGTAGCCTGGGTTTCGCTCCCGGTTAGTGCGGCGCTAGGTTCATGCTCGGCTGCGCGCGACTCGCCACGGAATGGCCGGGGCGTGCGAAAATCGCCCCATCGTCTCTCCCGGAGCCTTCGTGTCGAAACGCGATTCCCATCCGTACAAGGCTCCCGAGGGTTTCGAGTGGGACGCTCCCCTGGAGTCGAACACCCCTTCGTCCACGGGCCACGCCCTCGCGTCGCAGAACGCCCGCGATGCCCGCGACTCGGCGACAGCGAAGGCGCCACCCGGCATTCGCGACGACTACATCGCCGACCGGTTCCCGGGCCTCGCGCAGAGCGGCGGAGACCTCGAGAAGACGACGCTCGTCATCGCCGGCGCGCGGCTCTACTTCGAGGAGCGCAAGACCGACCGCGCGCTCGAGCTCCTCGACCTCGCCATACAGCAATCCCCGTTCGACGAGCCGCTGCGGCTCGCGCGCCTCGAGATCGCCTACCTCCTTCGCGACGCCGCGCTCTACACGGAGCTCGCGCGCGAGTTCCAGGCGGTGCACGGCGGGAGCGCCGCATGGCCGGAGATCACCCGCCTGGGACGCGCGCTCGCGCCTGCCGAGGTGCTCTTCGGCGCGAAGCAGGGCCAGCGCGCGTACGAGCACTACGGGCCGTGGCCGCAGATGCCTAACTGGATCAACGCGTCTTACGACATGACTCCGGAAGTCCTCGCCGCCGACTATCACCGCCTCATGGCGCGCTCCGCGCCCGCCGTCCGGGAACAGCCCGTGCGGATCGCCACCACGAAGAAGCGATGAGCGCGCTCTCCTTCCACGGCGCGCCCGACGAGCACGGCTACGTGCTGCTCGAGCGGCGCCTGCGCGCGCTGCCCGATGCCGTGTTCACCTCCTCGCCCGACGATGTGCTGAGCGAGTTCATGGCGATGCACGCGCGGGTCGACGCCGACGTCCATGCGATCAAGCGCCGCCTCTTCTCGCCGTCGCTCGCTTCGAGAGACGACGACAAGTCGGCCAGCCGCTGGATATCGGCGCAGCACCGCAGGCTCGCGAGGGTGGCGCGGCGCATGGCCGAATCGTTCGAACGCCTTTGCGGCGTGAACGATCATGCGTTGCGCCTGGTGGCGCTGGCGCTGCACTACATGGGCGAATCGGTGAAGGGCCACATGAAGGAGTTCCATTTCCATGGCGGCCTTCACGCGCTGATGAAGATGGGGCTCGCGAGCGCGCGCCACCACGAGGAGATCCATCTCGACGTGGGTGGACTCGCGGCCTCGTGCACGCTCACGTCGCTCTACTTTCGCGCTCTGGTGCTCGCGCGCCTCGCCGGCGGCGGCCTCACGTTCGCGCAGATCGAGATCGTCGACGCGTGGATGTGGATCTGGATGCCGGCGCTGGAAGGCGCCGACCGCGCCCCCGAAGGCGTCTCGTGGCGCGCCGATCTCGATTTGAACGAGGGCCTGCGCTGCGGGCCGGCGACCGACCCGGGGCCCTCGCTCTATCTCGCGCGCGCGCCGATCGAGGCGGCGCGCCTCGCCATCATCAAGGAGTTCCATTCCGGGCGCACCATGTGCGCCCCCGGAGACGTGGCGAGGTTTTCCAACGCCGACCATTTCGCCGCGCTCGACGCGGTCCGCCGCGCCTTGCGCGGAGTGCGGCATGAATCCGTCGGCCGGGGCAAGCGCTACGAAGCCCACGACGTGGTGGAGCTGCATGTCGGGCTGATCGAGGTGATGGCCAAGGCGCTCTCGGTCAAGGCAAGCGATGCGCCGCCGATATCGCTCATGCCAATGAGCGGGAACGGCGGCGCCACCGCACGCCTGGCGGGCGAGCGCGACCATGCCGTCGCCGAGCTAGAGGATCCTTCGCGGCGCATCGTCCAGCTGATCGACCTCAGCGATACCGGCATGAGCATCGAAGGCGACGAGAGCGACTGCTGCGAGGTCGCCGTCGACGACCTCGTCGCGCTTCGTCCCGCGCCCGGCGAGCCGTTGCTTCTCGCACGGGTTGTGAGGCGCCTTCCCGCGCCGACTGGCGGGCGCGTCGTGATCGGGCTTCGGCGCATCACGTCCGCCTCCCAGCCGGTGCGCGCCACGCTGTCCGCCGCCGACGGCGTTTCGGGGGAGCTGACGATGCTCTATGTTCCCGGCGCCGACGACAGCGGACGCAACGACGCCTACCTCACCAGCGAGGAGACCGCCGACGGGCGCAGCCTCTTCGACACGAGCGTCGGCGAGGACATCTTCACGTTCCGCTTCAACCGCGTGCGCGAGCGCGGGCGCGACTGGGTCATGGCGGGATTCGAGATCACAGCCGTGCGGGCTGCTCCGGTCAAGGCCACGGAGAGGGAGCGTTTCGACCGACGCATGCGTGTCTGATGGAAGGCGGAGCGAGCTGACTCAGTGCTGCGCGTTGGTCCGGCGTTGCTCAAGCTCGCGACGCGCACGATCGCGATCGTAACGCGCGGTCTTGACCCGGTCGTCACGGTGCGAGCTCTTCTGTTTCCGATTGTCGGCGACGACGGTGCCGACCGCGCATCCGGCAGCGGCGCCAAGCACGGTGTTGGTGGTGCTGCCGCTGCCCAGCAGGTGGCCGCCGAGGCCGCCAATGGCGCCGCCGGCGAGGCAGCCTTTCTCGTTCTTGCCGAGGGCCGACGCGCCGAGGGGCGCGGCGAGGAGGAGGGCGAGGGCGCCGATTGCGAGTTTCGATTTCATCACGTTCCTTTCACGGTTTGGTTCTTTCACGGGTTAGTGAAGGATGGCAGGCCCATGTTTCGACATGCCGAGCCGCCGCGCGGTAGGGGTAGCCCCGTTGGCTCCCGCGTGAATTCCTACGCCATTGTTCGCAAATGCCCTGCATCCCTGGCGTGCCGTCCAAGGCATGCTCGGAATATGAGAACAATCGAATGGTTGGCGCGTCTGGACGCCGCGAGTTCCTCGGACGACGTGCTCTCCACCCTGGGGCAGTTCGTCGCGAGCTGGAGCTCCTACGACCGCGCCCAGCTCCCGGAGAGCTGCCGCGTGCCGCCCGCCCCTCGCCGCGAAGATCTCGCCCGGCTCGCCCTCGCTTTGCCCCAGGAAATGGATCGCTTCGACGTGGATCGCACGCGCGCGCAGCTCCTGAAGCGCCTGGAGATCTTCGTCGCGCGCGCGATGGCGCGTGTATCGCAGCTCGCATCGCAGCAGGCGCCGTTCTTGCCGCCGCTGGGACCGGTGCCGACCTTCAGTTTCCTGCCCGTAGGGCCGTATAGCGAAATCGCCAGCCGCCGCTGAGTCGGTGCCGCGCGCAAGCGCGCCGACGTGCTGTGCTAGATTCTTCGCAATGAGTGCCCCCGCCGGGGCCGCGGATTCCGCCGGCCCCCTGTCGCGCAGCTTCCACTTCTTCCTGTGGACGCGCCTCCTGTCCACCGCCGCCAACCAGATCCTGCTGGTGGCGCTCGGCTGGCAGATGTACGACCTTACCGGCAGCGCGTGGGACCTGGGCCTGGTCGGGCTCCTGCAGTTCATTCCCACCGTCGCCTTCACGATTCCCTCCGGACAGCTCGCCGATCGCGTTGACCGCAGGCGCGTGATCAGCGCGGCGATCGCGGTGATGCTGGTCGCCGCGGGCCTCCTCGCGTGGGGAAGCATGAGCCACTGGGTGGGGCGCGACTCGATCCTCGGCGTGAGCGTGCTGCTGGGCCTTGCGCGCGCGCTCCTCACCCCGGCGCAACAGGCGATCGTCCCCGCGCTCGTCCCCACCAACCGGCTGCCGCGCGCCATGGCGTTGAGCTCGGCGGTGATGAAGGTCGCGGTGGTGGTGGGGCCGGCACTCGGCGGATTCGTCTACGCGCTCGGCGCCCAGTGGGCCTACGGGTTGTGCGTCGTCGCCCTGGTCGCGGCGATCGTGTGCGTGCTCTCGATCCATCATGTGCCGCTCATCAAGGGCAAGGAGCCGGCCACGTTCGCGTCGATGTTCGCGGGCTTCGGCTTCATCTTCCACAAGCCGGTGGTCCTGGGGGCGATCTCGCTCGACCTCTTCGCCGTGGTGCTGGGAGGCGCGACGGCGCTGCTGCCCATCTTCGCGCGCGACATCCTGCACACGGGTCCCTGGGGCCTCGGGCTCCTGCGCGCCTCACCCGCGGTCGGCGCTCTCGTCCTCGCCGCATGGATCGCTCGCCATCCGCTCGAGCGCCATGTCGGGCGCACGCTTTTCGTGTCGGTCGCGATCTACGGCGCGGCGATCCTGGTGTTCGCGTTCTCGCACAGCTTCATCCTTTCAATGATCGTGCTGGCAATCAGCGGCGCCGCGGACATGGTGAGCGTCGTCGTGCGGCAGACGCTGGTCCAGATCGAAACCCCCGACGAGATGCGCGGCCGCGTGAGCGCGGTGAACGCGACTTTCATCAGCACCAGCAACCAGCTCGGCGAATTCCGCGCGGGGGCGACCGCCGCGTGGCTGGGGCCCTTCGGCTCAGTGATCCTGGGTGGCGTGGGCACGCTGATCGTCGTGCTCCTGTGGATGCGCCTCTTCCCGGCGCTCGCACGGCGCGATCGCCTCGTCCCCTGATTCCTGGGCGAGGTGGCACGGGCGCCTACGCACACTTCGCCGTTTCCTGACCTCTTCTTCGTCCGCCGCCGATGGGATCGGAGCGGGCGCGGGCCGATACTCGGGTTGTCACTTCGGGGAGGCAGCGATGGACGGTTCCTGGCACGACGATCTCGAGAACGCGGCAACCGTCGCTGAGGCCGTCGCGTCCGTGCAGCGCTACCTCGGGGCGCTCCCCGTGGGCGAGCTGGACGGCTTCGCGCGCTACTGCAAGCCCAGTCGCATCAAGGCCGATGACGATGTCGACGACCTCACCGCGAAGCTCGCGCAGGCGCAGCACGGTCCGAGCGCCGGCGCGCCGCTTCCGGCCCTCCTGGGCGAAGTCTTCGATTTTGTCCTGCACGCGACTCTTCGCATCTCTCAGCTGAACCGCGTGCGCGTCAACGGAATGGTCAACCACGGCTGGCGACGCCAGATGTCGTCGCAGATGATGAGCTGAGTCGTTCGGCTTTCAGTCGACCATCGCGCCCGACTCGCGCACCACGGTGCGCCACTTCTCGTACTCGCTCTTCACGAACGCGCCGAATTTCTCGGGCGATCCACCGCTCGGGTCGGCGCCTTCGTCCACCATGCGCGCTTCGATCGTTTTCTCCGCGATGATCTCGTTGGTGGCCTTGTTGAGGGCGGCGATCACCTCGCCGGGGGTGCCGCGCGGGGCGAAGATGCCGAACCACGACCCCGCCTCGAAGCCCGGGAATCCCGACTCCGCCACGGTCGGCACGTCCGGCATCGAGCGCGAGCGTTTCGTGCTGGACACCGCGATCGCCACCAGCGACCCGGACTTGATGTGCGCGATCACCGAGGGAATCGTCGCGAACATGAACTGGATTCGCTCGGTGAGCAAGTCCTTCAGCACCTCGGCGCCCTTGTAGGGAATGTGAGTGGCGCTGAAGCCGCCGCGCGAAGCGAGCATGAAGCTCGAAAGGTGCGAGGAGGTGCCGATGCCGGTCGAGCCGAAGTTGAGGGCGCCCTGGCGCGATCTCGCATAGGCGAGGAACTCTCCCATCGTCTTCATCTTGAGAGAGGCCGGCACCACGAGCACGTTGGGCACGTCGGAGATCTGCGCCACCGGCACCAGCTCCGTGAGCGGGTTGCATCCGAGGTTCTTGTAGAGCGTGGGGTTCACCGCCATGGGGCCCACGGAATTCACGATCAGCGTGTAGCCGTCGGCCGGCGCGCGGCACACGATCTCGGTGCCCAGGTTGCCGCCGGCGCCAGGCTTGTTCTCGATCACGAACGGCTGCTTGAAACGCTCGGTGAAGCGCTGTGCGAGGGTGCGCGCCATGATGTCGGTGGTGCCGCCGGCGGTGAAGGCGACGATGATCTTCACCGGCTTCGTGGGGTATTGCTGCGCGAGAGCGGGGCACGCGACGAGCGCAGCCAGCGCCACCAACGTTTGAAATCCGTTCATGTATTCTCTCCCGGGACGAAAGCGCAATTTACAGCAGGAACCGGAGGCCCCCAATGAAAAGATTCCCCGCCTTCATCGCCGCCGCGATGCTCGCCGCATCCCTCTTCGCCGCCGCGCAGGACTACCCCGCGAAGAGCATTACCTTCGTCGTGCCGTTCGCCGCGGGCAGCGCCACCGACCAGCTCGCGCGCGGCCTCGGCCAAGCGGTGGGGGGGGATTCCAGGCAAGCGGTGGTGGTCGATAACAAGCCGGGCGCGAGTGGCTTCATCGCCGCGCAATTCGTCGCGAAGGCGGCCGCCGACGGATACACGGTCCTCATCACCACCAACACCACGCACGCAGCCAACGAACATCTCTACAAGTCGATGCCCTACGATCCGGTGAAGGACTTCGCCCCGGTCACGCTGCTGGGCAAGGGCGGCCAGATCATGGTGGTGAACCTCAAGGTCCCGGCGAAGACCGTGCAGGAATTCATCGCGCTCGCGAAGAAGGATCCGGGCAAGTACTCGTTCGGAAGCGGCAGCTCGTCGTCGCGTATCGCGGGCGAGCTCTTCCAGCAGATGGCAGGCGTGCAGCTCCTGCACGTGCCGTACAAGAGCAATCCGCTCGCGATCACCGACCTCCTCGGCGGGCAGATCGACATGATGATCACCGATAATGCGACGGGATTGCCGCAGGTGAAGGGCGGGAAGCTCCGCGCGCTGGGCATGTCGTCTCCCAAGCGCACGCCGCTCGCGCCCGAGGTGCCGACCATCGACGAGGCGGGCGTGAAGGGCTACGAGATGAGCTACTGGTTCGCCGCCTACGTGCCGGCGAAGACCCCGCCCGCCATCGTGCACAAGCTGCACGATCTCCTGGTGGCGGCGACCAGGAGCCCCAGCGCGAGGTCGTTCTATGAGAGCACCGGCACCGATGCGCTGGTCTCGACGCCTGAGGAGCTCGCGAAATTCCAGGCGGCGGAATCGCAGAAGTGGGGCCGCATCATCACGGCGGCCAAGATCCAGCCGGAATGAAGCGCGCCTTCCGAGCCGCTCGCGGGCTCGCAGCGGCCGCGGCAATGGTGGCCGCGAGCGCCGCGGCGCAGGTGCCGCCCGACTATCCCTCGGGCTACCAGAAGATCATCTCGAGCGCGGCGCGCGAAGGGCGCCTCGTCATCTATTCGAGCACCGACCTGTCCGCAGCGGCACCCCTGGTCGCGGAATTCGAGGCGATGTATCCGTCCATCAGCGTCGAATACGACGAGATGAACACTTCAGACGTCTACGGGCGCTTCGTCGCGGAGACGCTTGCCAACGGCAGCTCGGCGGACGTCACGTGGAGCTCCTCGATGGACTTGCAGATCAAGCTCGCCAATGATCGCTATGCCGACGTGTATCGCTCGCCCGAAGCGCGCAATCTTCCCGAGTGGGCGGTGTGGCGCGACGAGGCCTACGGCACCACGTTCGAGCCGGTAGTGTTCGTCTACAACAAGCGGCTTCTCGCGCCGAACGAGATCCCGCAGACGCACAGCGACCTGCTGCACCTTCTGGAGACCCGCCCGGACAAGTTCAAGGGCAACATCACCACCTACGACATCGAGAAGTCGGGAGTGGGATTTCTCTTCCTGTCGCAGGACAGCCTGGCGATGCCCGCGTTCTGGACGCTGCTGAAGGCGATCGGCGCTTCCGGCGTCGAGCTCGAGGCGAATACCGCGCCGATGATCGAGAGGATCGCGTCGGGGAAGGATCTCATCGGCTACAACCTGCTCGGCTCCTACGCGATGGCGCGTGCACGCCGCGACCCGGCGCTCGGGATCGTCCTGCCCAAGGACTACACCCTGGTGCTGTCGCGCGTGGTGCTCATCGCGAAGAAGGTGCGCCATCCCAACGCCGCCAAGCTGTGGGTCGATTTCATCCTGTCGCGCCGTGGGCAGACCATCATCGCGGAGCGCTCGCGCCTCTTCTCGATCCGCACCGATGTGAGCGGGGAATACACGGCCGCGACATTGATGCGTACCCTCGGCGCCAGCGCCCGCCCGATCGCGGTGGGCTCGGGGCTACTGGTCCACCAGGACAAGGCGAAGCACGAGGAGATCATGCGCCGCTGGCGCCAGGCGATTTCGACGCGCTAGGCGCCACCCCGTCGCGGCTGCGGTCGAACCGCACCCGCACCAGCAAGCCGTCGCCGCCCGCCGCCGATTCGAGCGCGATGGCGGCCGAATGGGAGTGGCTGATCTCCCACGCGATGGCGAGCCCGAGCCCGCTGCCTTCGCCTTCCGTGCCGCGGTAGAAGCGCTCGAATACGCGCGCCCGGTCGCCAGGCGCGATTCCCGGCCCGTTGTCCTCGACCTC
>JBBRQA010000011.1:0-36397 GCA_038227085.1 Burkholderiales bacterium | reverse complement strand
CTCCATGAAGCGCTCCCTGGCGCCGTTGAGGAGATGGCCGCCCGCGCCGCGCAGGCCCTCCTCGAGCACGGTTCCGGTCATGCGCGTGCCCGGTCCGGCGAGGAGGCCCGTCGGATGGAACTGCACCATCTCCATGTCGCGCAGCGTGAGCCCCGCGCGCAGCGCCATCGCGAGCCCGTCGCAGCTCTTGTCGCCGGAGGGCGTGTGGAAGCGGTACATCGTGGGCCCACCGCCGGTGCCGAGGAGCACGCTCTTCGCCTGCACGAAGACGAAGTCGCCCGCACGCATGTCGATCATCACCACGCCCGCGATCGATCCCTCGCGATCCTTTACCAGCTCGATGGCGCGATGCTCCTCGAGGCGCTCGACGCCGGAGACCCACACCTGCTCGGCAAGCCGGTTGATGATCTCGATGCCGGTCAGGTCGCCCTTGTGCACCGTGCGGTCGAACGTCTGCCCCGCGAAGGCCTTCTGGTGCACGCTGCCGTCGGGATTCCTGTCGAAGAAGCAGCCCAGCTCGTTCTCCAGCTCGTGGATGCGCTCGATCGCCTTGGTGACCAGCGTCCACGCGAGGTCCTGGTCGGGAAGCCATTTGCCGCCCTCGATCGTGTCCATGAAGTGGCGCTCGATGGAGTCGCCCGGCGCCAGCGCCACGTTGTACCCGCCCTGCACCATGCGCGTGCAGCCGCACTTGCCGAGCAACCCCTTCACCGCGATGGTGACCGAGAGCTCCGGGTGGCTTCGCTTCGCGTGCAAGGCGGCGAACAGGCCCGCGCCGCCCGCGCCGAGGATGAGGACGTCCGTCCTGATGGTCTTCACGCGGGAACCGGAACCCGCCCGCGCATCACTTGCAGCCCGAGCGCCGCCGCGACGCACGCGAGGCCGACGTAGTCGAGGAGGTCGGTGGGCAGGATCACCAGGAAGCCGCCGAGGATCAGCAACGAGCGTTCGAGCCAGTTGGTCTTGCGCAGCGCCCACCCCTGGAGGCCGGCGGCGAGCGCGGCGATCGCGATGAAGCACATGAAGACGATCCACGACACCTGCAGCCACGTCGCGCCCTTGGGGAGCTGCAGGAGGATGCCGGCGCCGAGCGGATCGAGCACGAAGAAGAAGGGCACGACGAATGCGGGCATCGTGTATTTCCACGCCTGCATGGTGGTCTTGTACGGGTCGCCGCCGGTGATCGCCGCGGCGGCGAACGGCGAGAGCGCGGTGGGCGGGGAGACTTCCGAGAGGAGCGCGTAGTAGAAGATGAACATGTGCGCGGCGAAATCGGGGACGCCAAGGGTGATCATCGCCGGCGCCGTGATCACGGCGCAGATGATGTAGCTCGCGGTCACCGGCACCGCGAGGCCCACGATCCACACGATGAGCGCGGTGTAGAGCGCGGTGAGCGCCAGGCTGCCGTGCGCGTAGGAAAGCACGATGGTGGAGAACTTGAGGCCGAGCCCCGTCAACGTGACGACGCCCACGATGATCCCCGCCGCCGCGCACGTCGCCGCGACGTTCAGCACGCCGTTGGTTCCCGCCGCCATCGCCTTCACGAAGCGCTTGGGCACCATCGCCGTCTCGCGCCGGAAGAAGCTCACCGCGAACGCGGTCACCGTGGCCCAGAAGACGCTTACCGTGGGCGAGAAACCCCACAGCATGAAGATCACGATGGAGATGAGCGACAGGAAGTGGAACCAGTAACGCTTGGCGAGCGTCCATGCGCTCTCCACGACCACGAAAGCGGCCCGGCTCATCCCGTACTTGCGCGCGTCCAGCTCCACCATGAGGAAGAGCGAGAAGTAATAGAGGATGGTCGGGATGGTCGCCATCTTGATGACCTCGAGGTACGAGATCTTCAGGAATTCGGCGATGATGAAGGCGGCCGCGCCCAGCACCGGCGGCGAGAGGATCGCGCCCAGCCCACCCGCGGCGAGGAGCCCGCCCGCGGCGTCCTTCGCGTAGCCCGACTTGGCGAGCATCGGGTAGGCGACCGAGCCGATGGTGACGGTGGTAGCGACACCCGAGCCCGAGGGACCGCCCAGCAGGAAAGACGCGAGCACCACGGCGCGCCCCGCGCTGGTGGGCTTGCCGCCGAGGAGCGCGAACGAGAAGTCGAGGAAGAATCGCCCCGCGCCGGAATACTCGAGGAAAGCGCCGTATATGGTGAAGAGGATGATGAGCGTCGCGGAAACGTCGATCGCGGTGCCGAAGATGCCCTCGAGGGTCATGAACATGTGGCCCACGATGCGCGAGATGTCGTAGCCGCGGTGCGTCCATGGCGAGGGCAGCCACGGCCCGACGAAGGCATAGACGATGAAACCCCCGATGATGAACGGCATCACCCAGCCCGAGGTGCGGCGCGTCGCCTCGACCACCAGCAGGATCAACGCGATGCCGAACACCATGTCGAGCGTGGTCGGGTTCACGTTGCGGTCGGTGAAGTCGTCGCCGCTCGCGACCATGTAGACCACGATCGCGACGGAAAGGAGCGCGAAGGCGACGTCCCACCACATGAGGCGATGGCGATAGCGCTTCGCGATCGGGAAAAGCATGTACGACAGGAAGAGGACGATGCCGACGTGGATCTCGCGCAGCCAGTCGGTGCGCACGATCTCCTTGGCGGCGTAGAGGTGGAACGCGGAGCTCGCGACCGCGACCGCGGTGAGGAAGGTGGCGAGCCAGCCGCGGTAGCGGTTGAACCGGCCTTCCTCTTCCTCGATGAACTCCTCGACCTTCTTCTGCTGCTCTTCCGACAGCTCCGCGCCGGTCGCGAGTTCAGCCATTCACCCCTCCGTCGCCCTCGTGTCGGGGCTGGAAGCATTCTAGCCCGTGATCGCGAGGCTACGTGTTTCCAGCCGGGGCTATCGCCTCATTCGAAGTGGGGGTGAAGGTCGAGCCGGTGCGATCGTTCCTTGGGACGGGAGAGACCTCGCTGCAAAAATTGCGCTCGAACTGCGGCTTCTTCTCACGATCGACCGGAAGTGACGCGCACCTCTCGACCTTCACCCCAACACTTCGAATGAGGCACTTGACGCCCAGGCGGCAGTCGTGGCTCGGCGATCGTCGTGCCCCATTGAGTTGTGCTCCGCTCTGATGCCCTGCATCGCCGCTTGTTTTGGCAGCCCCTTGGCAGGGGCAGCACATCTAGACGCGTCGCGCACCGCCGTTCTTTTTGGCGAGTCCTTTCGAAATCTGGGGGATGGCGGAAATGTGCGCGGAGAGCCAGCCATCGAGCCCTTGGGATGAAGCCCGAGAGGCGCGAGTCACTTGCGGTCGATCGAAGGAAGCTGCCAACAGTTGGAGCGCAATTTTTGCAGCGACCTCTCTCCACTCTCCAGGAACGAGCGCGCCGGCTCGGGCTTCATCCCAGGCTCGATGGATGGCGATGAAAGGCTAAGCGCGAGCGTTAAGAATCCACAACCTCGCGATGTCCGCGGTGCCGTCGCTCCCCTGCACCGTCTTCAGCGTCTGCACGCCCTTGGCCTTGTGGCCGGCGTAAATCTGCGCTTCACCCAGGCGCAGCTTCGCATCTTCGGGGCGCTTGAGGCCGCCCTTCTTGATGCCTTGTTCGATGAGCGCGAGGCCCTTGTCTGCGTTGCCCTCGTAGACGTAGTTGAGGCCGACCTTCACCAGGTCGTTGCCGTCCCTGGCCGCGAGCGCCTCAGCCTCGTCCTTGGCGCGCGTCTTCTGGGATTGGGCGAGGTCCTTCATCACGAGGTCGCGCAGGCGCTGGTGGCGCGGCGCTTCCGGGCCCTGGCCCAGCGCCTTCGCCTCGTACCCCTTGTCGACGATGACATTCGCTTCCGCGGGCACGCCCGCCTGGAGCGCGAGCTGCGCCATCTCCAGGTAGTCGTTGGTGCTGGTGAGGTTGCCGGTGGCGAGCCGCAGGCGGTAGACGTTGACGCCGAGGCGGTCGGAGAATCCCGGCTTCTTCTGCACGCGCGACAGGAGGTCGGTCCAGTACGATTTCTTCGGGTAGTGCACCACCAGCTTCTCGATCGCGCTCACGTAGCCACCGGTGTCGTTCTGGCGCAGGTAGCAGTTGGCGAGGATCTGCAGCTCCTCCTCACTCGCCCTGCGGTCCTCGCCCGCGCCGGCGAGCATCTTGTTCACGCTCGCGCAGTCGTTGCCGAGGTAGTAGCTTTGCAGCAGCACGCTGCGCATCGCGGGATCGCTGCCGCCCTCCCTGAAGTAGCGCTGCGTCCAGCGCGCGGCCTCACCGTAGTCCTTCTTGTTGTAGTGCGCCACCGCGATCGACTGCACCAACGTGGTGGCCTCGCGCCCGGACACCTTGCCCGAGTCGAGCAACGCCTGGTTCGCCTTGATGGTGGCGTCGTTGTCGCCGGCCGACGAGGCGGCGGCGGCCTTCATCTGTGCGATGACCTGGTTCTCGAAGGGCGTGCGATTGGGCACCGCCTCCGCCTTCGCGATCTCGGCCATGGCCTCGCGCCCCTTGCGCTGCTTCACCAGGGCCTGCGCGGCCTGCAACGGCTTGCCGACCTCGGGCCTCACGGAGTCCCCCCTCTGCTGGGCGAGGGCGTCGAACCCGGCGGACGCGCCGAACATGAGGGCGGCGCACAGCACCACGTGCAGGGCTTTGCGATTCATGCGAACTCTCCTAGTCGAGGAACTGCTCGGCGCCGATCAGGCCGATCTTGGTGACGCCATCGCGCTGCGCCGCGGCCATCACGTGCGCGACGTGCTTGTACGTGACGAGCTTGTTGGGACGCAGGTGGAACTCCGGCTGCACCGGCTGCGCAGCCGCGCTGAGGAATCTCGCATCGAGCGTAGGCCGGTCGACCTGCTCGCCGTTCCAGAGGATGGTCCCGTCGAAATCGACCTCGATGGTGATCACCACCGGCGGCTCCGTGGGCGGGGGCGGGGTGCCCACCGGCATGTTCAGCTTGACCGCGTGCGTCTGGATCGGAATGGTGATGATCAGCATGATCAGCAGCACCAGCATCACGTCGATCAAAGGCGTGGTGTTGATGTCGACCATCACCTCCGGATCGCCGCCTGCGCCACTGCCTACATTCATTGCCATGAGACGTTCCTTTGCGACTCTGCGTTGACGCTCAGCCGCCCGCGAGGCTTCTGGCCGGCGGCTCGGTGATGAAGCCGATCTTGAGGATCGAAGCGCGCTGCGCGGTGGCCACCACCTTGCCCACCGATTCGTAGCGGGCGTTCTCGTCGGCGCGGATGTGGATCTCCGGCTGCGGCACGATCACCGCGACCTTCTTCAGTTTCTCGAAGAGGGCCTTGGAATCCTTCAGGTACTCGAGCCCCCAGAACACGTCGCCGTCCTTGTTGATCGCGATGACGATGTTCTCGGGCTTGGTCTGCGTGACGACATTGCGCTCCTTGGGGAGATCGAGCGGCACCTGCTGCACCACCACCGGGATGGTGATGAGGAAGATGATGAGCAGCACCAGCATCACGTCGACCAGCGGCGTGGTGTTGATGGCGGCCATGACCTCCTGATCGCCTTCGGCGACGTCCTGACCTACCGTGATTGCCATGGCGAATTACCTCGCCGCCGCGGCCGCCGGGCGCGTACCCGCGCGCGCGCCGATGCCGCCCCCGCTCATGAGCACCATGTGCAGGTCCGCGCCGAAAGCGCGCAGGTTCTCGAGGGCCACCTTGTTGCGCCGCACGAGCCAGTTGTAGCCGAGCACCGCGGGCACCGCGACCGCGAGGCCGAAGGCCGTCATGATCAGCGCCTCGCCCACCGGCCCCGCGACCTTGTCGATCGAGGCCTGGCCGGCGATGCCGATCGCGGTCAACGCGTGGTAGATGCCCCACACCGTGCCGAACAGGCCGACGAAGGGGGACGTCGAGCCGACCGTGGCGAGGAATGCGAGGCCGTCCTGAAGGCGCGAGGCCACGTTGTCCACGGCGCGCTGCAATGACATCGTGACCCAGGTGTTGAGGTCGATCTGCTCGAGGAGCTTGCCATCGGCGTGCTGCGACGCCTTGATGCCGCTTTCCGCGATGTAGCGGTAGGGCGTGCCGTCCTTCAGCTGCTGGATGCCTTCCGGGATCGAGCCCGCGTTCCAGAACTTGGCCTGCACTTCGCGGTACTGGCGGAAGATCTTGGCTTGCTCGTAGACCTTCACGAACATGATGTACCACGAGCCCATCGACATGATGACGAGGATGATGAGCGTGCCGCGCGAAACGAAGTCGCCGCCTTTCCACAGGGCCTCGAGGCCGTACGGGTTGGCAACGGTTTCCGTGGTGGGCTGGGTGTCGACGCCGGCGCCGGGGGGCGGCGGGGGCGGCTTGGCCGCATCGGGGGCGGGCGCCGTGGCGGGTGCCGTGGCGGGTGCCGTGGCGGACGACGGGGCAGTCGCCTGTGCATGGGCGGCCGCCGAGACGAATCCGACGACGAGCGCGACCAGCAACGCGGGCAGGTGTTTGATGGATTTCATTGTTGGTTCTCCGATTTCCTGGTGAAGCCGGACATCAGTCCTTGAGGTTGAAGATGATTTCGTATTCGCCGATAAATCCCACCGGCTCGGGATTGAATTTCCACTGCGACAGCGCGCGGATCACCTCGCGGTCGAAGATGCGCGAGGGCTGCGAGGAGATGATGCGCACATCGGTCACCGCCCCGCTGGGCGCGACCACCACATGCGCGACCACGCGGCCGCTCGAGATGTTCTGCTGGATGGCCTGGCGCGGGTACTGCGGGTCGACGCGGTAGCTCGCCTTGTATTCCCTGCGGACCGCCGGTTGCGGCGGCGCCACGACCTGCGGCTGGAAGACCGGCGGAGGGCCCGGGGGCGGCGCCGTGGTCGTGACCGCGGTGATGGTAGGCGGCGGCGTCACCTGCGGGATCTGGATGTTGATCTCGGGCGGCGGGATGAAGGGCGGCGGCGGCGCGGCCAGCTTGGGCGGCGGCGGCGGGGGAATCTCGGGAGGAGGCTTCTTGATCTCCTCGATGATCTTGGTCTCGATGGGCGCCTTCATCACCTCGACCACCTTCCGCGCAAGCCCGGTGAGCAGCGCGTATCCGATCACGATGTGCAGCAGGACGACCGCGCCGATGCTCGGCAAATGCTTCGACGGGTTGCGCTCTCTCTCTGCGTAATTCACTCGGAAGGCCTCCTTGCCGCGCGAAGACCATCTTTGGACGGTCCTGCCTGTTGCCATGGCGCCCCCTCGTGAGGGGCACCGTTATCTTGGGTCGGCTTGCGGGCTCGAATTCCGCCCACTGCCGGTTTGGAAAACGCGCGAGTTTACCTCATTCCATGGAAACGCGGGCAGCCGGGGAATACTCCGTCACAGGACCTCGACCGGGCTATTTGACACCCAGTTTGGCCAATGTGTTCTCGCGCCGAGAACGGGCTTTGCGATCGACCTCGTCATAGAGGCTTCCTCCCTGGCTATCCATCGCCACCAGGAGCGGCCCGAACCCCCTCACCCTGAATTTCCACAGGGATTCCGGGTTGAGATCGTCCAGGTCCACGTCCTCGATCGCCTCGATCCAAGTGGTCTCGAGAGCCGCGGTGCCACCGATGATGGCCAGGTAGGCGCCGCCAAGCTCGGCGAAGGCCTCCAGCGAGCCCTTCGCGAGCCCCCCTTTGCCGATGATGAGGCGCACGCCGAGCTGGGCCATCAGCGGACGGGTAAAACGTTCCATGCGCGCGGAGGTGGTGGTGCCGACGCAGATGGGCTCGTACCCCGTGGGGTTTGCCGGAGAAGGCGGCACCTTCCTCACGTTGGGGGCGGTGTGGATGGCGGCGTGCCCGCGCATGTCGAAGCGGGTGGCGCGGCCCTTGTCGAAGAGCGCGATCTGGTTGGCGTCGCGAATGCCGAAAAGCGCGCCCTCGATGGTCACCGTATCGTCCACGCGCAGCATCCGCGCCTGGGCCTCCGTGATCGGCATGTGCAGCACGTGATGGGTCATTCTTCAGAAGCCGTATTCGATCCCGGTCGGCGTGAAGGAGGCCGAGGCGCGCCGCGCCGAGTGGCACTGCATGTTCACCGCGACCGGATTCATGGTGATGTGGGTGGCCGCGATCTCGACGTGGACCGCGAAGGCGGTCGAGTCGCCGCCCAAGCCCTGGGGCCCGACGCCCAGCTCGTTCACCGCCCCGGTCAGGCTCTTCTCGAGCGCGGCACCTTCCGGATCGGGACATTGCGTGCCCAGGGGCCGCGTCGCCGCGCGCTTGGCGAGCGACATGCAAAGATCCGACGTGCCGCCGATGCCCACGCCGATGATGGTGGGCGGGCAGGTCTTGCCCCCCGCGTCGAGCACGCAATCGATCACGAAGGTCTTGATGGCGTTCACGCCGTCGGCGGGGATCGCCATCTTGAGCCACGAGTTGTTCTCGGAGCCGCTGCCCTTGGGGATCATCTCGATCACCAGGCGCTCGTCGTCGCTGAAATCGAAATGGATCGCCGGCACGCCCGGGCCGCAGGAGGTCTGCTCGTTCTTGCGCGTGATCGGGTGCACGACGGAGGAGCGCAACGGATGCTCGCGCGTGGCGCGCTCGCAACCGCGGCGGATCGCGCTTTGCAGCTCGGTGCCCGCGATCTCGACGCCGCGCCCGATGGTGACGTTGTAGATCGGGATGCCGGTGTCCTGGCAGAGCATGTTCTCGGTGTCTTCCGCGACCGTGATATTGGTGATCATCGTGCCCAGCACCTTGCGCGCCGTGGGATCGGTTTCCGAAGCGTTGAGGCGGCGAAAACCCTCCTTGATGTCGGGCGGCAATATCTTCAGCGCGCGAACGTACAGCTCGCGCGCTACCTCTTCGACTTGTGCGGAATCGATCTTCATCAGTTGGCCGTGAGGCCTCGTTCCTTGATCACCTTCGCCCAGCGTACGCTTTCCTCGTGGATCGCCGCGCCGAACTCCGCGGGCGTGTTCGCCACCGGCACCATGCCCTGCTGCGCGAGCTTGGCGCGGAAATCGTCGGACAACAGGATCTTCGCGCTGTCGCGCTGGATCTTGTCGACCACTTCGCGCGCGGTGCCCGCCGGGGCGAGGAGGCCGAACCAGCCGGCGTTCTCGAATCCGGGCAGGACCTCCGCGGCGGCGGGCACCTCGGGAATCTGCGGGTTCCTCTCGCGGCTCGTGACGGCAAGCGCGCGCACCTTGCCTTCCTTCACGAAGGCGACGATGGCGCCGAAGTTGGTGGCGACCATCTGGATCTGCCCGCCCATGAGGTCGGTGATCGCCGCGGATTCCCCTTTGTAGGGGACGTGCGTGAGGTCGATGCCGGCCGCGTACGCGAAATTTTCCGCGGCGAGGTGCGTCTGCGTGCCGACCCCGGCGCTGCCGAAATTGACCTTCTTCGGATTCGCCTTCGCATAGGCGATCAGCTCGCGCAGGTCCTTGGCGGGCGTATCGATGCTGACCGCGATCACCTGCGGGCCGGTGGCGACGTTCGTGATCGGCACGAAATCGCGCGCCGGGTCGAACGGCATCGCCTTGTACATGTAGGGATTGGCGGTGACGATCGAACCCGACGCCATGAGGATGGTGTAGCCGTCCGCGGGCGCCTTGGCCACCGCGTCGGCGCCGATGTTGCCACCCGCGCCGCCGCGATTTTCCACCAGCACCGCCTGCCCCCACGCCTCGGCGAGCTTCTGCGCGAGCAGCCGCGCGACCACGTCGGTGGCGCCGCCCGCGTTGAACGGCACCACGATCTTCACGGCCTTGGCGGGCCATGCCTGTGCCGCGGACCATCCCGGCACGAGAGCGAGCAGGAAGGCCGCGGCGAGCCGCGAGACGAGGCGCTGGGTCATGCGTTTTCTCCTTGTGGGGTCGATGCAGAGCATAACGCTCATCGCGCCAATGCGAAGACCAGCCCGGCGATGAGCGCGAAGGCGGCGGCGAGCGCCGCGAGCGTTTTCTGCCAGTCGCGCCAGGGCAGGAACTCGAGCGCGAGGACGCGCAGCCCTCCCGCGAGGTGCGCGGCGAGGAGCGTGACCAGGATCCATTCGGCGGCCTTCACCAGCGGCGCGTCGCTCCAGCGCAGGAACCCGTCGAGCTCTGCCTCACCTTGCAGCACGCTCGCGAGCGCGAGGAAGTGCGCCGGCAGGAAGAGCGCCAGCGCGATGCCCGAGAGGCGATGGACCAGGAACGCCCAGTACGCCGGATGGTTGCGCGCGCGCCTCATGCGGCCACCACCGCGTACACCGCGCGCAAACCGAAGAGCGCCAGCGCGAGCGCGACCGTGACCATCAGGCGCTGCGCAGCCGGCTTGCCGAAGCGCAGCCACTCGATCGCGATGGTGCGGATCCCGATCGAGCCATGCGCCGCCGCTGCGATCACGAACACGGCGTAGAACGTGCCCCAAGCGATGCTGCCGCGTGTACGGCCCAGGATCTCGGCCGCGGACAGGCCGCCGCGCACCGCGTAGATGATGGTGGCGAGGTGCACGACGACGCAGAGCGCGAGCACCGCCGCCGTCGCGCGCTGCACGACCCAGAGCCGCGCCTGCGCGCTCGCGCTCATCGCGTCTCCTGCGCGTCCACGCCGAGCGTCGCGCGCTTCAGGCCCGCGATCGAGCGCGTCGGCGAGAGCTTCGTCGGGCAATGCTCGGTGCAGCTCATCATGGTGTGGCACGAGTGACAGCCCGCGTCGCCCGCCACCGCGGCAAGGCGCGCGTGCTGCCCGCCGTCGCGCACGTCGTTCACCAGCGTCCACGCCCGGTTCAGCGCCGCGGGGCCCAGGTAGTCGCCGTTCCATTTCACCACGTCGCACGCCGCATAGCAGACGCCGCAGCCGATGCACTCGATGCCGGCGTCGGCCTCGCGGCGTTCGGGGGTTTCGGGCTTCACCGCGGCGAACGGCTCATCGCGCGTCGCCGTCGGCTTGAATTGCCCGCGCGCGCGCGCCCACTTGTCGAAGAACTCCCGCATGTCGGCGACGAGGTCGCGCACCACGGGCATGTTGGCGAGCGGCCCGATCTCGACGCGCCCGCCCTTGGCGACCTTGTCCACGTGCGTGCGGCAGGTCCAGCGCGGCGTGCCATTCACGGTCATCGCGCACGAGCCGCACATGCCGACGCGGCAGGCGAAGCGATAGGCGAGCGTGGCATCGAGGTTGCGCTGGATGTAGGTGACGACGTCGAGCACCGTCTGGCTCGCGTGCCGCGGGACTTCGAATTCCTGGTAGCCGCCCTCGGCATCGCCGCGCCACACGCTCACCCGAAGCTTCGTCATTTCCACGTGAGCACTCCCAGCACGACGCTCGCGAGGAAGATCGTCTCGGCGACGATCAGCATCACCGGCCTGATGCCCATGTCCACCAGCGACTTGAGCGAGGTCTTCATGCCGATGGCGGCGATCGCGGTGACCAGGCACCAGCGCGAAATCACCGAGCCCGCGTCGATCACGTCATCCGAAATCCAGCCCATGCTCGTCACCAACACGAAGGCGGCGAACACCACGGCGAACCACGGCAGCATCGGCGCCGCGTGGACCGCGGTTGCCCCGCGCACGTGCAGCGCCAGGCCGATGGCCAGACAGGCCGGCAGGAGCATCGCGACGCGCAGGAGTTTCACGATGGTGGCGGTGTCCCCGGTCTGCTGCGAGTGCGTGTACCCCGCGCCCACGACCTGGGCCACGTCGTGGATCGTGCCGCCCAGGAAAATCCCGGCGGCACGATCGTCGAGGCCGAGCGAGGACACCAGCATCGGATACAGGATCATCGCGAGCGTGGAAAGCGCGGTGACGCCGATCACGGTGAAGCTCGCGTCGCGCTCGGCGTGCTTGTGCTTTGGCAGGATCGAGGCGATGGCGAGCGCCGCGGAAGCGCCGCAGATGGCGACCGCGCCGCCGGTAAGCGTGCCCAGTGCGCTGCCGAGCTTCAACGCCTTCGCGACGGCGATGCCGACGAGGATCGTGAGCGCGACCGTAACCCCCACCAGCAGGATCGTGGTCCAGCCGAGGGCCTGCACCTGCGCGATGGTGATGCGCAGACCGAGGAGCGCGACACCCGTGCGCAGCACTGTGGTGGACGCGAGCTCGATTCCCGGCAGGCAGCGCCCCTCTTCGGCGAGGAAATTCAGCGCCATGCCGAGGAGGAGCGCGAAGAGCATCGCCGACGCGTGGTAATGCACCGACAGGAAGGTCGCGGCGATCGCCACTGTCGCAGCGACCGCGAGCCCCGGCCACCACTCGCGCCACTTCACGCGCTACGCGCTCTCGTAAAGCCGCGTCAGCACGAACTCGCGGTGCCCGAGCGCCTCGGCCGCGGTGAGCCTGCCGTTCGCCGTGCGGAACATGCAGTCGAGGAGCGCGTCGCCCGCCTGGTCGGGACTCATTTCCTTCCTCAACAGGCCCGAGACGTCCACGTCGATGTGCTCGCTCATCGTGCGCACGGTGCGCGGGTTGGCGCACAGCTTGATCACCGGCAGGATCGCGTTGCCGATGACGTTGCCCTGGCCGGTGGGGAAGAAATGCACCGCGAACCCCGCGGCCCCCAGCAACGTCAGCATCTCCGCGGCAGCCGACGACGAATCCATGAACCAGAGGCCCGGGCCGGACGGCGTTTCCGCCTTGTCGATCGCGCCGTCCACGACGCACTTGCGCCCGATCTTCTGGATGTTGCCGAGCGCCTTCTCCTCGATGGTGGTGAGGCCGCCCTCGATATTGCCCTTGGTCGGCTGCGAGTCCGACAGGTCGCTCGTCTTGTGGCGCTCGACGACGGCCTGGTAGCGGTCGAAGAAGAACTGGAACTTCTTGCGCACTTCGTCGTTGCGGCAGCGCGCGGCGACCAGGTGCTCGCCACCGGTAAGCTCCGTGGTCTCGCCGAAGGCGAGCGTCACGCCGTGCGGATACAGCTTGTCGAACGCGTTGCCGACGGTGGGATTGGCGCCACAGCCCGAGGTGGTGTCCGACTCGCCGCACTTGGTGGAGACCCACAGGTCCTTCAGCGGGCGCTCTTCGCGGCGCAGCTCGCTCGCCCATTGCACGTACTGCCTGGCCGCCTTTGAGGCCCGCATGATCGTGTCGTGGTCCCCGTGCTGCTCGATGCCGAAGAAGGACACGGGCTTGCCAGTGGCCGCGATACCGTCGGCGACCTTCTTCGCCCATTGGTCCTCGATGCCGATCACGACCACCGCGGCGACGTTGGGGTTGGACCCGGTGCCGATCAGCGTGCGGAAATGCAGCTCCAGATCCGCGCCGAACTGCAGGCGCCCATAGGGATGCGGGATCGCCATCGTGCCCTTGATGTTGTGGGCGACCGCCTCGCATGCGGCGTTGGACAAGTCGTCCACTGGCAGGATGATCACGTGGTTGCGAACGCCGATGCGGCCGTTCTCGCGCTTGTAGCCCCAGAAGGTCGAGTTTTTCAGTTCCATGTCCGTCTCCTACCAGCGCTTCGTCTTGATGTTGTGGACGTGCGCGTGCTCGCCCACCTGGATCGGCGCCACCACCCGGCCGATGTCCACGCCGTACTTGATCACCGTGGAATCCTTGCCAAGCGAGCGGATGGCGAGCTTGTGGCCGATCGGGATGTCCGACATCGCCTTCATCTTAATGTCCTTGTCCTGGTCCATGATCCAGCCGGTGAGCTCCTGGCCGGACTTCACGCCTTCCACCACCACGACGCCGACCGAGTCGTTCTCGTCGTGGACTACGAAATGAATCATCGTCTGCTCCTGTAATTGGATCCCCGCCTGCGCGGGGATGACGCCCACTGTGCGGGGATTACGCGCCCCTTCGATTCTCCGAGTCGGCCGCGGACGGGTCAACTAGATGACTTGGATGTTATCTTGCGCGCCATGGCCCACCTCTACCAGCAGGTCCGCGCGCGGCTGATCGAAGGCATCTCCGCGGGCGAGTGGCGCGCGGGTGAGCCCATTCCCGCCGAGGGCGCGCTGGCCGCGGGCTTGGGGGTCGCGATCGGCACGGTG
The DNA here is from genome assembly GCA_038227085.1 of Burkholderiales bacterium. GTDB lineage: Bacteria > Pseudomonadota > Gammaproteobacteria > Burkholderiales > Usitatibacteraceae > Usitatibacter. The sequence continues at coordinate 22,526 of JBBRQA010000011.1, read as the reverse complement.
AGGAAGGCGGTCGACAGCCTGGTCGCCGAGCAGGCGCTGGTGCGCCGCCAGGGCAAGGGCACGTTCGTCACCGCGCACGACGGCAGCCGTCTCCTCTTCCATTTCTTCCACATCGTCGCGCGCGACGGGGGCAAGGTCTATCCCGAGGTGCGTACGGTGTCGTTTCGCCGCGACCGCGCCGACGCCGCCGCTGCCGGGTCGCTCGGCATCGCGCCCGCCGACAAGGTGATCCGCATCCGCAACGTGCTTTCCCTCGCGGGAGTGCCGGCGATCGTCGACGACATCACGCTGCCCGCGGAGCTCTACCGCGGCCTCACCGAGAGGATCTTCCTCGCGCGCGGCAACACGATCTATCACCTGTACCAGAGCCGCTACGGCATCAACGTGCTGCGCACCGACGAGCGCCTGCGCGCGGTGCTCGCCGCGCGCGACGATGCGCAGCTGCTGGCGGTGGCGGTAGGCGCGCCGCTCCTCGAAATCCGGCGCGTGGCTCTCACTTTCCGCGACCGCCCCGTGGAGTTGCGGCTCTCGCGCGTGAACACCGCACGCCACGACTACCACAACACCCTCGGCAAGGGCGTGGCAGGCTGAAGCGATGCAGACCGCGCTCCTCATCCTTCCCAACTTCGTGCTGATCCTCATCGGCCTGGTGCTCGCGCGCCGTTTCGACTTCGGGCGCGATTTCTGGGACGCGCTGGAGAGGCTCGTCTACTACGTGCTCTTCCCCGCGCTCCTCTTCCGCTCGCTGGTCCTCGCACGGATCGACTTGGGCGCGACCGGCATGCTGGTCATGGCCGCGCTGGGTTTCACGCTCGCGGGCTTCGCGCTCTCGCTTCTCGCGGGCCCGCTCTTCGGCCTCGACCGCAAGCTGCTGGCCACCGGATCGCAATGCGGCTACCGCTTCAACACCTACGTGGGCCTGGCCGTCGCCGGCAGTCTCTTCGGCACGCCGGGCGTGGCGCTCGCCGCGCTCCTCCTCGGCGTGATGATCCCGCTCGCCAACTTCCTCGCGGTGGCGATGCTGGCCTCGCACGGCAGGCACGGCTTTCTCCACGCGCTCGCGACGCACCCCTTGCTGGTGTCGTCGCTCGCCGGCCTGGCGTGGAACGCGGCGGGCCTGCCGCTGCCGGGCTTCGCCGACCAGACGCTGAACCTCCTCGCGGGGACGGCGCTTCCCGCCGGCCTGCTGTCGGTGGGGGCCGCGATGCGCATCGAGCGCGGCCAGGGTTGCGTCGGCGCGCACGCGTGGTGGCTCGCCGTGAAGCTCCTCGCAGTTCCCGCGATCGCATGGGCGATGATCCGCGCCTTCGGATTCGGCGGCGTGGAGGCGCGCGTTCTCCTCCTTTGCGCGGCGCTGCCCACCGCGTCGAACGCGTATATCCTCGCGGTACGCATGACGGGCGACGGGCGCGCGGTGGCCACCCAGATCACCGTGGGCACGGTGCTCGCGATGCTCACCATTCCGCTCTGGATGGCGCTCGCGCTGTAGGCCGAATCCTTCGATGTAGGACTGGACGAATGCAACTTGGAGAGGCCGCCGGGGTCTGTGTGGAACTACCCCGCGGGAGAGCACCATGGAACTAGGCGACCAGAATCCGAGTGGCAACGTCGAAGACCGGCGCGGCATGGGAGTCGGTGTCGGCGGCGGCCTCGGTATCGGCGGCATCGTGATCGCGCTCATCGCCGCCTATTTCGGCTTCGACGCCGCTCCGATCCTGAATACCGTGCAGGAAACGCGGACCCAGGCCGACACGCGCGAAGTCCCCAAGGGCGCCCCCACGGACACGATGGGACAGTTCGTCTCGAAAGTCCTCGGCAGCACCGAAGAGGTGTGGGGCCAGATATTCCAGAAATCGAATGCCCCCTATCACCCGCCCACGCTGGTGCTCTATTCGCGCCAAGTGAGCTCGGCCTGCGGGATGGGCCAGGCCGCCATGGGGCCGTTCTATTGCCCCGGGGACGAGAAGCTCTACATCGACCTGTCCTTCTATGAGGACCTGAAGAAGCGCTTCAACGCGCCGGGGGACTTCGCCCAGGCCTACGTGATCGCCCATGAGGTGGGACACCACATCCAGAAGCTCACCGGCACGTTCGGCAAGCTCGAGGACATTCGCGGCCGCGTCTCGAAGACCGAGTACAACCAGACATCCGTGCGCATGGAGCTGCAGGCCGATTGCTACGCCGGCATCTGGGGCCACTACGCCGCGGCGAAGAACCAGCTCGACCCGGGCGACATAGAGGAAGCGCTCACTGCCGCCACGGCGATCGGCGACGACCGCCTGCAGCAGCAATCGCAGGGGCGCGTCGTGCCGGACTCTTTCACGCACGGCTCCTCGGCCCAGCGCGTGCGCTGGTTCAAGCGCGGCATGGATTCCGGGCGTGTCGGCGACTGCGACACGTTCAAGGCGAGCTCGCTTTAATCTGGCTGGGCGCTCTCCAGCCCTCGAGCTGCGGCACCAGGAAAAACGCCCCGGGGGCCGGGGCGTTTTTTTTATTTCTTGGCCTTCGCAGGCTTTTCCTTCTTCGGCTTCTCGGGCTTGGCTTCCGCGGGAGCCGCGCCGTCCGGCGCCGCCATCACTTCGGCCGGGGCGTCTTCCTCGGGCGGCAGCACGTCGCGGTCCAGGTCGAGCTTCTCGCGGATGCGCGCCTTCTTGCCGGTGAGTCCGCGCAGGTAGTAGAGCTTGGCGCGGCGCACGTCACCCTTGCGCTTCACCTCGATGGTGATGCCGGGAGAATAAGTCTGGAACGTGCGCTCCACGCCTTCGCCGCTCGACATCTTGCGCACGATGAAGTTGGAATTGAGGCCGCGGTTGCGGCGGGCGATCACCACGCCTTCGTAGGCCTGCTCGCGCTTCTTGTCGCCCTCGACCACCGACACCTTCACGATCACGGTGTCGCCGGGGGCGAATTCGGGGATCTTGCGGTTCAACCGCTTGATTTCTTCCTGGTGCAGCTTCTGGATCAGGTCCATCTTCGTTTTCCTTTTCGGTTCCGGCCGTCTGGCCATTCGCGTAGAGCCCCCTCGGGGGATGCGCGGGTTTGTTATTGCTGTTGCTGCGCCGCCTGCTGCTCGCGCCGGTATTCCTCGAGCAGCTGCCGGTCTTCCCGCGAGATCTTCGTCTCGTCGATGAGGTCGGGCCTGCGGTCCCACGTGCGCCCCAGCGCCTGCTTCCTGCGCCAGCGCGCGATCGCGGCGTGGTTGCCCGACATGAGCACTTCGGGCGTCGCCGCTTCCTGCCACTTCTCCGGCCGCGTGTAATGCGGCCAGTCCAGCAAGCCTTCGGCGAAAGAGTCCTGGGACGCGCTCTGCGCGTCGTTGAGGCTCCCCGGAAGGCGCCTCACCAGGCAATCGATCACCACCATCGCCGGCAGCTCGCCACCCGAGGTGACGTAATCGCCGATCGACACTTCGCGGTCCACGCTGCGCTCGACCAGGCGCTCGTCCACGCCTTCGTAGCGCCCGGCGATGAGCACCAGGCCCGCCTCGCCGGAAAGCTCGCGCACCAACCGCTCGCTCAACCGCTCGCCTTGCGGCGACATCAAAACCACCTTCGGCCTCTCGACCCCCGCGGCGCGCTGGCGCGCCTTCGCGGCGTCGATGGCCGCCTGCAGGGGCTCGGCCAGCATCACCATGCCGGGGCCGCCTCCGTAGGGCCGGTCGTCGACCCTGCGGTAATTGTCCGTCGTGAAATCGCGCGGATCCCACGTCTTCATCTCGAAGCGCTTCTCGTCCAACGCCCGCCGCGTGATGCCATGGTCGGCGAGCGCGTCGAACATCTCCGGAAAAAGCGTGATCACGTCGAAATGCATCACGTGTCGTAATCCGCCTTCCATTCGACCGTGATGCGCTTCGCCTCGCGGTCCACCGACTTCACATACGCGGGAACGAACGGGATCATGCGCTCCTTCGCTCCCTTCACCACCAGCACGCTGGTCTCCCCGGTCTCGAAGAGCGCCTCCACCTTGCCGAGTTCCGCCCCCGATTCGTCGAACACCTCGAGGCCCACCAGGTCCACCCAATACAGCGATCCGTCATCGGCATCGCCCAGCTCAGCGCGAGTGACCGCGACATCGCAGCCGCGCAGCCTCTCGGCGCCTTCGCGATCCTCGCAACCGGCGAGCTTCGCGACCGGGCCCTTCGAGTGCACCTCGAAATCCTCGATCGCCATCTCGCGCCATCCGTCGGGGGCGCCCACCAGCCAGCGGTTGAATTCACCCAGGCCGCCGGGCGCTTCGGTAAAGGGCTTCACCTTGAGCCAGCCCTGAATGCCGAACGGGCCGACGATGCGGCCCATCACCACAAGCTGCGATTCGTCCCCGTCGAACGGGGACGCAACGTTACTTGGCGGGTGCTTCCTGCTTGCCGGTGACTTCGGTCTTGCCACGCTTGATCAGCTTCTTCACCGCGGACGAAGGCTGCGCGCCCTGGCCGACCCAATGGGAAACGCGATCGAGCGCCAGTCGAAACTTGGGCTCGGACTCAGCGGCCTTGGGGTTGTAGAAGCCGATGCGCTCGAGGAAACGCCCGTCGCGCGGCATGCGCGAATCGGCGACAACGATGTTGTAGAAGGGGCGGTTCTTGGCTCCGCCACGCGCCATTCTGATGACGACCAACTTGACTCTCCTTCCCGTTGATAACGGGTAACGTGAAAACGACCGGAATCCGGCACTGGGGGAAAAAAACGCCACCTAAGTACCGGAAAGCCCTCGATTATATACGATCACACGCGCAATTACCCGCTCTTGGAAATGACCGCCAGCTCGACCTAATGGCTGCCGTGGCGCACGTCCGGGCCGAAGCTCACGGTATAGCCCGGTGGAGGCCCTCCCGGGAAAGGTCGTTGCCCGCCCTGCGAATGCGTAAGAGGCGAATGGTTTCATGGATCGCCGACGCGCCCTACTTCGGCTTCACCGCGGGACAGGATTTTTCTTCGCAGGATTTCTTCGCGGTCGCCGCACGCGTCTCGCAGGCGGCGCGCACGTCCGGCGGCAGCGCAGCGCACTTCTTCGTTTCGGCCTCTGCCGCCTTCACGCATTCGGAGCATTGCGCAGCCGCCGCGGCGCCGGCGTCCGCGCGGCATGCCGTCTGCTGGCAGGCGATGCCCATCTCCGCGTATTTCCTGTCGCACGAGGCGAGCAATTCCGCGTCCGGCGCGGACTGCGCGTGGCACTGGCTCGCCTCTGCGAGCGCTGTCGACTTGCACTCCGCGCAGGTCACCTGCGCGCGCGCCTGCGCGAACGCAACCAGCGACAGGGCCACCACGCCCACCAGTTTCCCGATCGTCATCGCGACTCCCCCGCGGGCGGATCAACGCCCACCTGGAAACATCCCCTTCATGTTCTTCAGCATCTTGCCGAGGTTGCCACCGCGCATCATCTTCATCATTTTCTGCATCTGCTCAAACTGCGCGAGGAGGCGGTTCACCTCCTGCACCTGGACGCCCGAGCCGGTGGCGATGCGCCGCTTGCGCGAGGCCTTGAGGAGCTCGGGCTTGCGCCGCTCGAGGGGCGTCATCGAGTTGATGATCGCCTCGGTGCGCTTCAGCGCCTTCTCCTGCAGCTCGGGCGAAGCCTGCGCCATGTTGGTGAGCTGCGCGGGCAGCTTGTCCGAGAGGCTTGCGATGCCTCCCATCTTCTTCATCTGGGTGAGCTGGGTCTTGAAGTCCTCGAGGTCGAAGTCCTTGCCCTTCTTGAACTTGTCGGCGAGCTTCTGGGCTTCCTTCGCGTCGACCTTGGCGTGCGCCTCCTCGACCAGCGAGAGGATGTCGCCCATGCCGAGGATGCGCGACGCCATGCGGTCCGGGTGGAAGGCTTCCAGGCCTTCCATCTTTTCCGAGACGCCGACGAACTTGATCGGCTTGCCGGTCACGTGGCGCACCGAGAGCGCCGCGCCACCGCGCGAATCGCCGTCCAGCTTGGTGAGGATGATGCCGGTCAGCGGCAGCGCCTCGTTGAAAGCGCGCGCGACGTTCACCGCATCCTGGCCCTGCATCGAGTCCACCACGAAGAGCGTCTCGATCGGATTCAACGCGGCGTGCAATGCCTTCACCTCGGCCATCATCGCCTCGTCGATGGCGAGGCGCCCCGCCGTGTCGACGATCAGGACATCGAAGAAATGCCGCTTGGCGTGGTCGAGCGCGGCACGCGCGATATCCACCGGCTTCTGCGAGGAATCCGAGGGATAGAGCTCGATCTCGAGCGACTTCGCGAGCGTCGCGAGCTGCTCGATGGCCGCCGGGCGGTACACGTCCGCGGAAACCAGCAGCACCTTCTTCTTCGTGGTGTTCTTGATGAGACGCGCGAGCTTGCCTGCGCTGGTGGTCTTGCCGGAGCCCTGCAGGCCGGCCAGCAGGATCACGGCGGGCGGCACCGTCGCGAAGTTGAGCGCCGCATTCGCGCCGCCCATGAGATCGACCAGCTCGTGGTGGACGATGCCCACCAGCGCCTGGCCCGGCGTAAGGCTGCCGGCGACCTCCTGGCCGAGCGCCTTCTCCTTCACGCGCGCGACGAAATCCTTCACCACGGGCACGCCCGCGTCGGCGTCGAGGAGCGCCAGGCGCACTTCGCGCAGCATGTCCTGCACGTTGTCCTCGGTGAGGCGCGAGTGTCCGCGCAGGGTCTTGACTACCGAAGAGAGGCGTTGCGTCAGGGCGTCGAGCATGGGGAATTGGTAAACTGGTGAGGTAGAGCGTAACCGGCACCGAAATGCCTGATTTGCTTTTGTATTTTAGCACCACCGCCTGCTGGCTCCTGCTCTCGGGCGTGGCGTGGCGCGCCTCGCGCCCGGCGCTCGCCGGGGGGCCGCCCGCGCGCGGCGACATGCGCATCGAGAACGTCGTGGTGCCGGTAGCCCTCGTCCTGCACGGGATGCTGCTCTACCGGCGCGTGGTCGTCCCCGACGGGCTCGACCTGGGCGTGGCCAACGCGGTGTCGATGCTGGTATGGCTCACGGTGCTGATCTACTGGCTCGCGGGACTCGCCTTCCAGGGACTGACCGCGATCCTCGGGTTGATGTCGCCGGTGGCGCTCCTCGCCGTCCTCCTGCAAGCAATCCCGATGCCGCACATCGTGACCTACGGGGGAGATCCGCTCTTCACCCTGCACTTCGCCATCGCAATGCTCGCCTACAGCCTCTTCATCGTCGCCACGGTGCACGCGATCGTGATGCTGGCCGAGGAGAAGTGGCTGCATCGCGGCGTGCTGCCGCCCTTCCTGAAGAGCCTGCCGCCGCTGCTCGAGATGGAGGCGCTGCTCTTCCGCATCCTGCTCGCCGCGTTCGTGCTGCTCACTCTCACGGTGGTGAGCGGCGTCTTCTTCTCCGAGCAGCTGTTCGGCAAGCCGCTCACCTTCTCGCAGAAGACCGTGTTCGCGATCATCTCGTGGTTCATCTTCGGCGGGCTGCTGGCGGGCCACTACTTCCGCGGCTGGCGCGGCAGGAAGGCGGTCAACTGGACTCTCGCCGGGTTCACCGCGCTGCTGCTCGCCTACGTGGGCAGCAAGGTCGTGCTCGAGCTGATCCTGAAGCGCGGCTAGGCCCACCGCGCGCATGACCGACAGCATTCCCCTCGGCTGGCTCTATCTCGCGCTGGTCACGCTGCTCGCGTGCTCAGGGTTCTTCGCGATGTCCGAGACCTGCCTCATGTCGGTGAACCGTTACCGCCTGAAGCACCTCATCCGCGAGGGCAGCGTCGGCGCGCGGCTCGCGGGGACGCTCCTGGACCGCATCGACGAGCTCCTCGCCTTCATCCTCGCGGGCAACACCGTCATCAACGCGGCGACGACGATCCTCGTGGCCGAGATCTGCCGCAGGCTCTTCGGCACCGGCGACTACGTGCTCGCGATCGCCACGGCGGCGGCGAGCTTCGTGATCCTCGTCTTCGCGGAGATCCTGCCCAAGATCATCGGCGCGGCATACGCGGAGAGGCTCGCGATCGGCGTTTCGTTCATCCTCGCGCCGTTGATCCGGGTCACGCGCCCCATCATGTGGATCATCAACGTGATCGTCCGCGGGCTGCTGAAGGTGCTGCGCATCCGCCAGACGCCGGTGCACGGCCAGCAGCTCAGCATGGCGGAGCTGCGCACGCTGGTGCTGGAGGGCGGCAAGTTCATCCCGAAGAAGCACCAGTCGATCTTCCTCAACCTGTTCGAGCTCGAGGACATGACGGTCGACGACACCATGACGCCGCGCGGGCAGATCGAGATCCTGGACCTCACGGACGACGTGGAGGAGCTCCGCAACGCCCTTTCCACCGCGCACCATACGCGGCTCGTGGTGTGCGAGGGTGGCCTCGACAACGTGGTGGGCATCCTGCACGTGCGCAAAGTGCTTAACGCCACGCGTCGCGAGCAAATCGACGTGGAGGGCCTGCGAGCGATCATGCGCGAGCCCTACTTCGTGCCGGAAGGGGCAGCGCTCCTCACCCAGCTCACCAACTTCCAGGAGAACCAGCGCCACATGGGGCTGGTGGTGGACGAATACGGCGAGATCCTCGGGCTCGTCACCATGAAGGACATCCTCGAGGAGATCGTGGGCGAGTTCACCAGTGCCGCGATCGGCAGCTCCGCGCATTTCCACAAGGAGGCCGACGGCAGCGTGATCGCCGACGGGACCTGCTCATTGCGCGTGCTGAACCGCAAGGCCGGCTTCACCTTTCCGCTGGATGGGCCCAAGACCATCAACGGGCTTCTGCTCGAGCAGCTCGAGGACATTCCCGAGTCGGGCACCAGCCTCATCGTGGCCGAGCATCCGATCGAGATCCTTCAGGTGCAGAACCGGATGGTCAAGGTGGTCAAGATATTGCCAAAGGTCGAGCTGCCCGTGGAGAAAGAGGCGGCTTGATCGGACTAACTCGCAGGCACCGAATACTTCGCGACGAACTTCCGGTCGATCGCATCCTTCCAGTACCACACCCAAGAGCCCTGCCACGCAAACCCGTTCCAGATTCCCACCGAATACTTCGCGCCCGTGGATATCAACGCGAGATACCGCGGATCGGTCCTGAACGGCGTGAGCGCGGCACCCGCCAGTGCGGCACGCAGGTTCGCAGAGAGTATCGGCGCGGCCCGCACCGCGAATACGCCGGCCTTCGCGTAGCGCCGGCCTTCCTGCGTCGCGCAATCGCCCGCGCCGAACACCTCGGCGAAGGTGACCGACTGCAGGTAGTCGTTGGTGAGGAGGAAGCCGCGCTCGTCGGTTGCGAATCCCGAGGCCTTGATCCACTCGTGCGCGCCCGCTCCGCCCGCCCAGAAGGTCGCGTCGGACGCAAAATCGAGGCTGCCCTCCAGGCGCACATGGTCCCGGCCCACCTCCACCACGGTGCTCGACACGTGGGAGCCGATGTTGCGCTTCGCCAATCGCCGCTTGATGCGCCGACGCGCGCCCTCGGAAAACTCCGGAAGCAGCACGGGCGTGTTGGTGATGATGCGCACGTGGGGGGCGGATACGGCCAGCTCGTGGCGCATCCGATGGTCCATGGCGAGCGCGAGCTCCACCCCCGCCGCGCCGCCGCCCACCACCGTGATCGAGCGGATGTTCCCCGCGCGCGCGCGCGCAAGGACGCTTCCCCAGCCTTTCAGCAGCACTTCCATGGGCCGGACCATCACCGCATGCTCGCGCACGCCGGCGGTGTTGCCGAGGAGCGGGCGCGAGCCCACGTCGAGCGACAGCACATCGTAGGGAATGACACCCTCGTCGTCGCACACGACCTGGCGCGCGATCGGGTCGATGCGCACCGCCGCGACCTGCACGAATTCCGCGCGCGCGCGTTGTGCGAGGCGCTCGAGCCCGATCGCGCACTCCTCGAGCTTGTAGTGCCCCGCGACCACGCCGGGCAGCATGCCGGTGTAGATGAGGCGCGGATACGGCGTCACCAGCGTGACGCTCACGCGATCGTCGGGCTTCTCGGCCAGATCGCGCAGCACCTCGATGTGCGCGTGCCCGCCGCCCAGCAGCACGAGGCGCTTCATGGCGCCGGCTCCAGGCGGAAGTCGCCGAACCACGCGCTCGCCTCTTCGCCGGTCTGGTCGGTATCGTTGCCGGCCGCGATGCCGGTGATGCGCGGCGTGACACTGGCGCCGAAAGCCGCGCGGAAGTCGGCCTCGACGTCGCGGGTCTCGTCGACCCAGCGCCCGGCGCGCTCGTTGCCGGATTCGACCACCACGGTGCGCACGCGGTCCGTATAGGGATTCCAGCCCGACGTGCCCCGCGGATGGCGGTTGTCCCAGACGTAACAGATGCTGGCAGCCGGCACTTCATCGCCATAGACCAGGCGCGCGATGCGAAGCTTCAAACGCTGGCCCCACGTGAGGCTCGCCATCGGCACGTCGAAGAAAACATAGACGCGCGCCGCGAAATCGTCGCCGGCTTTCGTCGCGAGGTCCGCCTTCTCCACCACGCGGTCGATCTTCCAGCGCCAGGAAAGCCGCGCCCCCGGCGGCGCTTCATGCAGCGCGAAGGCCGCGGTTCCCGCGCTGGCGCGCGAGCGCACGCGCAGCACCGTCGCGCCTTCTTCCGCGACCAGCGCGATCTCGGCCTGGCTCACCCTGGCGACGCGCAGCTCGCGCCATCCGGGCGGCAGCGTCGAACCGGGCACGTGCGACGAGAATGGCGCGATCGCCACGGCGAGGAGCACCGCACCCAGCAGGGCGATCACGACAGCACCTCGCGCAGCATCCCGGCCTCCTGAAGCCGCGCGTAGTCGGCGGGACGGTCTATGTCCCAGAGCGTGTCAAGCTCTTTCCAGCGCACTCCCATCTCGGCCAGGCGCACGCGCGATTCGCCCATGACCGCGCTTCCTCCCCAGGTGATGGCCTCGAAGAGGCGCGGCATCGGCGTGGCGAGACCGACCAACACGTAGCCGCCATCCTCCGCGGGAGCGATCACCGCGTCGTGTGAGGAGAGCTCGCGCGCGGCCGTGCGCAGCGCCGTCGCGTCGAGCGCCGGGCAATCGCTGCCGGTGAGAAGGAGCGCCGCGCCGCGCGCATGAGCGTTCTCGAAGGCATGGCGCATGCGCTCGCCGAGGTCGTCGCCCTGCTGGCGCTCGAGCGCCACGCGGAATTGCGCCGCGCACCGCTCGAAGAAGGGATGGGTCTCGTCCGGCGCGCACCACAACTCGACCGGCCCCACGCCCGACTGCACGGCCGCCGCGAGCGCATGGCGCACCAGGCCCGCATGCAGCGCCGCGGCCCCGTCGGGGCCGAGGAGCGCGGCGAGGCGCGTCTTCACCGCACCGGGCACCGGCGCCTTGGCGAAGACGGCGACCCGCATCGCGTCAGGACGAGCTGCGTTCGACTTCATAGCGGCGTGCGAGGCGGGCCGGATCGGCGCCGAACGCGTAGGCGAGGCGAAGGCGCCACATGAGGATGATGGTGCGTAGCGTCCCGTGCCGCTCCCAGCGGCGCCCGGAGGTGACGACGCGTTCGCGCAGGCAGAGTGGCGGCGATTCGCGCTTCAGACGCTTGGAGAGGGCCACGTCTTCCATCAACGCGATGGCGGGAAAGCCGCCGGCGCGCTCGAACGCGGTGCGCCGCGCGAAGATGGCCTGGTCGCCGGTGGCGATGCCGGTCGCACGCGAGCGCGCGTTCATGAAGAAGGAAACCACCGCGAGAAGGGGATCGGCACCCGCGATGGTGACGTCGAAGCGTCCCCATGCGTGTCGGGTGCGTGCGAGACCCGCGGTGATGGCCTCGATCGCGCCAGCGGGGAGCATCGTGTCGGCATGGAGAAAAAGGAGGACGTCGCCGCGCGCGACCGCGGCCCCGGCGTTCATCTGCGCGGCGCGCCCGCGCGGGGCGTCGAGCACCCGGTCGGCCCAGGGTGCCGCGAGGGCGCGCGTCGCGTCGCGGCTGCCGCCATCGACCACGATCACCTCCGCGCCCGCGGCGCGCAACGCCTGCAAGGCAGCGAGCGCCGCCTCGATGGCGGACGCCTCGTCGAGCACCGGCACGACCACGGAAACGGGCGGAAACGACTGCATCCCGGAAGGATAATGGAGTCCGGGAAACTACTTCGCGTCGTTCAGCGACCAGTCGTAGTCGAGGAAGGTGACGTCGGCCTTCTTGTCGCGCACCGCGGCACGGTCCTCGGGCTTGTCGGCGAGCTGGTCGGCGTAGCGCGCCATCGTGGCTTTCACCGACGTGAAGCCCTTGTGGCCCTTGTCGAAATCCTTGCCGTACCAGTCGAAGATCCTCGAGATCTCGAGCTTCTTCGACTGCGCGTCGTAGCGGTTGCGCGTGCGGTCGGAGAGGAAGCGCTTCATGGCGTCGTCGAGCTGCGCATCGAGCTTGTCGGCGACGAAGGCCTCGTTCCTCAGCATGGGGCAGCCGATCGAGGCGCACACCACGCCCACGTGCACGCGCGGATCGTCGTAGACGCCCTCCTTCCTCAGCATCTCGTGCTCGATGAAGTCGAGGGTGGAGTCCTCGCCGAAGAGCTTGAAGAACTTCTTGCTCCACGGCTTGGTGACGAAGTTGCCCAGGTCGCGGATCGACTTCAGGTCCGGGTACTTGGTGAGGATGAGCTCGACGGTGAAGGCGTTGTACGCGTTGATGAGGAAGGCCTGCTGTTGCGGCTTGGTCCACGAATCGAAATCGGCCTTCGTCACCTTCGAATAGTCGTCGAGGACCGCTTTCAGCTGCGCGTGGTCCTTCACGAAGCCGGCGTAGTCGACGCGCGAGGCATTGCCGTTCTGCACGTACTTCGCGTGCTTCTTCAGCAGGTCGTCCCACGCCTTGTGGGATTGGTCGAACGCGAAGGCGTTCGCGGCGACGAGCAATGCGGCGATGGCGATCAGGATTCTCTTCATGTCTCAGTCGTCTCCGTGGCTTTCGGCAACCTGGTGGTAGGGGCGCTTGTCGTTCAGCGCGAACACCTTGGCGAGGACCGATCCCAGCCGGGTCTCGCCGCGCATCCATTGGTGGAACACGGTGGCGAACGCCATCTGGCCTTGCGTCACCTGCTTCTTCTTCCACACGCCCGCGGCGAACTTGTTGGCCTCCGGCAGCGTGGGATAGGCGTGGATGGTGTCGAGGATCTTGTTCAGGCCGATGCCGTGCTTCATGCACAGCACGAACTCGGCGATAAGGTCGTCGGCGTGCTCCCCGGCAATGGTCACGCCCAGGATCTTGTCGCTCCCCGGCACGGTGAGCACCTTCACGATGCCCTCGGCCTCGCCGTCGGCGATCGCGCGATCGAGGTCGTCGAGGCCGTAGGTGGAGACGTCGTGGGGGATCTTCTTCTCCTTCGCGTCGGTCTCGTTCAGGCCCACGCGCGCCACTGGCGGGTCGGTGAAGGTCGCCCACGGAATCACCGAGTAGTCCACGCGGTACCTACGGAACCTGCCGAAGAGCGCGTTCACCGCGCAGTACCACGCCATATGCGCCGCGGTGTGCGTGAACTGGTAGGGGCCGGCGACATCGCCGCACGCGTAGATGTTGGGGTAGTGCGCCTGCAGGTATTCGTTCACTTCCACGGTCTTCTGCTTGGTGACCGGGATGCCGAGCTCTTCCAGCCCGTAGCCCTGGGTGTTGGCGGCTCGGCCCACGGCGCACAGGATCTCGTCGCAGGCGATGCGCTTCTCCTTGCCCTCGTGCTCGACGACGATGATTTTCTCGCCGTTCTCCGCGCGCACTTCCTTCGCCTTGTGGCCCACGAGCACCTCGATGCCGTCAGCGCGGAAATGCCTTGTGACCAGCTCGGAGAACTCGGGATCCTCGCGGATCAGGATGCGCGGCAGCATCTCGATCTGCGTGACCTTGGCGCCCAGGCGCGCGAAGCATTGCGCAAGCTCGCAGCCGATGGGGCCTCCTCCGAGCACGACGAGCCTCTTCGGCAGGATGCGGATGTCCCACACCGTGTCGGAAGTCAGGGGTTTCGATTCGCGCAGGCCCGGAATCGGCGGCACGAAGGGCGCGGCGCCCGTGGCGATCACGATGCTCTTGGTGCGGATCACGCGCGTCGAACCATCGGCGAGCGCCGCCTCCACCGTCCACGGGGAGGTGATCTTCGCCGTGCCCGTCAGGCATTCCACGCCCAGGCCCGTGTAGCGCTCCACGGAGTCGTGCGGCTCGACCTCGGCCACCACGCGCTGCACGCGCTCCATCACCTCGGCGAAATCGAACTCCGCGGTGGCCGAGCGGATGCCAAACTCCTTCGCGCGGCGCATGTGCGCGAGAAGCCTGGTGGTCGCGATCAGCGCCTTCGAGGGCACGCAGCCGGTATTGAGGCAGTCGCCTCCCATTTTGTGCTTTTCGACGAGTGTCACCTTCGCCTTCACCGTGGCGGCGATGTACGCGCAAACCAATCCCGCGGAGCCGGCGCCGATCACGACCATGTTGTTGTCGAACTTCGCCGGCTTCGGCCACTTCGCATAGATCTTGCGGGCCTTGAAGGCGGCGAGGACCTTCTTCGCCACCAGCGGGAAGACGCCGAGGATCACGAATGCGGCGATGAGCCCGATGGAAATCTTGAATTGCCCGAGCTGCGTGCCGGCGTAGACGTAGGCGACGGTGCCGGCGAACATGCCGACCTGGCTCACCCAGTAGAAGGTGAGGGTCTTGATCGGCGTGAGCCCCATCACCAGGTTGATCACGAAGAAAGGGAAGGCCGGCACCAGGCGCAACGCGAAGAGGTAGAACGCCCCCTCGCGCGCCACGCCGTCGTTGATGGGCTTCAGCTTGTCGCCGAACTTGCCCTGCACCCAGTCGCGCAGGAGGTAGCGCGAGGCGAGGAAGGCGAGCGTCGCCCCCAGGCTGGACGCGAAGGACACGATCACCACGCCCCACACGAGGCCGAAGATCGCGCCGGCGACGAGGGTAAGGATCGCCGCGCCCGGAAGGGAGAGCCCCGTCACTGCCACGTAGACCGCGAAGAAGATGGCGCCGGTCTGTGCCGGGTTCGCGGCGAAATACGCCTCGATCAGGGCGCGCTTCGCCTGGAAATACTCGATGGAGACGTATTGCCTGAGGTCGAAGATGAAGAACGCCGCAACCAGGGCGACGATCACGGCGAGGACGGCGAGCTTGCCTTTGTTCATGGGGGTCTTCCTGTTACGCGGCTGGGGCGGTTGCGGATGGAAGGCTACCCCAAGGAGTCGGAAACGGTCGCGATTGCTTACAGCGCCTTCAGGGGAATTGCGCCCGCGGGTCCACGCTCGAGCGCCGGCCGATTTGGCGCAGGTTTTCTGCAAGCCACTCGCGGCCGGTTTCGCGCCCGTGGCGGTCCAGGTCCTGCAGGAACTTCCAGTCGAGCGAGAACTTGCTCACGCGCCGTGGCGAGGCCTTGCGCTTGGCCATCGCATCTCACGCCGCGCGCGACTTGGCCTGCGCAAGGGCGAATCGGGGGCCCTCGACGATGCGGCGATGATAGGACGCGTGCGCAGGCGACCCCGCGGGCCAGCTCGCGAGGAAACGCTCGTTCCAGCGCGCGTGGTCGTAGGCGACCTCGAGCGCCTCGACATGCACGCCGCGCGTCTGCAGCCCGTAGAGCCTCTCGGGACCGGCGAACGGCGCGGCTCCGATGCGCGTGATGAGCCCCCCGCGACGGCCGGAAAAATTCGGCATGCCCGCCGCGCCGTTGTTGGCAACGACGCCGCGCCGGCCTTCGAAATCGTACTCGCGGAAAGCCGGCAGGCACGTGTGCGTGCTCGCGAAGACGTCGACCTCGCCCGCGCGGAACACCGACTCGATCCAGAGCCGGTGCGCGGGATCGTCGAGGCGATCCTGCGCGAAGCCCCACCCGGCGAGCGACGCCGCGTCGCCGTGCACGATGCCCACGCGCGCTTCGCCCACGCGCGCGACGAGGTTCATAGGCAGGGCGCCGAGGCGCTCGCGAAGCGACGGGAACGCCCGCGCCGTGGCGCGCAGCCGCTCGAGGATCTCGTTGGAGCGCGACACGTCGGCGTCGCTCACGTCGAGCGGGTAGGCGCAGCCGCAGCCGGCGCCGTAATCCTCCACAGCCACCTCGGTCTCCACGTTGCCGCGGATCGCCCAGCCGTCGAGCACCTCGCGCGTGACGCGCGCGAAATCGGGCGGGGCGACGTCGAACCAGTGAAAGTCGCCATTGAAGGCGAGGATCACGGGACCCGGCTCGCGCGCGGCCAGCGCGTGTACCGCGTCCAGCGCCTCCACGTTGCCGTAGAGCCCGCCGATCACGTAGAGCGTCTGCGCGCTGATCTCGGGATCGCGGCGGAAGTCGGCCGGCGAATAGCGGTACGACACGGGGCAGGTGCGCCCCGGCCTTTGCTCGGCTTCGTGGCGAAGGGCGACGGCTTCCTTCACGCGAGGGCGCCCCCGCAGCTCGATCCCTGCCCGGCGGTACAGCCGTAGCAGTGGTCGCGCACGACGATCGAATTGCCGTCGAGATCGCGCCCGATCACGTCCCCCAGGTGCGTGCGCGGCTTGCCCGCGAGGTGCAGCGGCAGCCCCAGCATCTGGTTGAAGTCGCAATCGTAGAGATAGCCCAGGTAGTCGATCGACACCAGCGAGCGGCACATCACCGAATCGAGGTTCGCGTCGCTGTGCGCCGAGCGCAATAGCTTCATGTAGTCGCCGAATTGCCCCTTGCTCACCAGCGTCGAGCCGAAGCGCTGGATCGGCATGTTCGCGAGCGTGTAGAGCTGGTTGAAGACGATGCCGTGCTGGCCGCCGAGGATGCGCTTGTAGTCGGCCTCGAGCTCCTGCTGCGCGGGCGGCAGGCGCGGACCCTGCGGGTTGTAGACGAGGTCGAGCGTGAGCCCCGAGCCTGCGCGCCCGTAGCCCAGCTCGTTCAGCCTGCGGATCGCTGCGATGGAAAGGTCGTAGACGCCCTTGCCGCGCTGGCGGTCGACCAGCTCCGGCGTGTAGCAGGGCAGCGAGGCCACGATGTCCACGCGATGCTCGGCGAGGAATTGCGCGAGGTCTTCATGGCCGGGCTCGAAGAGGATGGTGAGGTTGCAGCGGTCGATCACCCGGGCGCCGAGCGCGCGCGCGCCGGTGACGAGGTGGCGGAAGTGGGGATTCAGCTCGGGTGCGCCGCCGGTGAGGTCGAGGGTGGCGGCGCCGCTCGCCGCGAGGTATTGCAGCACCTGGTCGGCGGTCTCGCGCGTCATGGCCTCGGTGCGCGTGGGTCCGGCGTTTACATGGCAATGCAGGCATGCCTGGTTGCACTTGTATCCGACATTGACCTGCAGGATCTCGACGCGGCGCCGCGCGAGCGGAGGGAAATCGGTGTCGACGAGGAGCTTGAGAGTGGCGTGCATGGCGATTCGTTGTTCCTCCGGTCATCTTACCAATTGCGGCTAGACTAGGCTCCTCCCATGGCGAACGAGAAGACCCCTCCCAACGTCGACGGCGCGCGCCTCGATTTTTCGGGCGCGATGAGCTACGGCGACTACCTGCGTATCGACCAGGTGCTCAGCGCGCAACAGCCGCGCTCGCGCGACCACAACGAAATGCTCTTCATCGTCCCGCACAGGCCTCGGAGCTGTGGATGAAGTTGGTGATCCACGAGCTCAACCAATCCTGGGACGCGCTCTCCACGCTCACGCCGGCGGAGTATTCCTCGTTCCGCGACGACCTCGGCGCCTCTTCGGGATTCCAGTCGTACCAGTACCCCACCGTCGAATTCCTGCTCGGCAACAAGGACGCGGTGAAGATGGAGCCCCATCGCCACCGCGCCGAGGTGTTCCTACCCTCGAATCCCTCCTCGCCGCGCCAGCCTCTACGATGAAGCCATACGGGTATTGGGCCGCCGCGGATTCAGGGTCGATCAAGAGTGTGTCGAGCGCGACTGGCGCTCCTTACACGCCTACAACGAGTCGGTGTGCTACGCGTGGTTCGAGGTCTATCGCAACACCGCGGCCCACTGGGACCTCTACGAGCTCGCCGAAAAGCTCGTGGATCTCGAGGACGCCTTCCGCCAGTGGCGCTTCCGCCATGCGACCACGGTGGAGCGCGTGATCGGCTTCAGGCGCGGCACCGGCGGCACCTCGGGCGTGAACTACCTCAGGCAGGTCGTCGACGTGGTGCTCTTCCCCGAGCTCTGGCGCGCGCGCACCCAGCTCTGATCGTGACGCGATGGCCGAAGTCGAGCTCAAGTTCGAACTGCCCCCCGAAGCGCACGCCGCGTTCCGCAAGCTCGCCGCCCTCGAAGGCGCCGCGCCCAGGCGCGCCATGCTCCTCGCCCTCTACTTCGACACGCCCCGTCATGACCTCGCGCGGCACGCGATGGCGCTGCGCCTGAGGCGAAGCGGCGGCGAGTGGAAGCAGGCGCTCAAGGCGGGCGCCGGCGGCTCCGGCGGCCTGCACGCGCGCGACGAGTGGGAGTACGGGCGGCGCGATGCCTCCATCGATCTGTCGCTATTCGCCGCGACGCCGCTCGCCGCGCTGCCGCACGCGAAACGGCTGCACGAGAGACTCGCCGAAGTCTTCCGGGTCGAGGTGGCGCGCACCACGTGGCGAGTGGAGCTCGCGCCGGGGACGAGCGTGGAAGTCGCCCTCGACCGTGGCGTGGTGCGCTGCGGAAAGCGCTCCGCGCCCATCTCCGAAGTCGAGGTCGAGAGCCTCGAGGGCGCACCGCTCGCGGTGTTCGATTTCGCTGAACGCTTGGTCGACAAGGTCGCTCTTCGCACGAGCGCGGTCACCAAGGCCGAGCGTGGCTACCGTCTCGCGCGCGGCGAACCACTCGCACCCGTCAAGGCGCACACGGTAGCGATGGAAGGCTCGCTGGCGCCCGCCGACGGCGCTCGCGCCGCGATCGACTCCGCGATGCGCCAGCTCCAGGACAACGAGGCCGGGGTGCTCACCACCACCGATCCGGAGTTCGTGCACCAGATGCGCATCGCCTTGAGGAGGCTGCGTTCGGCGCTGCGTGCCTTCCGCCAGGCGACCGGGCCCGAGCTGGAAGCGCGCGTGCGCGCCGACCTGCACTGGATCACCCAGGCGACCGGCAAGGCCCGCGACCTCGACGTTCTCGCCACGCAGACGCTGCCGGCGATGCTCACCGCATACCGGGGCGACGCGCGCGACCTCGGGCGCCGCCTCGCGGAGCGGCGCCGCAGGCCGCGCGAGGGCGTGCGCGCGGAGATCGCCTCCGCGCGCCAAGAGCGCCTCATGCTCTTCCTCGCGAAATGGATGGCGCAGCCCATTTCGCAGCCGCCTTCCGATGGGGGCCTGCGGCAATTCGCGCGCGCCGTGATCGAGAAGCGCCATGCGCGCTGGGTGCGGAAAGCGCAGGGCGTCGAGGCGATGACCGACGCCGAGCGCCACCGCGTGCGCATCGCCGCCAAGCGGCTGCGCTACGTCGCCGAGGGTTTCGCCTCGCTCTACCGCAGGAAACTCATGGACGAATACCTGCGCGCCTTGTCGAAGCTGCAGGACGACCTCGGGCGCGCCAACGATGCCGCGGTCGCCGAGCGCCTGCTGGGCGAGCTCGCCGCCCCCGCGCCCCTGGCCGCTTTCGCGCAAGGTTGGCTCGCGGCCGAGATGCGCTCCTGCCTCCAACACCTCGCGCGCGCCGTGAAGCGCGTCGACCGCAGCGCCCCCTGGGAGAATGCGTGATGTTCGAATCAGTCGAGATCGGCCACAAGATCCGCAAAAGCGTCTTCAAACGCCGCGAGCCGCTGCTGCGCGCCCGCCTCCTGGACCTGCAGTACAAGCTCCTCGCGAAGAAGGAGTTCCCGGTGCTGGTGCTGGTGAACGGCCTCGACGGCGCGGGCAAGAGCGAGACCTTCAACCTCTTCAACGAGTGGATGGATCCCCGCCACATCCGCACTGTCGCCTTCGGCAAGCCCACCGAGTGGGAGCTGGAGCGCCCGGCGATGTTGCGCTTCTGGCAGACGCTGCCCCCCAAGGGCCACATCGGTATCCTGGTGGGCGCGTGGTATCAGGATCCGCTGAACGCGCGCGTGCATCGCCGCGGCAAGCGCTCCGCCTTCGAGCGGCGCCTGGAGCGCATCCGCCACTTCGAGCGCATGCTGGTCGCCGAGGGCGCGCTCATCCTCAAGTTCTGGTTCCACCTCTCGAAGGACGCGCAGAGGAAGCGCCTGGAGGAGCTCTCCGCGGACAAGAAGAGCGCGTGGCGGGTCACCAGGGAGGAGTGGCGCCAGGCGCGCAGCTACGACCGCTACGTCGAGACCGCCGAGGAAATGCTGAGCAGCACGAGCACCGGCGAAGCCCCCTGGGAGATCATCGACGGCAGCGACCATGAGTATCGCTCGCTCACCGCCGGGGCGCTTCTCGAGGAAACGCTTGCCACACGCCTTGCCGGCACGCGCGCCGCCGTCTCGCCCGAGCCGCCGGCGCCCATGCCGCCCATCGACAAGCGCACGCTGCTCGCGTCGTTCGATTACTCACGCACGCTCGACCTCGACGAATACAAGAAGAAGCTCACCAAGTTCCAGGCGAAGCTGAACGGCGTCATGCGCGACGATCGCATGCGCGGTCGCTCCGTGGTGCTCGTGTTCGAGGGGATGGACGCAGCGGGCAAGGGCAGCACCATCCGCCGCGTGACGCAAGCGCTCGACGCGCGCTTCTATCGAGTCGTGCCGATCGCCGCGCCCAGCGAGGAGGAGCGAGCGCAGCCCTACCTGTGGCGCTTCTGGCGCCACGTGCCGGGGCACCAGCGCACCACGATCTTCGACCGCTCATGGTACGGGCGGGTGCTGGTGGAGCGCGTCGAGGGCTTCGCCTCCGAGCCCGACTGGATGCGCGCCTACCATGAGATCAACGAGTTCGAGGAGCAGCTCACCGTCGCGGGCACCATCGTCGTGAAGTTCTGGATGGCGATCACGCCGGCCGAGCAGCTGCGCCGCTTCAAGGAACGCGAGGCAACGTCGTACAAGCGCTTCAAGATCACGCCCGAAGACTGGCGAAACCGCAAGAAGTGGCCCGAGTACGCGCTTGCCGTGCACGACATGGTCGAGCGCACCTCCACCGAATGCGCTCCGTGGAACATCGTCGCTTCCGATGACAAGCGCTATTCGCGCATCGAGGTGCTGAAGACGCTCGTCCACCGCATCGACGAGCGTCTCTAGGCGAGCGTCAGGCGGATGCGGTTGCGCCCGAAGATGTAGGAGTAGTCGGCGGTGGCGGTGAGCCCGTGGGCGAGAATCACGCCCAGGCCGCCCTCGCGGCGCGTTTCGGCGAGCGCCTCGAGCATCTCGCGGGTGGCCTCGGCGAAAGGATTGAAAGGGGGCGCGCGATCCTCGTAAATGAGGGAAATCTCGCCGCCGCTGGCCGAAAGCGTGATCCAGACCGGTGCTTCGCTTCCTCCCCGGTGGCCGTGCTTCACCGTGTTGAGGAACAGCTCCTCGATCACCAGGTTGGCCTTGAGCCCTGAATTCCGGGGGATTTGCGCTCCGCGACAGAATTCCTCGATAAAGGCGCGCGCGTGCTTCCACTCCTCGAGGCGGGACGGAAACATCCCCATTCGGGTTGTGACAAAGTTCACAGGCGGCCCTCCCCTTCTTTTGGCATTATAGGCATGGCAATACATGCCAAAAGGGGTAGGTCATGCGCAACTGGATTCTCGTGGCGGCGTTGGCGGCCGCATTGCCGGCCATCGCGGCCGATGTGGGCCTCATCAAGGTTTCCAAGGGCAGCGTGCAGATCCAGCGCGGTTCGGCCAAGATGCCGGCCCCCGTGGGCGCGGGCGTGCAGGCTTCCGACGTGATCGTCACCGGGGCCGACGGCTCCGCGGGCATCACCTTCACCGACAACAGCCTCGTTTCCGTCGGCCCGAACAGCGTGTTCGCGATCGACAAGTACAGCTTCGACACGACGACGCACCAGGGCGAGTTCGAGGGCAACCTGAAGCACGGCCGCCTCGCCGCGATCTCCGGCAAGATGGTGAAGCAGTCGCCCGAGTCGATGAAGATCCGCACCCCGTCGGCCATCATGGGCGTGCGCGGCACCGAATTCGTCGTCCAGGTGGACGAGGCCAAGTAACTCCCCCCGCCTTGAAGTCTCTCGCGCTCCTCGCGGTGGCGGCCCTGGCCGCCGGCTGCGCTTCCACACCCGCGTTGTTCGCGGTGGTCCCGGGCGCCGACGGCCACGTGGGCGCGGTGGTCGTACGCACCGATCGCGAAGAGCGCGTCATCGACTCCGCGTACGGCGCGCAGCGGGTGAAGAGCGATGGCTCAGTCGAAGCGTCGCACCTCACCGCGGCCGAAGTGCGGCGCGAGTTCGGCGCCACGCTCGACGCGCTGCCCGGCAAGCCCGCCTCCTTCCTCCTCTATTTCCTCGAGGGCAAGGACGAGCTCACCTCCGAGTCGCGGGCCGAGATGGAGAAAGTGTTCGGAGAGCTCAAGCGTCGCCCGCTCCCCGACATCGTCGTCATCGGTCATACCGACACGGTTGGCGGACTCGCATTCAACGATCGGCTTTCCCTCGCGCGCGCCGAGCGGTTGCGGGAGATGATGATCGGGCTCGGAATCCCCGTGGATCGGATCACCGCCGCAGGCCGCGGCAAGCGCGAATTGCTCGTCCCCACCGAGGACAACGTCTCCGAGCCGCGCAACCGGCGGGTGGAAATCAACGTTCGTTAGTGAAGG
>JBBRQA010000010.1:0-36624 GCA_038227085.1 Burkholderiales bacterium | reverse complement strand
CGACATGCTGCGCGCCGCCGTCAAGGCCGGCTCCGAGCTCGGCATCGCCGCCAAGCAGGTGATGGATCGCGGCGACCTGGTCTCCGACGCGATCATCATCGGCCTCGTGAAGGAGCGCATCAAGGCGCCCGACTGCGCCAAGGGCTTCCTCTTCGACGGCTTCCCGCGCACCATCCCGCAGGCCGAGGCGATGAAGACCTCGGGCGTGCGCCTGGAGCACGTGGTTGACATCACGGTGGCCGACGCGGTCATCATCGAGCGCATGTCGGGGCGCTGGTGCCACCTGCCTTCAGGACGCAGCTACCACCTCAAGTACAACCCGCCGAAGAACGACGGGAAGGACGACGTCACCGGCGAGCCGCTGGTGCAGCGCGAAGACGACAAGGAAGAGACCGTGAAGAAGCGCCTCGCCGTCTACCACGAGCAGACCGAGCCCCTCGTCGGCTTCTACGACAAATGGTCCCGCACGGGCGACGCCGAGGCGCCGAAGTATCACCGCATTGACGGGATTGGCGTTGTCGAAGAGGTGCGCGACCGCATCTTCGCGGCACTCGGATAAGAGACTCATGCCACGCAACGCCTTCTATGCCCAGTCGGGGGGAGTGACCGCCGTCATCAACGCGAGCGCCGCGGGGGTGATCGAGACGGCGCGCAAGCACCGCAAGCAGATCGGCAAGGTCTACGCCGGCCGCAACGGGATCCTCGGCGCCCTGCACGAGGACCTCATCGACACCAGCAAGGAGCCCGCGGCGAACATCCGCGCGCTGGTGAACACCCCCGGCGGCGCCTTCGGCTCGGCGCGCTACAAGCTGAAGGGCGTGGAGAAGGGCGGCCACGAGTACGAGCGCCTGATCGAGGTATTCAAGGCGCACGACATCGGGTACTTCTTCTACAACGGCGGCAACGATTCCGCGGACACCTGCCTCAAGGTCTCCCAGATCAGCGCGAAGATGGGCTATCCCATCGTCGCGGTGCACGTCCCGAAGACCGTCGACAACGACCTGCCGATCACCGACACGTGCCCGGGCTTCGGCTCCGTGGCGAAGTACGTCGCCACCAGCATGCGCGAGGCGGGCCTGGACGTGGAGTCGATGGCCAAGACCTCGACCAAGGTCTTCATCCTCGAGGTGATGGGGCGCCACGCCGGCTGGATCACGGCGGCCACCGGCCTCGCGCAGTCCAAGCCCGCCGAGGCGCCGCACATCCTGCTCTTCCCCGAGATCGCCTTCGACGAGGAGTCGTTCCTCGCGCGCGTCGACGCGGTCGTGAAGCAGCACGGCTATTGCGCGGTGGGCGCCTCCGAGGGCATCCACCACAAGGACGGCAAGTTCCTCGCCGAGACCGGATTGAAGGACGCCTTCGGCCATTCGCAGCTGGGCGGGGTTGCCCCCATGCTTGCCGGCCTGGTGCAGTCGCGGCTCAAGTACAAGCAGCACTGGGCGGTGGCCGACTACCTCCAGCGCGCGGCGCGCCACATCGCCTCGAAGACCGACCTCGAGCAGTCCTACGCGGTTGGCAAGGCCGCAGTGGAATTCGCCGCCCAGGGGATGAGCGGCGTGATGCCCACCATCGTCCGCGTCTCGAGCAAGCCGTATCGGTGGAAGATCGGCGTGGCGAAGCTCACCGACGTCGCCAACGTCGAGAAGAAGATGCCGCGCGATTTCATCACCGCCGACGGCTTCCACATCACCGCGAAATGCCGCAATTACCTGCAGCCGCTCATCTCGGGGGAGGCCTACCCCCCGTTCGAGAACGGATTGCCGAAGTACGTACGGCTGAGGAACGTGGCCGTGCGCAAGAAGACACGCGGCGACTTCAAGCCGTGACGATTCCGCAGTACCCGCACACACAAAAACCTGGGAGAAGCAGATGTTGAACAACGCAATTTTCATAGCGCTGGTTTGCGGCGTGATCGCCTTGCTGTACGGCGGCTTCACCGCGGCCTGGATCATTCGCCAGCCCGATGGCAACGACCGCATGCGCGAGATCGCCGCCGCCATCCAGACCGGCGCCAAGGCCTACCTGAACCGCCAGTACACGACGATCGGCGTGGTGGGCGTGATCCTCTTCATCGTGCTGGGCTTCGTCCCCGGCCTGGGCTGGGTGACGGCTTGCGGCTTCGCCATTGGCGCCATCGCTTCCGGCGCGGCGGGCTATATCGGCATGAACGTCTCGGTGCGCGCCAACGTGCGCACCGCGGAAGCGGCGCGGCGCGGCATCGGCCCGGCGCTCGACATCGCGTTCAAGGGTGGGGCCATCACCGGGCTTCTCGTGGTCGGGCTCGGCATCATCGCCGTGGCGGGGTTCTTCATGTACCTGCACGGCACCGCGCCCCATGACGCGAAGATGAGCGACATCGTGAAGCCGCTCATCGGGCTCGCCTTTGGTTCCTCCCTCATCTCGATCTTCGCGCGTCTCGGCGGCGGCATCTTCACCAAAGGCGCCGACGTCGGCGCCGACCTGGTCGGAAAGGTGGAAGCCGGCATTCCCGAGGACGATCCGCGCAACCCGGCGGTGATCGCCGACAACGTGGGCGACAACGTGGGCGATTGCGCCGGCATGGCGGCGGACCTCTTCGAGACCTACGCGGTGACGATCATTGCCACGATGGTGCTCGCCGCACTCCTCTTCCCGAACCCCGCCACGGTCGGCAATGCGGTCACCTACCCGCTGGTGCTGGGCGCGGTCTCGATCGTCGCGTCGATCATCGGCTGCTTCTTCGTGAAGGCGGCGCAGGGCGGCAAGATCATGAACGCGCTCTACCGCGGCCTCGCGGTGGCCGGCCTCCTGTCGCTCGTCGCTTTCTATTTCGTCACCGACTACATGATGCGCGACGTAGCCGGCGGTTCCGGGCAGTTCACGGTGCTGCGGCTGTGGGGCACGTGCGTCGTGGGCCTGGTCCTCACCGGGGCCATGGTGTTCATCACCGAGTACTACACCGGCACCGATTTCCCGCCGGTCAAGCACGTCGCGGAAGCCTCCACCAAGGGGCATGCGACCAACATCATCGCGGGCATCGGCGTCTCGATGCGCTCCACCGCGTGGCCGGTGCTGTCGGTGTGCGTGGCGATCTGGGCGGCTTACTCGCTCGCGGGCCTGTTCGGCATCGCGATCGCGGCGACCTCCATGCTGTCGATGGCGGGCATCATCGTGGCGCTCGACGCCTACGGCCCGATCACCGACAACGCGGGCGGCATCGCCGAGATGGCGGAGTTGCCGAAGGAAGTGCGTAACGTCACCGACCCTCTCGACGCCGTGGGCAACACCACCAAGGCGGTCACCAAGGGCTACGCGATCGGCTCCGCCGGCCTCGCGGCCCTGGTGCTCTTCGCCGACTACACGCACAAGCTCGAGGAAGCCGGACGCCACATCACGTTCGACCTGTCGAACCCGGCGGTCATCATCGGGTTGTTCATCGGTGGCCTGATCCCGTACCTCTTCGGCGCGATGGCGATGGAAGCGGTGGGCCGTTGCGCGGGTTTCGTGGTGGAGGAAGTGCGCCGCCAGTTCCGCGAGATCAAGGGGATCATGGAAGGCACCGCGAAGCCCGACTACTCGCGCGCGGTGGACATGCTCACCAAGGGCGCGATCAAGGAGATGATGATCCCGTCGCTGCTTCCGGTGCTCTCGCCGATCGCGGTGGCGCTCATCGTCGGCTGGCTCATGGGCAAGGACGCGGGCGTGCAAGCGCTGGGCGGCATGCTGATGGGCACGATCGTGACCGGGCTCTTCGTCGCGATCTCGATGTGCACGGGCGGCGGCGCGTGGGACAACGCCAAGAAGTACATCGAGGACGGCCACCACGGCGGCAAGGGCAGCGACGCGCACAAGGCGGCGGTGACCGGCGACACCGTGGGCGATCCCTCCAAGGACACCGCGGGCCCGGCGGTCAATCCGCTGATCAAGATCATCAACATCGTGGCGCTGCTGATCGTGCCGCTGCTTTGATCTTCGGGTGCTTCGCCAAAGGGCCGCCGCGCGCGGCCCTTTCTCTTTCAGGCGTGATAATGTCGCCTCCCCCATGAAAGTCCTGATCCTTGGAGCCGGTGTCGCCGGCGTGGCGAGCGCCTGGTATTTCTGGCGCGACGGCCACGACGTCACCGTGCTCGATCGCAATACCGGCGTCGCCCTCGAGACGAGCTTCGCCAATGGCGGGCAGCTTTCGTACAGCTACGTCGCGCCGCTCGCGAGCCCGTCGGTGATCCCGAAGATCCCGCCGTGGCTGCTGCGCCGCGACTCCCCGCTGCGCTTCCGTCCCGAGATGGATCCGGACCAGTGGCGCTGGATCGTGGAATTCCTCGGCGCGTGCAACGGCAACACCGCCGACGACACAACGCAAAAGCTGCTGCGCCTCGCCTTCTACAGCCGCGACCTGATGCACGAGCTGGTCGAAAGCCACGACCTCGATTTCGACTACGTGCAGAACGGCAAGCTCGTGGTCCACACGGAAACCGGATCCTTCGAGTCGGCGAAGCGCCTGATGGAATACCAGCGCACCCTGGGCGCCGAGCAGGTGGCCCTCGAGGCGCACGAATCGGTCGAGATCGAACCCGCGCTGGAGTCGATGAGCGAGCGCATCGTGGGCGCGATCTACACGCCGAGCGAGGACGCGGGCGACTGCTACAAGTTCTGCAACGAGCTGAAACGCATCATGACGAGCGGGGCGAACCCGGTGACCTATCGCTTCGGCGTCGAAGTCGAGCGGCTGTTGCCGTGGCGAGGCCGGCTGATGGGCGTGGAGACCAACCAGGGCGTGCTCGAGGCCGACGCCTACGTGCTGGCGCTCGGCACCAACGCGCCGTACCTCACCAAGCCGCTGGGCATCCGCATCCCGGTCTATCCGTTGAAGGGCTACAGCCTCTCGTTGCCGGTGGTGGACGATCGCGGCGCGCCGAAGATCAGCGTCACCGACTTCAAGCGCAAGGTCGTCTATGCGCGCCTTGGCGATGAGCTGCGCGTGGCGGGCATGGCGGACTTGTCGGGGCGGCGCGCCGTGATCGACGTGGAACGCGTCGACCAGCTGGTGAGCGAGGTGAAGGCGGCATTCCCCAAGGCCTCCGATTTCACGCAGCTCTCGCCCTGGTGCGGAATGCGTCCCGCGACGCCGAAAGGCATGCCGGTGATCGGCGCCACGCCGCACGCGAACCTGTGGCTCAACGTGGGACACGGCGCGCTCGGTTTCACGCTCGCGCTTGCGACCGGGCGCATCCTCGCGGACCTCGCGGCGGGACGCGCGAGCGCGGTGCCCCTCGACGGCTTCACTCTCAACTGAACGACGAAAGAGGAAATCCAATGGCTCTCGACTTCTATCACGGTCACGGCTCCCCCTTCTCCTGGCGCGTGTGGCTCGCCCTCGAGCTGAAGGCCGTCCCCTACAACCTGAAAATCCTTTCGTTCACGGACAAGGACACGACCAAGCCCGAGTTCGTCGCCTTGAATCCGCGCCACACCGTGCCCACGATCGTTGACGACGGCCACTCGCTGTGGGAGTCGCTCGCGATCCTCGAATACCTCGACGAACGCTTCAGCTCCGGCGCGAAGCTCTATCCGGGCGACGCGAGGGCGCGCGCGCGCGTGCGCCGGCTGATCGAGGAGATGCAGGGCTACCTTGGCACGGAGGGCATCGACGCCATCACCGGCGAGCTCTTCTTCAAGCACGACGGCGAGCCCGACATGAAGCGTGTCGAGGAAGGCCGCACGCGCGTAGGGGAGGAGCTCGCCTACTTCGCGAAAGAGGTGCGGGGCAGGTTCCTCGCGGGCGACACGCCGTGCGCCGCGGACTTCGTGCTCTACCCCTATCTCGGCTACGTGTGGCGCATCGGGGTACGCAAGCCCGAGTCAAAGATGGAGGAGCTGATGCCGGCGCCGATGGCCGAGTACAAGAAGCGTGTCGAGGCGCTGCCGTATTTCGACAAGACCTTCCCGCCGCACTGGCGTTGAAGTTCACGCTCCATTCGGCCGACGGCGCGGCGCGGCGCGGCAGCCTCGCGCTCGCGCACGGCGCCTTGCAGACCCCGGCCTTCATGCCGGTGGGCACCTACGGCACGGTGAAGGCGATGAGCCCGCGCGAGCTGGTCGAAGTCGGCGCCGAGATCGTCCTCGGCAACACCTTCCACCTGTGGCTGCGCCCGGGCCTCGCGGTGATCGAGAAGCACGGGGGGCTGCACCGCTTCATGGGATGGGATCGCCCGATCCTCACCGACTCGGGCGGCTTCCAGGTGTTCAGCCTGGGGGAACTGCGCAAGATCTCGGAGGAGGGGGTGGCTTTCCAGTCGCCCATCAACGGCGACAAGCTCTTCCTCACGCCCGAAGAGGCGATGCGCATCCAGCGCACGCTCGATTCCGACATCGTGATGGTGTTCGACGAGTGCACGGGATATCCCGCCACGCACGAGCTCGCCGCCGAGTCCATGCGGCGCTCGGCGCGCTGGGCCGAGCGCTCGAAGCGCGCGCATGCGGGCAACGCCAACGCGCTCTTCGGCATCGTGCAGGGCGGCATGTACGAGGATTTGCGCGATGCGTCCCTCGCGGCGCTCGCAGCGATCGGCTTCGACGGCTATGCGATCGGCGGGGTCTCGGTGGGCGAGCCCAAGGAAGACATGGCGCGCATCGTCGCGCACACCGCGCCGCGCCTGCCGAAGGAGGCGCCGCGCTACCTGATGGGCGTGGGCACTCCGGAGGATCTCGTGGATGCGGTCGCGCACGGCATCGACATGTTCGATTGCGTGCTGCCCACCCGCAATGCGAGGAACGGCTGGCTGTTCACGCGCGCGGGCGACATCAAGATCAAGAACGCGAAGCACCGCGAGGACCTCGCGCCGCTCGATTCGCAGTGCGCGTGCTATACCTGCCGCAACTTCACGCGCGCCTACCTGCATCACTTGCACCGCGCCAACGAGATCCTCGGCGCGCGCCTGAATACCATCCACAACCTGCACTACTACCTGGACCTGATGAAGGGGATGCGCGAGGCGATCGCCGCGGAGCAATTTTCCGCCTGGCGTGCGCGCTTCCATGCCGAGCGCGCGCTGGAGGGCTTGCAATAGGCGTCGTGGCCCAGATTTGGCTGGGAATCAAGGGGTCGGCCATGCTAAAATATCGGGCTTCAATCGCAGGGAATTTCCTCGGTAGTCGAGGCGATTTCCTCAAAAAATCAAGCCACTCCCCCCGGAGAACCCCGCAATGATCGGAACCGCTTTCGCCCAGGCTGCCGGCGGCAGCCCGCAAGGCATGGAACAGTGGGCAGGCATGCTGCCCATCATCCTCATGTTCGTGGTGATGTATTTCATCATGATCCGCCCGCAAATGAAGAAGGCGAAAGAGCACAAGACGATGCTCGAGGCGCTGCAGAAGGGCGATGAAGTCGTGGCGGTTGGCATCCTCGGCAAGATCGCGAAGATCAGCGACAACTACGTCAGTCTCGAGGTGGCCCCCAACGTGACGATCCATGTGCAGAGGGGCGCGGTGACGACGCTCCTGCCCAAGGGAACCGTCAAGGACGCGCAATAGATCCCGCATGAACAAGTACCCCGCCTGGAAGTACATCCTCATCGCGTTGGTCGTCGTGGTGAGCCTCCTATACGCCACGCCGAATCTTTTCGGCGAGGTGCCCGCGGTGCAGGTCTCGCCGGCGCGCGCGACCTTCAAGATCGACACGGCGCTCCGCACGAGCCTCGAGGAAGCCCTCAAGGCCGCCAACGTCGCGCTTACCGGCGTCGACCAGGACGAAGCGGCGTTGCGCTTCCGGGTGGCCGACGGCGACGCGCAGCTGAAGGCGCGCGACGCGATCCAGGCCAAGGTCGGAACCGGCTACGTGGTCGCGCTGAACCAGGTGCCCAACTCCCCGCACTGGCTGCAGGCGATCGGGTCCAAGCCGATGTACCTCGGCCTCGACCTGCGCGGCGGCGTGCACTTCCTGCTGCAGGTCGACATGAAGGCCGCGGCCAACAAGTCGGTCGAGCGCTACGTGGGCGACGTGAGGAGCCTGCTGCGCGACAAGAAGATCTACTACTCGGGGCTCGCGCGCGAAGGCGATCGTGTCACGGTGCGCTTCAACGAGCCGGAGCAGCGCGCGGCCGCGTTGAAGGCGATGTCGGAAGCCATGCCCGACCTCACCATCCGCGAGCAGGATTCCACGCTGGTGGCCAACATCAAGCCCGAGGTGGTCAAGCGCGAGCAGGATCTCGCCCTTCAGCAGAACATCCAGACTCTGCGCAACCGCGTGAACGAGCTCGGCGTCGCCGAGCCGATCGTGCAGCAGCAGGGACCGGATCGCATCGTGGTGCAGCTGGCCGGAGTGCAGGATCCGGGCCGCGCCAAGGAAATCCTCGGGCGCACGGCGACCCTCGAGACGCGCCTCGTCTCCGAGGAGCACGCCGCCGGACCCGGGCAGGACGCGTTCTTCCAGTACCGGGACCAGCCCGCGCCCTTTGGCACCGACAAGTTCCTCGACCTCGAAGGCCGCCCGGTCCTGGTGAAGAAGGCGGTGATCATCACCGGCGACCGCATCAAGGACGCGCAGCCCGGCTTCGACCAGCAGCACAGCGGCGCCATCGTCTCGATGCAGTTGGACGACACCGGCGGACGCATCATGCGCCAGACCACGCGCGAGAACGTGAAGAAGCGCATGGCGATGATGCTGGTGGAGCGCAACAGCACGGTCGTGCTCACGTGGCCCGTGATCCAGGAAGAGTTCGGCAATCGCTTCCAGATATCCGGCATGCCCGACGCCACCGAGGCGCGCAACCTCGCGCTGCTGCTGCGCGCGGGCGCTCTCGCCGCTCCCATGGACATCATCGAGGAGCGCACCATCGGCCCGAGCCTGGGCGCCGAGAACATCCGGAAGGGCTACCGCGCGGTGCTCGGCGGCTTCGCGGCCATCGGCATCTTCATGATCCTGTACTACTCGGTGTTCGGCCTGATCTCGGTGCTGGCGCTCGCGTGCAACCTCCTCTTCCTGGTCGGGATCCTGTCGATCATGCAGGCGACGCTCACCCTTCCGGGCATCGCGGCCATCGCGCTCACGCTCGGCATGGCGATCGACGCGAACGTGCTGATAAACGAACGCGTGCGCGAGGAGCTGCGCTCCGGCATGACGCCGCAGATGGCCATCCAGGCGGGCTACGAGCGCGCCTTCGGCACCATTCTCGACTCCAACGTGACCACGCTCATCGCGGGCCTCGCGTTGCTGACGTTCGGCTCCGGCCCGATCCGCGGCTTCGCGGTAGTGCATTGCCTCGGGATTCTCACGTCGATCTTCAGCGCGGTGGTGGTCTCGCGCGGCGTCGTGAACATCATCTACGGCGGCCGCAAGAAGGTGCAGAAGCTCCTGATCGGCAACACCGATTGGCATCGCAAGAACGACCAGAATCCCAAGAAAGTGGCGGTGTAACCATGGAGTTCTTCCGCATTCGTCGCACGATCCCGTTCATGCGGCACGCGTTGGTGTTCAACATCATCTCGCTCGTCGTATTCGTCGCCGCCATCTTCTTCCTCGCCACCAAGCACCTGCATTTCTCCATCGAGTTCCTCGGCGGGACGGTGATGGAGGTGAGGTACATGGACGATGCCGATCCCGAAAAGATCCGCGCCGCGCTGAACGGCATCGGACTTACCGACGTCTCGGTGCAGTCCTTCGGCACCACGAAGGACATCCTGATACGGCTCCCGCTGAGGACCGTCGAAGGCTCGAGCCAGAACATCGAGATGCAGAAGCAGGCCGACGGCGTGATCAAGGCGCTGAAAGGCCAGGACGCGAGCGCGGAGCTGAAGCGCGTGGAGTTCGTCGGCGGCCAGGTCGGCAAGGAGCTGGCCACCGACGGCGGCATGGCGCTCCTCTTCGTCTGCATCGGCATCATGGTCTACCTCGCGTTTCGCTTCGAGTGGCGCTTCGCGGTGGCGACCATCCTCGCCAACCTGCACGACGTGGTGATCATCCTGGGGTTCTTCGCCTTCTTCCAGTGGGAGTTCTCGCTCCCGGTGCTGGCGGCGATCCTGGCGGTGTTCGGCTACTCGGTGAACGAGTCGGTGGTGGTGTTCGACCGGGTGCGCGAGAACTTCCGCAAGATGCGCAAGGCCTCCGTGCCGGAGGTGATGGACGCGTCGATCACCGGCACGATCTCGCGCACCATCATCACCCACTTGTGCACGCAGATGATGGTGCTGTCGATCCTCTTCTTCGGCGGCGCCACGCTGCATTATTTCGCGCTCGCGCTCACCATCGGCATCCTGTTCGGCATCTATTCGTCGGTGCTGGTCGCATGCCCGCTGGCCATGTACCTGGGCGCCTCGCGCGAGGATTTCGTCAAGCCGGAGAAGAAGACCGTGGACCCCGTGGTCCCATGAACCTGGTCGATATCGTCCTGCACCTCGACGTCCACCTGCTGAAGCTGGTCGCCGACTACGGGATCTGGGTCTACGCGATCCTCTTCGCGATCATCTTTTCCGAGACCGGCTTCGTGGTCACGCCGGTCCTGCCGGGGGACTCGCTCCTCTTCGTGGCCGGCGCCATCGCGGCCACCGGCGAGATGAACGTGTACGTGCTGGTGGTCCTCCTCTCGCTGGCCGCGATCCTCGGCAACTCCGTGAACTATGCGATCGGGCGCTGGCTTGGCAAGTACTTCGAGGAGGGGGGCGGCTTCCGCTGGCTCAACCGCAAGCACCTGGACAAGGCGCGCGCGTTCTACGAGCGCCACGGCGGTAAGGCGGTGGTGATCTCGCGCTTCCTTCCCATCGTGCGCACCTACGTGCCGTTCGTCGCCGGCATGGCGCAGATGAAGCCGCGCGAATTCACGATGTACAACGTGGTGGGCGCCGTCCTGTGGGTGGGCGCCCTTACCTTCGCCGGCTTCTTCTTCGGCAACATTCCCTGGGTCAAGGGCAACCTGACCGCGATCATCATCGGCATCGTGGTGGTGAGCCTGCTGCCGCTCGTATTCGCCTACGTGAAGAGCCGCATGGCGGCGAAGGCGTCGGGCGCGTAGGTCCGATGGTCCCCGATCCGCACGTCTTCGACATCGCGCGCACGATCCAGCTTGCGATCGCGCCGGTATTCCTCCTCACCGCGATCGGCACCATCATCAACGTGCTGATCGGGCGGCTCGCGCGCGCGGTCGACCGCCGCCGCATCCTCGAGGAGCACCTGCCGCATTACACCGAGGATCGACGCGACTACGCGTTGCGCGAGCTGGAGATCCTCAACCGGCGCATCGTGCTGGTGCTCTGGTCCACCGCGCTCGCGGTGCTGTCCGCGCTGCTGGTGTGCCTGCTGATCGGCACCGCGTTCGCGGGCGCCTACGTTTCGCTCGACTTGTCGCGCCCGGTGGCGATCCTCTTCATCGCGTCGGTGGTCGCCCTCACCGGGTGCCTGCTCCTTTTCCTGCGCGAGATCTCTATCGCGGCCTTCAGCGCGCGCCAGACGGTGAGCCCTCACGCGCCGGCGCGCGACGCCTTCAGGAACGACACCGCGCAACCGAAGTAGGCAAGCGCGAGCGTGAGTTCCGCCGCCGCGAGCCCGGCCGACAGCCCCTTGTCGGTGTACATGCGCGTAGCGCCCTCGGCGGCGTAGAGCCAGATCATCAGCGTGGACCACTGGAATGTGTAGCGTTTGGCGTGCAGCACGCCGAATAGCGGCGCCATCAGAGGCAGGACCTTCAGCACCAGCCACGATCCGCCCGGCTTCAGCGGCGCGAGGAAGAGCTCCCACGCGACGCACAGGAAGATGAGAGCGACGAGGCACGCGCACGCGGCGCGCCAGGGTCCGCGCGCCGGGATGATTGGATCCCCCTCGAGACGGGGATGACGACCTATCACGTCGTCAATTTCCTCGCCACCGTGGCGAGGCGCTTGCCGAGCGCGAAGGCGAGCTTCGTCTCCTCGTCGGATACCGGCCGGTCGTTGGCCGTCCCCGAGACGTGCGTGGCGCCGTACGGCGTCCCGCCGGAGCGCGTCGAGTTGAGCTCGGGCTCGGTGTAGGGAATGCCGACGATGAGCATGCCGTGGTGCAGGAGCGGCATCATCATCGAGACGAGGGTGGTCTCCTGGCCGCCGTGCATCGTGGCGGTGGAGGAGAACACCGCCGCGGGCTTGCCCGCCAGCGTGCCGCGCGCCCACTCGGGGCCGAGCCCATCGAGGAAATGCTTGAGCGGCGCGGCCATGTTGCCGAAGCGGGTCGGTGAGCCGAGCGCGAGACCCGCGCACTCCGCGAGGTCGCGCGCCTCGACGTAGGGCGCGCCCTCCGCGGGCACCGCCGGGGCGGGCTTGTCCACCACGCTCGCCACCTTGGGCACGGTACGCACCCGCGCGCGCATGCCGTCCACGCCCTCCACGCCGCGCGCGATCGCCTGCGCGAGCGCGCGCACCGAGCCGCTGGCGCTGTAGTAGAGGACGAGGATTTCAGCCATGGAGCAGGTACCATGATACCGCCCGCTTCCACCCCCTCGCGCCGTGCTCCGCAAACTCGCCGATACGTTCGGGTTCCTGCTCTTCGTCTTCCGGCGGTGGCGGGAAGACCGTTGCCCGCAGATCGCGGGGAGCCTCACCTATACGACTCTGCTTGCGCTGGTACCGGTTTTCACCGTCGCCGTGGCGCTCCTGTCGTCGACGCCGTTCTTCCACGAGGTAATGGACAAGATCCGGGAATTCCTGCGCATGAACCTCATGCCCGACATCGCCGAGAAGATCACCACCGTCTACATGCGCGAGTTCGCGCATAACGCGCGGCGGCTTACGGCGGTGGGCGTGGCCGGCGTCTTCGTGGTGGCGGTCTGGATGATGCGCATCATGGACCGCTCGCTGAACGCGATCTGGCGCGTGCGCCAGGCGCGGCCCGTGTGGATTTCGGTGGTGGGCTACGTCACTGTGATCGTGCTGGGACCGATCCTGCTGGGCGTGAGCGTGACGATCACCACCTACATGCTCGCTCTTTCCGGGGATGTCGCGACGCTCTCGCCGGTCGCGCATGCCGTGCTGCTGCGCGCGGTGCCGCTGTTGGTGAGCGCGCTCGCCTTCTTCCTCCTCTACCGCATCATCCCGCATCGCCACGTCCCCTGGCGGCACGCGGCGCTGGGCGGGCTGGTCGCCGCGATCCTTTTCGAGACCGCGAAGCAGGGGTTCGCGTTCTACGTGCACGCATCGCCGACCTACAGCGTGGTGTACGGGACCTTCGCCGCGTTCCCGCTCTTCCTGGTCTGGATCTACCTGTCGTGGCTCGTGGTGCTGCTGGGTGCCGAGCTCACCGCATCGGCCCCCTATTGGCGCGATGGCCTGTGGAAGAAGCAACCGACGCCCGCGATGCGTTTCCGCGAAGCGCTTACCGTCACGCAGGCGCTGCTGGAGGGACACACGGGCTTCGAGGCGCTGCGTGAAAGGACCGCATTGCTCGCCGAAGAGCTGGAGGAGACGCTTGCGCAGATGGTGGAGAGCCGCGTGGTGAAGCGCAACGGGCGCGCGAGCTATGCGCTCACCAAGGCGACGCGCGACGTGCTGGCGACCGCGGCGCCGGCCGAGCCCGCGTCCGTCAGCCCGGCGAAACCTCGAAGAGGTCGAAGCGCGCGGTCCTCTCGATGAGGCTCGAGGCGTGCACCGTCGTGACCACGTCGCCGGCGATGAGGTCGTAGGCGCGGCCCTGGCCGTACGTTCCCGCGAGCGTGAGGAGCGCTTCCGGGGCGCCTTCGTCGGCCAGCACGAGGCCCTGCTTCGCTTGCGGGCTCGACGAGTCTCCGGGCTGCACCCATACCGCGCGCGCCGCGCTGGAGAGGAACTGCACTCCGAACTCCACGCCATCGTCGAGCTGCGTGATCCAGCGCGCGACGCCGATAGTCCAGCGCGGCCGGCCGATGAACTTCATGGCCACCACCTCGCCCACCGTGAGCGGCTGCGAGGCGCCAGTGCGCCGCACCTTCACTCCGCCGGAGCTCTCGTTCACCAAGTCCCACTCGTGCACCGGGAAGGCCTTCGACGTCTCGTCGTCGGGCACCGCGAGGAGGGGGATGGTGATCCCCGCGCGGATCGCTTCCGCCTCGCCCGCGGCGGGTTCGGAGCTCTCCATCGAGACGAAATGGCTGATCGCCTTCATGCCCACGCAGATCGCGACGCTCGTCTCGCGCGGATCGCGGCGGCTCGCGCGCTTCGGCGGATTTCCCCAGAGGGCGATGAGCTTGCCCATGAGCGCCAGCGTCTCCGGGCTTACCGAGCGGCTCATGGTCTGCGACACGTTGCCGGTCTCGTGCGCGTTCTTGCGCGCGCGCATCTTCTCGACCAGCGCGTTGGCGTCGAGGAGGCGCCAGTTGCGGCCGCCCGCGTCGTCGTTGGCGGAGAGGAGGGGCTTGGGTCCCCTGTCGGTATCGCAGGGGACGAGGAAGTGCCCGCCGGGCGCCGTTCCGGGGCGCGATTGGCCCAGGGTCGCGAGGCCTCGCATCGGGCGGATCAGCGCCACGATCCGCTCAGCTTCGCCGTGCACCAGGCGATAGGGATCGGTGAGCGAGAGGAGGAGCGCCTCGCAATACGCATCCGCCACGCTCGCTTTGCTTTCCGCGTCGGCGCTTTCGGCGGCGATGCCTTCCTTGTCCGCGAAGAGGTAGAGGTGGTGCACTTCCTTCCAGACCGCGGCAGGCACCGGGCTGTACGACTTGTAGCTCGCGCCCAGCTCGCGGCCGAGGTATTCCATGGCGCGCAGCACGAGGGCGGGAAGCTGTTTCTTCGCGCCGAAGGCGATGCGCTTCGCGGTCGTCTCGTCGATCGCGATCCGGTAGCCGGCGGCCATCTCGAAGGCTAGCTCGCGGGCAAGGGCGAGCGCGTCGCGCGCGCGAGGGCCGAGCGGGAGCGCGGCCTTTCCGTAGATGGCGTCGAGCTCGTCGAGCACCGTTGTGGCCACCGGCCGGTAGGATTCGAGGATCTCGATGCGGTCGTCGACCGCGATCTTCGAGCGGTTCAGCGACGCGAGGTGCGCGATCAGCTGCGTTGCCGCCTCGGGGCCTTGCACCAGGGGCAACGACTCGAGCCAGGCCTTCACCTGCTTCGGGCGGATCTCGAGCTCCCGGGGTGGGGCCGAGCGTTCGGCGGGCATGCGGGGCGGGGGGACGGTGGCGGCCATGGAGGGTTTTTCAAGTTATTCTTCGGGGAAGGATAGACGAGGAGATTCGTTTTGCAAATCGAATACTTCACACGCGTGCTGGGCGCCGCTGCACTTGTAACGGTGCTTTCGGCCGCGGGCGCCGCCTGCGCATTCGACATCACCGACACACAGGGCCAGCGCCACCGCCTCGCCGACTACAAGGGCCGCTGGGTGGTGCTGAATTTCTGGGCCACGTGGTGCGTGCCCTGCATCCAGGAAATTCCCGAGATCGCCCTGTTCCACCGCGCGCACGACGACGTGGTGGTGATCGGCGTGGCGATCGACGCCGAGGACGTGGCGAAGGTGAAGCAGTTCGCCGTGAAGGCCGGCCACGATTACCCGCTGGTGATCGCCGACGAGCGCGTCGAGAAACAGCTGGGCGCCATGCGCGCCCTTCCGACGACGCGCATCTACGATCCGGAGGGCAAGCTCGTCTACGACAAACCCGGGCGCGTGGACCGCAAGTTCCTCGAGGAGAAGACCGCCCCTCAGGCGGCCAAGGCCCAGCGCTCCTTCCAGGCCCTGAGGACGCGGTTGGGATAGTCGGCCTGGCCGAGGCTGCCGTTGTAGCGGCCGAGCGCGTTCGACATGTTGCCGCGCTCGCGATCCAGGTAGTGGCGCAGGATCGTGCAGCCGTAGCGCAGGTTGGTGCGCTCCCGGAAGAGATTGTCGGCGGGCCCCCCGATCTCGCGCACCCAGAACGGCATCACCTGCATCAGGCCGCGGGCGCCCGACTTCGACACCGCGTACTTGCGGAACCTGCTCTCAACCTCGATCACCGCGAGCACGAGGTGCGGATCGAGGCCGGCACGCATCGCTTCGTAGCGCACCAGCGCGAGGAATTGCCGCGCCGCGTCTTCGTCCGGATAGCGCGCGATCACGTGCTTCGTCATGGCACGCACCCACGCGCGTGTATCGAGGTCCTTCATGTCGACGCTGCCGCGGTCGTTCAATGCATTGGCCATCGAGGCGCGCACGCTCGCGGACAACACCTCGTATTGCTGCGCCCCGCCGAGCGCGGGAGGAGCGCCGGTGGCGAAAGCCGCCGCGGCGAGGAGCGCGGCGAGCCTATGCGAGGCGCGAGCGCACATGCGCGGCCACCTCGGCGAGCGCCACCTTGGTGGCGGACGCGTCGCGCCGGTGCTGGTATTCGGCCACGCCTTCCTTCAGGCCGCGCTCGCCGATCACGATGCGGTGCGGAATGCCGATGAGCTCCTGGTCGGCGAGGAGCACCCCGGCGCGCTCGTCGCGGTCGTCGAGCAGGGCGTCCACGCCCGCGGCGGTGAGCTCCGCGTAGAGCGCCTCCGCGGCGGCTTTCACCGCCTCGCTCTTCTTGTAGCCGAGCGGGATGATGGCCACCGCGAAGGGCGCCATCGGGTCGGGCCAGATGATGCCCTTGTCGTCGTGGTTCTGCTCGATCGCCGCGGCCACGATGCGGGTGATGCCGATGCCGTAGCAGCCCATCTCCATCGGCCGGGTCTCGCCCTTGTCGTCGATGAAGTTGACCCCCATCTTCTGCGTGTAGGCGGTGCGCAGCTGGAAGACGTGGCCGACTTCGATGCCGCGCGCGAGCTCGAGCCGGCCCCTGCCGTCGGGCGAGGGATCGCCCGCGACCACGTTGCGGATGTCGGCCATGATATCGGGCTCGGGCAAGTCGCGGCCCCAGTTGACGCCGGTGAGGTGATAGCCCTCGTCGTTGGCGCCGGTGCAGAAGTCGTTCATCACCGCGACCGTGCGGTCGGCGACGATGCGGACCTGCTTGCCCACCGGGCCCAGCGAGCCGGGCGGAGCCTGCAGGCGCGCGCGGATCTCGGCGTCGGTGGCGAAGCGGAAGGGCTTCAACCCTCGGACCTTGGTCGCCTTGATCTCGTTCAGCATGTGGTCGCCGCGCACCAGCAGCATCACCATCTCGTTTTCCCCGCCTTCGCGGGGGCTCATCACGACGATGGACTTCACCGTCTTCTCGATCGGGATGCCGAGGAGCTGCGCGACATCCTCGCAGGTGTGCTTGTCGGGCGTGGCGACCTTCTTCATCTCTTGCGTGGGTGCGGCGCGCGGTTGGGCAGGCGCGAGCGCCTCGGCGAGCTCCACGTTCGCCGCGTAGTCCGAATCCGGGGAGTAGGCGATGGCATCCTCGCCGGAACCGGCGAGCACCTGGAATTCATGCGAGCCGGTGCCGCCGATCTCGCCGGTGTCGGCGGCGACCGCGCGGAATTTCAGGCCCAGGCGCGTGAAGATGCGCGTGTACGCGTCGTACATCGCGGCGTAGCTTTTCTGCAGCCCCGCGTAGTCGGGGTCGAACGAGTACGCGTCCTTCATCGTGAACTCGCGCGCGCGCATGACCCCGAAGCGCGGACGGATCTCGTCGCGGAACTTGGTCTGCACCTGGTAGAAGTTCACCGGGAGCTGGCGATAGCTCTTGATCTCGCGGCGCACGATGTCGCAGAACACTTCCTCGGCGGTTGGCGCGTAGCAGAACTCGCGCTCGGCGCGGTCCTTGATGCGCAACATCATCGGGCCGTAGAGTTCCCAGCGGCCGGTCTCCTCCCAGAGCTCGCGCGGGTGCAGGGGCGGGGCGAGGATCTCGAGCGCGCCCGCCCGATCCATCTCCTCGCGCACGATGGCCTCGACCTTCTTCACGATTTTCAGGCCCACCGGCATCCACGAATACAGGCCGCTCGCGAGCTTGCGGATCAACCCGGCGCGCAGCATCAGCTTGTGGCTGGCGAGCTCAGCTTCCTGGGGGGCTTCCTTGAGGGTTGCGACGTAATACTGGGTGGCGCGCATGAAATCTCATTAAATCATCGGGTTGCGAAGCGACATTCTACACGGCCCATGGCCCGACCCGACGGCTGGCGGGCGCTCGCAAACTGTGGAAAAATGGGTTCAACTCAACGGATTGGATGGTGGACGCCATGATCGATCGGGACGGCTATCGCCCGAACGTCGCCATCGTGCTCGTCAATGGACGCAATCAGGTCTTCTGGGGCAAGCGCGTCAAGGAGCACGCCTGGCAGTTTCCGCAGGGCGGCATCAAGGTAGGAGAGACTCCCGAGCAGGCGATGTTCCGGGAGCTGCAGGAAGAAACGGGGCTCCTGCCCCAGCACGTGCGCATCCTCGGGCGCACACGCGACTGGCTGCACTACAACGTGCCCACCCATTGGGTGAAGCGCGAATGGCGCGGCACCTACAAGGGCCAGAAGCAGATCTGGTTCCTGCTGCGCCTGGTGGGACGCGACTGCGACATCAGCCTGCGCGCGTCCGGGCATCCCGAGTTCGACGCATGGCGCTGGCATGACTACTGGGTGCCGCTGGAGGCCGTGATCGAGTTCAAGCGCGAGTCCTACCGGCTCGGGCTGGAGCAGCTCGCCGGGTTCCTCGAGGTCGTGCCGCGCGCGGTCGGAATGTCTCCCTATGGGCGCCGTCGCAAGCATCCGCGCGGGCCCAGGATCGTGCAGCCCTTCACTCCGACCACCGCTGCCGGCGACGCCTGACGTTTCAGGCGCCATCCATCGGGCTCGGGATGAAGGTCGAGCCGGCGCGATCGTTCCTGGACAGGGGAGAGAAGTCGCTGCAAAAATTGCGCTCCAACGGACGGCTTCTTCTCCCGATCGACCGGCAGTGACGCGCACCTCTCGACCTTCATCCCAAGAGCCCGATGGATGGCTCTGCGTGCCCATCGCGATCGCCGCACCAGCCTTCAATGAGCTCGCCAAGAAAAACGGCGATGCGCGACGCGATTAGATGTGCAGCCCCTGCCAAGGGGCTGCCCGAACGAGCGGGGATGCGAGGAGCATCACAGCGCACCCTTCTTTAGGGACCCGGCTCGCATTCACGGAGCAGGCGATTGCGATGGCCCGATGAACCGGGCCAATGGAGCCTCATTCGAAGTGTTGGGGTGAAGGTCGAGAGGCGCGCGTCACTATTGGTCGATCGGGAGAAGAAGCCGTCCGTTCGAGCGCAATTTTTGCAGCGAGCTCTCTCCCGCTTCCAGGAACGATCGCGCCGGCTCGAGCTTCACCCCCACTTCGAATGAGGCGATAGCCCGTCTTCGCTTGGGGCTAGAAGCCGCGCACCGGTCCCGGCATGGTGAGGCCGACCAGGGCCACGATCACCACCGAGATCACGATCGCGGCGATGATCACCACGACCACGTAGGGGATCGCTTTGTCCTCGGGCGTCTTCATGAGGATCGGTAGCCCCACGAACAGCAGGTACAGGCTGTAGAGGGCGAGCAGCGTGCCGATGATCCCGAGCGACGGGATGATGCTGAACACTCCCGCGAGCCACGCGGCGGTCGGGAAGAATGCGGCGACCTTGAGGGCCTGGTTGAAATTCTTCTGGCCGCCGAAGTTCGGCGCGAGCGCGTCCATGATGAGCGCCATCAAATAGACCATTCCCAGCGACATCAGGTACTGCACCACCATGTGCGCGACGCCCGCGGCGATCGGCATGCGGTAGCTGGCGCCGAAGACGCCGATGCCGATGAGCGACAGGCCGATGAACCCGCACACCGCGGGGATCGCCGCGAGGATCATCACATACTGGGTGTAAAGGCCCTGCACGGTATGCGTCTCGCCGTCGATCACCTGCCATTCCTGCCTGGGTTGCAGGATCAGCTTCTTCACACGTTCCACGATATTCATCGAGTCGCTCCGCTCCCTTGGGTGGGCGTGAGTATAGGGGTAGCCCCCGGTGGCGGCAATCCGCCCCAGCGCGAGGGGTGCGCGACGATCTCCTCGATGCGCGCCACGATGCGCCGCTCCTGCTCGGGCGCCGAGTATTGCGGATAGCGGCGCGCGAAGGCCTTGGCGGCCGCGGTGAAGCTCGGATTGGCGAGGGCGCGCTCGAGCGCCTCGGCGACCGCGGCCGCAGTCGCATCGGGCGGCAACATGATCCCGACGCCGGCCTGCTCGACGCGGCGCGCGGTGACGTATTGCTCGTACTGCGAAGGGAAGACCAGCTGCGGAACGCCCGACATCAGCGTGGCCGGGCACAGGCTGCTGCCCTGGCTCACGAATAGGTCGCACTGGACGAGCAGCGGGCCGAGCCGCATCGGACGTTCGGAGACGACGCGCCGCGCGCCGGCCAGCCGCGCGACGCGCACGGGCTCCAGCTCGGGTATGAAGGCGGCCACGCGATGCGGGCTCGCGGCGAGGGTGCCGATGAGCGCATCCAGCGCGGCCAGCTTCTTCTTGAGGTAGACGAGCACGCGCTTTCCCGGGCCGTCGGGCCAGCGCACGTCCGCGCCCGCGTCCAGGTCGGCGCGCGGCCCCCAAAAGCCCGTCGCCGGCCGGTTACCGTAAGAGTCGAGCTCGGGAAACGTGGCGAGGAAATCCTCGTCGGTCTCGAACTGCTGCGCGAGGTGCTGCATCGGTGCGCCGCCGAATCGTGCGATCGCGGCGTTAGCGCTGGCGAGCGCGCGCGCGTCGGCCTGCGCGATGCGCTCGGGCGCGATCGGCTCGTCGAAGCGGAAGGCCGGCAGTGGCGACAGGCGCGGCGGAATGGAGAATCCGTTGCCGTAGCTCACGCGGCGCAGCCCGAGGAGGCGCGCGGCGAGGAGCGCGGTCGGGCCGAAGTCCACCACGACGAGGTCGGGCTTCCAGCGCTGGAAGAGCGCGAGCCAGCCGCCGAGGAGCCCGGTGAGGGCGCGGCCGCTGTCATAGCCGCAGCCGAGGAGGATGTCGGCGAAGCTCGCCGGGATCGGCGACCCGTGCCCCTCGTGCAGCGTCACCGGCGCCTGGAATACGTCGTAGCTCGAAGTCTCCTCGAGAAAGGTGAGCTGGTGGAGCTCGCGGAACATAAAGGAGATGGTGTGCCCGCGCGCGTGTAGGGCGCGCGCGAGGTCTGCGCACGCCATCGCGTGCCCGAACTCCCCGCCCAGCTCCCACGCGAGAGCGATGCGCGCCACGGCTAGCCCTGCGCGATCGCGGCGATGCGCACGGCGGCGCGCCGCGTGCCCGCCGCAAAGGAATATTCCCCCAGCGCCGCGGCGCGCACTCGCGCCGCATCGCCGAGGTCCGCGCGACGGAGCATCCGCGTGAACCATGCGTGGAAGTCGGGCGGCGGCTCGTCCGGGGAGATGAGCTCGGCGCAGCCCGCTTCACGCATGCGCAGCGCGACGAGATACTGCTCGAGGTGCTGCGGCAGGAGCGCCATCGGCACGCCCGCCGCGAGGGCGCGCGCCACGACGCCGGGGCCCGAGTGGCACACGCAAAGGCTTGCCGCGCCGAGGATGCGCTCGAGGTTCACCGGCGCGGCGACCACACGCATCGTGGCGTGTGAAGCGGCGAGCGCGGCCTCGGGTGCGAGGCCCGGCGCCGCCACGATCACGTCGGCGTCGGCCCGCGCGAGCGCGCCCAGCACCGCGGCGAAGCGCGCATCCGCGGGCTTCAGGTACGCGAAGACGCGCGCGCGCGCACCGGCAGGCCAGTCGACGTTCACCCCCGAGGCGGCGTCGCCCTGTGGTCCCACGTACTCGACGCCGGCGCG
This sequence comes from Burkholderiales bacterium, assembly GCA_038227085.1. GTDB lineage: Bacteria > Pseudomonadota > Gammaproteobacteria > Burkholderiales > Usitatibacteraceae > Usitatibacter. The sequence continues at coordinate 15,020 of JBBRQA010000010.1, read as the reverse complement.
CGCGCCGAAGGGGTCGAGCTCGGCGAACGTGCAGAGGAGATGCGCGTCGGCCTCGAAGAGCGCGGCGGGGTTTTCCGGGACGCGTTCCGAGATTCCCGCCAGCGCGGTGCGCACCACGCCCAGGACGCGATCGTCGATCGCCCGCAACACGTTGGGGTCGCTCGCCACCCACGGACGCAGCGCCGGCGACGGCGATGCCAGGCGCGGCTGCGAGAAGCCGGTGCCCACGGTCACACGCTTGAGCTGCACGGTGCGCGCCGCGATGAGCGCGGTCGGCGCGTAGTCGGCCACGAGCACGTCCGGCTCGATCAGCGCATACATCGAGCGCCACGCGCGCAGGGCGCCGTGCAAGCCGCGCCAATCGTCGAATCCCAGGTTCAGCAGGATGTCGGAGAAGTTGAGCGGCGACACCGTCACCGCCGCGGGCACGCGCAGCAGCGGCGCGAGCAGGGCCTCGAAGCCTTCGGTAAGGACGCCATTCAGGTAGGCGCTGTCGCGGATCGCGAAGACGATGGAGTGCCCCATCGCGCGGAGCTCCCGGGCGATGGGGATCAGGCGCCGCACGTGCCCCAGGTCCCCGCCGAACTCCCAGGCGCACAGCACGCGGGCCATGAAGCTAGCCCGCGCGCGGCCCGCGCCCGTCTACGGCGCGCAGTTGAATCCCGACCCTGCCCCGAAGCGCGACGCCGAGCTGCTGAACGGGCGGCACCCGGTGCCGTTAAGGCTCACGACGTTCGGGCTGCCGGCGACGTCGCTGTTCACGAAGAGCGAGCCCGATCGCGGACCGAATCCCACCGGGCGCAGCGCCACGTCGGCGAAACAGGTCGAGGCCGGCGCAAGCGGGAGCGTGCAGGTGTTGTTGCTCACGATGAAGTCGGCGCTCGCCGTGATCGAGGTGACGGTCCCCGGCGCGTTGCCGATGTTGCGGATCGTCACGCGTTGCGTGGCGCTGGTGGTGCCGAGCAGGCGATCGCCGAAGCTCACCGAGTTGGGCGACACGGCCAGCTTCGCCGCGGGCACCGCCACCGAATGCCCGGTGAGCGGGATGCTGCGCGTGCCACCGACCGCATTGCTCACCACCGAGAGCGCGCCGGTGAAGTCGCCGAGCGTCGTCACGGAAAAGTCGAGCGCGATGGTGCAGCTCTCGCCGGGGAGGATGTTGAGCGGGCAGCCGTTGTTGAGGACGAACGGGCCCGTCGCCGAGATATTGCTGAACGAGATGACCGCGTTCCCGGTGTTGGTGATCTGCACGTTCTGGCGCAATGCCGGGAAGCCGAGCGTGTAGGCGCCGAAGTCGATGGAAGACGGCAGCTGGATGTCGGCGACCCGGATGCCGGTCCCGGTGAGGTGCGCGGTTGCGGAGCCCGCCGTCGAGTTGATCTTGCGAACCTTCACAGCGGGCGCGGAGGCGCTCGCCGCGGGCGCGGCGCCCATCACCGAAAGGGTGGCCTCGGTGGTCCATGGCCGGCTCGGCTGGAAGATCACGTCGGCGGTGCAGAACCCGCCGGCCGGAATCGACGCGCCGCAAGTGCTCGCCTTGATCGCGAATTCGTCGGTGCTCACCGTCACCGGGCCGATCACGACGACGCTCGGGCTCGGGTTGTTGATGACGAATTGCTGCGGCGCGCTCTTCGATCCGAAGGGAATGGATCCGAAGTCGAATTCGGAAGGTTGCACGCTGATGGGCGGGGGCGCGCTGCCGATTCCGGTCAGCGTGAAGGTGCGCGTCGGGTTCGAATCGATGTTGGTGTTGTCGCAGATGGCGATGGAGATCGACTGCGGGCCCAGGGCGAGCGGGGCGAAGCGGCCGGTAATCGTGCAGCCCCCGTCCGGTGGCACGTAGTCGACGTTCGGCACGCAGGTGCTCGCGATCATGAACGGCCCGCCGTAGACTGTCGGCCCGAAGCAGTTGCCCAGGCCTATGCGGAAGATTCGATACGGCTCGTTGCCGGAGGAGCGCAGCGTGATCGTCTGCTGCGGGCTGGTCGAGTTGATCGGGACCTGGCCGAAGTCGAGGTTCGGCGGGTTTGGCGTCACGCTCACGGCCGGCACCGGGTTGATGAAGGCGGTAGGCGAGAACTCCGACGTGTCCTTGGTGGCGACCGCGGTCGCCGTCAGCGAGAAGTTGTTCGGCTGGTTCGAGGTGCTCAGTCCGCCGACCTGGAACGTATCGGTGATCGTGTTGGACGCGGGGATCGAGATGGTCTTCGCGCCCTGCCAGACCTTGCCGCCGGGAGTTCCGGAATCGTTGCTGTAGGCGTCGATGCGATAGTCGCCGGCGGGGCCGGAGAGCGAATACGAGAGGACCGTCTGGCTCCCCGCCCAGTCGCGATCGGCCGCGGACGGCACGGGATAGTCCTGCCCGTTGTTCGGGCCGCCGTCGGCGTCGAGCGGCGGGTCGTTCGGGCGCGGCAGCGGGCCGGGGGATCCCAGGTTCACGTTCTTGCCGCCATTGTCGTGGATGGAATTCTCGACGATCGTGTTGCCGGTTCCTTCCGACACCAACACGCCGTCGGCCGTGTTGCCGGCGATGATGTTGCCGTTGATGACGAGGTTGTTCGTGCCGCCGCTGGGGGTGCTCGGGCTCGTGCAAGCCCCGAACCTGATGGCTACCCCGTAGGCGCTGTTGCCCAACGCGGTCACGCCATCGCCCGTCACGCCGATCTTGTTCCCGGAGACGGCTACAGCGCCTCCGCCCTGCACCGCGCCGAATTCGATCCCGGTGCCGCTGTTCGCGGAGACGGTGTTGCCGGTGACCTCGATGCCGCTGCCGCAAAACGCGATGATGCCGCCGTTGGTGTTCCCCATGCCGGGCGGGACGCCGTCCTTGCGGACGCCGATGTTGTTGCCGGTGATCTTCACGTTGGTGAAGTCGGCGAGGTCGATGCCGTAGTCCCGGTTGCCCGAGATGGTGTTCCCCGAGATCTCCGTGCTCCTATTGAGCGTGCCGAATCCAGGCCAGGTGAACACGATGGCGTGGCCGTTGCCGGCGCCTGCGCCGCCGCTGAACGGCTGCAGGCCGTCGTCGGTCGTGCCGATGCGGTTGTTGGAGATCTTCGAGCCGGCATCGACTTGCAGGTAGACGGCGTAGTCGTTGCCGGAGATGAGGTTGTTGCTGACGATGGCCGACGAGCCTACGAGGTGGATCCCCTTGGCAGTGGGTGCGATTGCGTCGAAGTTGTTCGTGACCACATTGGCGTCGATCACCACCGTGCTCCCGCCGTAGGAGACATAGATGCCGGTGGCATTGGAAGCGATCGGATTGTTGCCCGTGATGGACACGTGATTTCCCGACGAAACATTGGGCCCCGAAACGTAGATGCCGATATAGTTCGAGACGATCGTGTTGCCCGTGATGGAGAGGTTATCCCCCTGCACGACGATGCCGTGGTTCGTGTTCGCGCTGACCTGGTTGGAGTCGATCGTCACGTTCGATGTGAAGGCGCGAATGCCATCCGAGTTGTTCTGGACCGTATTGCCAACGACGGCGAGACCACTGTAGCCGTCCGGGTCGTAGCCATAGGAATTGAATTTGAGGACATTGTTCGTCGCGTTGATGTTGCCCGAGAGCGCCGTGCCGTAGCTGAAGGAGTCGACCTCCAGGTTCTTCACGGTGACCGGCGTGGCGGACTGGGAGCGCAGGCCGTAGTTGATGGCCTGGTTGCCCCCCGAGACGGTCGCCCGAATCCCTGCGCTGGGGCCCGCGCCGTCGATGGTGAGCCCGTCGCACGCGATGAACGGCAGCGCGTCGGAGACGCCCACGAAAAATGCGCCGTTCGAGAAGGAGGGGCCGTCGAAGACGATCTTGTCGCCGCTGCCGGTGCAATGGGTGGCGTCGCTGATGTTGAAGAATTCGATCGCGGCGCGCAGCGTGTTGGGCGTGGTGGGTGCGGTGATCGGGAATCGGTCACCGGGCACGGTGACGGAGAAGGTATTTCCCGCGAGCGCCTCGGCGCTGCCGAAAGCCAGGGAAAGGGCCGCGAAGAGCGGGCTATAGCGGAAATCGGAAACGGACCGTGCCGGGCGTTGCGTGCGCATGCTTGTATCTCCCTGGGAGATGCTTATTCTGACTTCTGGAAAGCGAGGTCTATGCCACCCCGTACGGTAGCCGCGCGGCGCCCGGGGCGTCAACGTAAAATTCCGCACTTTCCGGGGCTTGGAGGCGAAAGATCGGGCCCTTTGGAGAATCCCGGCGCCGCACCGGGGCTGCGAACGTCACCGATTGCCGAAGATCGGCACTTTTCAGAGCACTACGAGGTTATCGCGGTGAATCAGCTCGGGCTCGGCGACGTAGCCCAGGATCGCCTCGATTTCGAGTGTGGGCCGCCCCAGGATGCGGGCGGTTTCGGTGGCGCCGTAGTTGACCAGGCCGCGCGCGATCTCGTGCCCGTCCGGGGCGGCCACGCTCACCACCTCGCCGCGCTCGAAATGCCCTTCGACCGCGGTGGCGCCGATCGCGAGCAGGCTCTTTCCGTCGGCCACCACGGCTTTCACCGCGCCCGCGTCGAGCGTGATGCGCCCGGAAGGCTTCAGGTGATCGGCGAGCCACTGCTTGCGCGCGGCCACCGGCGCGGTTTCTGCGACGAGGATCGTGCAACCGACGGCTTCCCCGGCGAAGAGCTTCACCAGCACGTCGGGCTCCCCGCCCCACGCGATGGCGGTGTGCGCGCCGCTGCGCGCGGCGCGGCGAGCCGCGAGTACCTTGGTGAGCATGCCGCCGCTGCCCAGGTGCGAGCCCGCGCCGCCGGCCATCGCCTCGAGCGCCGGGTCACCCGCGCGCGCGCGCTCGATGAGGCGCGCCCCGGGCGACTTGCGCGGGTCGGAGGAGTACAGGCCCTTCTGGTCGGTGAGGACCACCAGCGCGTCGGCCTCGATCAGGTTGGTCACCAGGGCGCCAAGCGTGTCGTTGTCGCCGAAGCGGATCTCCTCGACCACCACCGTGTCGTTCTCGTTGATGATCGGCACCACGCCCAGCTCGACCAGGGTCTTCAGCGTCGTGCGCGCGTTCAGGTAGCGCTTGCGATCGCCGAGGTCCTCGTGCGTGAGGAGAACCTGCGCGGTGTGCAGCCCCAGCTCCGAGAAGCACGATTCCCACATCTGCACGAGGCCCATCTGCCCCACGGCGGCGGCGGCCTGCAGCTCGTGCACGGCGCGCGGGCGCTTGGCCCAGCCCAGGCGCTTCATGCCTTCGGCGATCGCGCCCGAGGAAACCACCAGCACCTCGACCCCGCGCGCGCGCAGCAACGCGATCTGCCGCACCCAGCCTGCGATCGCCTCGCGATCTAGCCCCGCGCCGGCGTTGGTGAGCAGGCTGGAGCCGATCTTCACCACGACGCGCCTGGCGTGGACGAGGGGCGACTCGCTCATTCGTCGGCGAGGCGCCCCGCGCCGCGCCCGGCGCGCTTCTCGCCCTCCAGGAATTCCATCACCGCGAAGGTGAGGTCCTTGCAGCCCTCGCCCTTCATCGCCGAGATGAGGAACCACGGCTTGGTCCACTTGAGCTTCTTCACCAGCGCCGCGGCGCGCTTCTTCGCGTCCTTCTCGTCCACGAGGTCGGCCTTGTTCATCACCAGCCAGCGCGCCTTCTTCGCGAGCGCGGGATCGTATTTCTTGAGCTCGTTGGCAAGCGCCTTCACTTCCTTGGCCGGGTCGATGCCTGCGTCGAAGGGCGCGATGTCGACGAGGTGCAGCAGGAGGTGGGTGCGCTGCAGGTGGCGCAGGAACTGGTGGCCCAGGCCGGCGCCTTCGGCGGCGCCCTCGATGAGGCCGGGGATATCGGCCACGACGAAGGAGCGGCTCTCGTCGACGCGCACCACGCCCAGGTTCGGGTGCAGCGTGGTGAACGGGTAGTCGGCCACCTTGGGCCGCGCCGAGGAGACCGCGCGAATGAAGGTCGACTTGCCCGCGTTGGGCATGCCGAGGAGGCCCATGTCGGCGAGCACGCGCAGCTCCATCTCGAGCATGCGCTGCTCCCCCTGCTCGCCGCGCGTGAATTGGCGCGGCGCGCGGTTCACGCTCGACTTGAAGTGCAGGTTGCCGATGCCGCCCTTGCCGCCCTTGGCGAGGAGCGCGCGCTCGCCGTTCTTCGCGAGGTCGGCGATGATGGCCTTGGTCTCGGCTTCGCGGATCACCGTGCCCACCGGCACGCGCAGCACGATGTCTTCGGCGCCCTTGCCGTACTGGTCGCGCCCGCGCCCGTTCTCGCCGCCCTCGGCGCGGAAGATGCGTTTGTAGCGAAAGTCGATGAGCGTGTTCAGGTTGGCGTCGGCTTCGACCCAGATGCTGCCGCCGCGCCCGCCGTCGCCCCCATCGGGGCCGCCGCGCGGCACGAACTTCTCGCGGCGAAACGACGCCGAGCCGTCGCCGCCCGCGCCGGCGATGACCTCGATTTTCGCTTCGTCGAAGAATTTCATCTGGATCGCTCAGAAACGAAAAGGCCCCGCTATGAACGGGGCCCTTTCGCGAACCCAACGAGCTGTCAGGCCTGCGACGGCTCGATCGTCACGGTGGACTTCTGCTTGGGGCCGTGCTGCGAGTACTTGACCGTGCCCGTGGCGGTGGCGAACAGCGTGTGGTCCTTGCCGATGCCGACGTTCATGCCCGGGTGGAACCGGGTGCCGCGTTGACGCACGAGGATCGAACCCGCGTTCACGAACTCGCCGCCGTACGCCTTGAGGCCGAGGCGCTTGCTCTCGGAATCGCGGCCGTTGCGGGATGAGCCGCCTGCTTTCTTGTGTGCCATGGCTTCTTCCTTAGCTTAGGCGATCGCGTCCACACGGATTTCCGTGTAGTTCTGGCGATGGCCCTGGGTCTTCTGATAGTGCTTGCGGCGACGCAGCTTGAAGATCTTCAGCTTCACGCCGCGCCCGTGGGCGATGACGGTGGCCGATACTGTCGCGCCGGACACCAGGGGATTACCGACCTTCAGGGCGTCGCCGTCCGAGACCATCAACACTTGATCCAGGACAATCTGAGCGCCAACGTCTGCCGGTATCTGTTCTATTTTGATTTTTTCGCCGGGGGCAACGCGATACTGCTTGCCGCCGGTTTTTATGACCGCGTACATTGTGGACTCCATTGCGTTTGTGAAAACGTCGCGCCCTTGGAACGAATCGGCACGACGGAACTCACTATAATACCAGAAATACCCCCGTAAGGTCAAAGACTTGTCCGAACGCCTGCCCCTCGCCCCGTCCCTCGAAGTCGTGCGCGCCCCGATCGAGGCCGACCTGGGGCTGGTCGACGAGGTCATTCGCCGCCGCCTCGATTCCGACGTGGTCCTGATCCGGACCATCGCCAACTACATCGTGGGCAGCGGCGGCAAGCGCCTGCGCCCGGCGCTGGTCCTCTTGTCCGCCAACGCCTTCGGTGCCGAAGGCAGCGCCAAGCACGAGCTGGCCGCGGTCATCGAGTTCATCCATACGGCGACGCTCCTGCACGACGACGTGGTCGACGAATCGAGCCTGTGGCGCGGGCGCAAAACCGCCAACGCGGAGTTCGGCAACGCCGCCTCGGTGCTGGTCGGCGACTTCCTCTACTCGCGCGCCTTCCAGATGATCGTGGAGGCCGGCAGCCTGCGCGTCATGAAGGTGCTCGCCGACGCGACCAACGTGATCGCCGAGGGCGAGGTCCTGCAGCTGCTCAACGTGCACGACGCCGACACCGACGAGGGCCAGTACCTTCGTGTGATTCGCTACAAGACCGCCAAGCTCTTCGAGGCCGCGACCCAGGTGGGCGCGATCATCGGCGGTGCGCGTCCCGAGATCGAGGTCGCTCTCGCCGAGTACGGCATGCACCTTGGCACCGCATTCCAGCTGATCGACGACGTGCTCGACTATTCCGGCGACCTCCTCGAGACCGGCAAGAACCTGGGTGACGACCTCGCCGAAGGCAAGCCCACGCTGCCGATCATCTACGCAATGCGTGCCGGCAACGACGCGGAGCGCGCGGTGATCCGCCACGCCATCGAGCACGGCGGCAAGGCCGACCTCGAGGGCGTGGTCGCGGCGATCCATCGCGTGGGCGCGCTCGACTACGCGCGGGAGCAGGCGCGCGCCGAAGCGGTGAGCGCCACCGCGCGCCTCGACCTGCTGCCGCATTCCGCCTGCCGTGACAGTCTGCTACAATTGGCGCTCTTTTCTGTCGAGAGAAAGTTCTAGACAGAGCGAAAAAAGGGGCGCGTTCGTGCCCCTTTGTTTCTCGGCCTTCGGGGTGTAGCTTAGCCTGGTAGAGCGCTACGTTCGGGACGTAGAGGCCGGAGGTTCGAATCCTCTCACCCCGACCAAAACCAAATCTGGTGCCAGAGACGAGTCCCGCCGCGGAAACTCCTCTCTGACTCCAGTTTCTTGCCGGTGACTACAACCTTCTCGTGGCGTCCGGCTGCTCGTTGGCCGCCGCGGGCGCGGCGCGGCGAGCGCTCATCGAGCGGCCGAGCTCCCTGCGATCGTCGTCGTTCAGCCAACGATCGAAGAGCTCCTGCAACGCCGACTCCTCCGCGAGGATGTGGCGGGTGTACGCAGCGGCGAATGCATGCACGTCGCTTGCCGGCAACACCCGCGGCAACCCCTCCGCGATGCCTTCCAGCGGCTTCTTCAGGCCCGCCCAGTGCGATTCGATCTCGCCATGCTCGCGCTCCAGCTCTTCGCGCAGCGCGAGAAAGCGCGCGCGCTCGCCGGTGTCTGCGATGCGCCGCTCGAGGAGCGGGAAGACGTCCTTCTCCTCGTCCTCGTGATGACGCATCGCGGAGCGCGGGAAGTAGCGCAGCACCGATTGCGCGGCGCGGCTCGCCTCGGCGTCCATGGGGCCCGATTCGAGGTGGGCGCGCAATCGCTTGAGGGTTTCCAATTGTTTCTCGATGCGGCGGTGGCATGCGAGCAACATCTCGAGGGGGTCGTCGAACCCCACGGTCGCCTCGAAGAGGGTGGGGCGCGTGTTCGATTTCATCCTGATGCGACCGGGCCGCTCCGCAAAGGTTTCACGCGGCCTCATGCGATGCGATCGGCGATCACGACATATCGCAACGGCGTGCCGGGGCGCACGGCATCGAAGGGAAAGCACGTGATGAGGGTGAGCTGCGCGGATCCGGCGTCGTCGAGCACGCGTGTCTCGCCCTTGTCGACGACCGAGACCTCGCGCACGCGATAGCGCGCCGAACGCCCGCTGGAAGTCTCGACGTCGATCTCTTCATCCAATGCGAGCGTGCGCAGGAACGCAAAGTGCGTATCGCGATGGGCCACGATCACCGCGTTGCCCGGCATCCCCGGGGTCGCGGTGCCGCTCACGTGCGCCGGGCCGAAGGCGAGCGCACGATTGCTCGCGGTGTCGAGGATGTAGAGCTCCACCCCGCGCGTGGGCACCGTGAGTCGCGCGATCGGGCGCATGTCGGCCCACGGCCACGGCCGGCGCGAGGGGCCGCCGTCGCGGGCCTGCGCCCACGCCGAGGCGATCAGGTGCTGCGCGAGGCTCGCCTTCACGTGGATCCAGCCTGCCGCGGCGACCTGCCACGTGCCAAGGACCAGGAGCACGGCGACCGCGACACGAAGCTTCACGCGTCCCTCCTTGCCGGGACCGTGCGCCCGATCGCGGCGACGACCCCGGCGCTGGCGAGCGCGATGAGGCCGAGGAGGAGCTGCAGCGTGGCGGAAGTGCCGGTCTGCGGGATCTCGCCCCAGCCCTGCGGCGCGCTCACTTTCACCAGCGCGCTCTTCGCAGTACCGCCGGGATTGGAGACCGACACGTCGATCGCGACCAGGCTCGTGTAGGTGCTCACAAGGTGGTGCTCGAGCGCGACCTTCACCACTTGCGGTCGGATCGCCTTCGCGTCCGCGCCGCGCGTCATCTCGTCCATCAGGCTCGCGATCTTCGCCCTGGCCCAGAGGGCGCCCACGCCGTTCGCGTCGCCTTCACGCGAAGGCGTGAGCGCCACGCTCCAGGGTTGGTTGCCGCGCGTGCCGGACACGGTGATCGACTGCGCGAAGTGCGCGGCCGTCGCGGAGACGACGATCGGCTCGCCGAGATAGAGGTCGGGCACGCGGCGCGGGAATGTCTCCACCGCGCTGCCGTCGGCCCAGAGGATCGAGACGTCCTGCAACACCGGCGCCTCGATCTTGGCGATGAGCGCGCGCATCTTCTCCTCGACCTCGCGCACGTCGCCGATCTGCGTGAAGGTGCCGCGGCCGAACTGCGCCGCCGTCGCCATGAAGTGGCCGTTGGGGGCCGAGCCGATGCCCACCGTGAAAAGGCGCGAATTTCCGAGGCGGCGCTCGATCAGCTTGAAGAGCGCATCTTCGTTGGAGACGCCGCCGTCGGTCATGAAGACCACCTGGCGCAGATATCCGGGCGTCTCGCGCCCGTCGAGTGCGAATTCGAGCGCCGGCGCCATCTCGGTGCCGCCGCCGGCCTTCAGCCTCGACACCCAGGCCTTCGCGTTCGCGAGGTTCTGCGGCGTCGCGGGCAGCGCGGAGGGGTAGAGCGGATGCATCACCGAATTGAATTCGAGGACGTTGAACCGGTCGCGCTCGGTGAGCGTGGAAAGCGCGTGGTTGACCGCGGCCTTGGCCTGCTCCATCGAGGCGCCCTGCATCGAGCCCGAGGTGTCGACGATGAGGATGGTCTCGCGCGGCACGCGCTGGAACGCGGCCTTCTCCGCGGCGTTCGGCTCCGGAGGCACCACCATGATGAGCGCGTACGCGGAGCCCTCGATGGCCTCGGTGAAGAGCGCGGCCTGCGGCGCGGCGCCCGGCGCCACGGTCCACCTGAGCTCGAAGTCGCGATCGGCGGCTTCCTGCTCCTGGCTGAGGTACACGGAGGTGCGGTTGCCCGCTTCCTTCTGCACGAAGGCCTCGTGGTACGAGCTCACCACGTTCGCGATCGGCATGCCCGCGTCGATGGTCACCGCGATATCGACGGGATTGGCGAGGCCGCCGCACCCGTCGCTCGCGAGGCTTGCCTCCTGCACCGGCCCGTCGAGCTCGCCCGCCTCGATTGCCTTGGGGACGTCGGGCATGTCGTCGGTCGCGTCGGCCGGCACGTAGCGCGGCGTGACGGCGAGCGGGAAGCGCAGGCGGTACTCTCCTTTCTCGTAGACGAGCGTCTGCTGGTACTCGATGGTGATGCGCACGTTCTCGTCGGGTCCGATGTGGGCCACGGCGTTGGTGAAGAGGTTGGGGCGCTGCTGCTCGACGAGCGCGGCCTTGCGGCCCTCGGTCTTCGCCCTTTCGTACGTGCGGCGCGCCTCCTCCTTCTCCTGCACCCGGCCCTCGATCACGCGCTCGCCGATGCGCATCCACAGGTGGTCGACGGCCGCGTTTTCCGGCAGCGGGAAGACGTACACGCCTTCGACGAACTCGGTGCCTGGGTTGTGGAAGACCTGGGAGAGGCGCGTGCGCGCGATCATCCCGGTGACCTGGATCGCGACCTCGGTCTCGACCTTGGGCGCGATCGTGTATTCGCCCGCCGTGCCGGTCCTCAGCATCAGCGTGCCGGTCTTCGCGTCGTTCAGCGACGCCGCCTGCGCCCCGCCCGCGAGCGCCAGCGTGATCACCGCCAGCGTGATCGCCGCCGCGAGCCCGCTCGCGAAGGCGCTCATCCCCAGCTTCACAAAATCCCCGATTACCACCTTGCGCTTGTCCATCCTGTGATGTCCTTTTTCCGCCCGTTGAGAGAGTGGGCAGGGTCATTACGCGCGGGCGCGCGGGACGCGCGCGGGCCTCGCAAGGGCAGGGCGGCGATCAAATGTGGCGAAAAAATGGATAATCGCGATCCATATGGCACGCCGCATCGCGCTGGTCGAGGACGACCCCACCATCCGCCAGAACTATGTCGACGCGTTGACGCGTGCGGGCTATGAGGTCGCGGCTTTCGGGGACCGGGCGAGTGCCAGCAAGACGCTCGCCGCGCGGCTGCCGGAGCTCGCCATCATCGACATCGGCCTGGGCGCGGACATCGACGGCGGCTTCGCGCTGTGCCGGGAGCTGCGCGCGGCGAGCGAGCGCCTGCCGATCATCTTTCTTTCCGCGCGCGACTCGGACATCGACATCGTCTCGGGGCTGCGCCTGGGCGCCGACGACTATCTGACGAAAGACGTGAGCCTGCCGCATCTGCTCGCGCGCATCGCCGCCCTTTTCCGGCGCGTGGACGCGACCTCGCAGCCCGCCGTCGCCGAGGACGTGCTGCACCGCGGGACCCTGGCCCTCGACGCGCAGCGCATGACAGCCGCGTGGAAGGGCGCGCCGGTGGGGCTCACCGTCACCGAGTTCTGGATGGTGCATTCCCTCGCGCGCCACCCCGGGCACGTCAAGGACCGCGACCAGCTCATGCGCGACGCGGAGATGGTGGTCGACGACGGTACCATCACCTCGCACGTGAAGCGCATCCGCAAGAAGTTCCTCGCCGTCGATGCGGCTTTCGCGGCGATCGAGACCGTGTACGGAATGGGATATCGATGGATCGAATGAGGCTTGCCTGCGCGGCGTTCGCGCTGGCCTGCGGAGCCTGCGTCGCCGCCGAGGACTCGCGCTGGTATGCGAAGATCGACAACGACGTGGCGTTCGGCACCGACCGCTGGTACTCGAGCGGGGTTCGCGTCGCGCGCGTGCAGGACGGGGTCGAGTTCGGCGTCGACCAGGAGGTGTACACGCCCGCGGCGAAAGACTGGCAGCCGGGCAAGGACGATCGTGTTCCGGTGGGGCGCCTGCTTGTTTACGGAGCGCTGCACGACGAGAGGCCGGGGCACTTCCAGACGGTGCAGCTCGCGCTCGGCGTGCGCGGGCCCGCGGCACTCGGTCGCCAGACGACCAACGCCATCCATCACCTCATCAGCGCGCCGCACGTCGACTGGTCACGCCAGCTCGACAACGCCTTCGATGCGGGTGTGGCCTTCACGCGCTCGCAGTCCGTGGTCCTGGACCGCATCAAGGTGCACGCCGGCGCAACGCTCGGCACGCAGCTCTCCTTCGTTCATGCCGGCTTCGAGGTGCGTGTTGGCGATGCGCGCCCGGCGAGCGCATTGCTGCGCTTCGCGCCCACGCCGCCCTTCGCCTGGGCGCAGGCCGCGGGCGACTGGAGCGCGTACGCCGGGGCGAGTGTGCGCGCCATCGGCCACAACGATCTCCTGTCGCGCAACTACGATCCGTTTGGCGCCGACCTCGAATACCGGCGCGGCATGACGCGCGTCGCCGTCGGCGCCTCGTGGGTGCAGCGCTGGGGCACGGTCGCCTTCGACGTCGCGCAGGACTCGAAGGAGTACGACGGGCAATTCGCGCCGCAGCGTTTCGGCTCGCTCACGGTCCACCTCGCGTTCTGATCGGGAGCCGGTGCGCACGAGCTTCGTCCACGGCATCCGCTTCCGCCTGGTGATGGCCGCGCTGGTGCTGCTGGCGCTGCCGTGGCTGGCGGCGCAGTTCATCTCGCGCATGGAAGCGTTCCTGCGCGACTCCCAGGAGCAGGCGATCGGCGACACCGCGCGCGCGGTCGCAACCGCCCTCTCCGGCCGGCCGGCGCTATTCGGCGCGCCGAGCGACGCGGGCGATGCGCAAGCCGAGGAGCGCCGCCGCATCGTCGCTTTGTTCGCCGCCGCGGATCCCAATGCCGCCGCGAGCCTCGGCAATGCCTACGTCCCGTCCGAGGAGATCGAGCGCTTCCTCGCGATCATGGGGCGGCGCTCCTCGCGCGTGTGGGTGGTCGATACGCGCTCGCGCGTGCGCGGCCTCTCGGGCGCGTTGCGCGACGAAGCGGTCAAGGCCCACAAGCTCACCGGCTGGCTGAAGCCGCTCGCAGCTCTCGTGGTGCCCACGCCGCCCGTGCCCGCGGCGGGCGACGAGTCGCAGCCCATGCGCGGGCAGATCGACCGCGCGCTCATCGGCGTGTCGGGCACGCAATGGCGCGGCACGCGCGACCGCGACGTGGCGATCCTGTCCTCCGCGCAGCCGATCTACGTGGGCGACGACATCGTCGGCGCCGTCGTGGTGGAGGAGACCACCGGCTCGATCCAGCTCCTCAAGGAGTCGGCGCTCGAGAACCTCCTCGCGGTGACGCTCGCGGTGGTATCCGCGGCGCTCGCCATCCTCCTCCTCTTCGCCACGCGCCTCACCTCGCGCATCCGCCGCCTGCACGCCGAGGCCGACGCCGCCATCGACGCGCAGGGGCGCGTGCGCGGCGCGATCACGCCCACCGACGCGCGTGACGAGATCGGCGACCTCTCGCGCACCACCGCCGCGGTGCTCGACCGCCTCAAGGACTACAACGCCTACCTCGAGGCGATGGCGGGGCGGCTCTCCCACGAGCTGTGCACGCCGGTGGCGGTGGTGCGCTCGTCGCTCGACAACCTGAAGGCGCAATCGCTCCCCGCCGACGCGCGCGTCTACGTCGAGCGCGCGGGCGAGGGCGTCGAGCGGCTCGCGCGCTTGATCTCGAGGCTCTCGGAGGCCACGCGCCTCGAGCGCCTGCTGGAAAGCGCGGAGCGCGAGCGCTTCGACCTGGCCGCGGTCGTCGCCGGCTGCGTCGAGGGCTATCGCGCCGCGTATCCCGCGCAGCGCTTCGAATATTCAGGGCCCGCGGGAGGGCTCCGGTGCGTGGGCGTCCCGGACGCGGTCGCGCAGCTCCTCGACAAGCTCGTGGAAAACGCGGCCGACTTCGCCGCGCCCGGCACCGCGATCCGCGTCGCGCTCGCCGCCGAAGGCCGTCGCGCGCTCCTCGCCGTGGAGAACGACGGTCCCGCGCTTCCCGAGGCGACCGTCGCGCGGCTCTTCGATCCGATGGTGTCGCTCAGGGTCGCCGAGCCCGGGCGCGAGGGCGGGCACCTGGGGCTGGGGCTCGCCATCGTGCGCCTCGTGGCGGAATTCCATGGCGGGCGGGTGCGCGCCCGAAACCTCGTCGCCGCGAGCGGCGCGCGATTCGAAGTCGAGATCCTTGTGCCGTAAACTCGTCCCCGAAATCAAGGGGATAAGAATTTGGGCCGCATCGTACTCCTGCTCATCATCGGGTTCCTGGTCTACCTCGCGTTCCGCGGGTTCTTCCGGGTG
>JBBRQA010000009.1:0-38848 GCA_038227085.1 Burkholderiales bacterium | reverse complement strand
CTTTTTTCCAACCAGTTCGTCAACGTGCGCATGGTGGTCGACACTTTGAAGGGCGTGGTGGTGGTGCCCTCTGCCGCGGTGCAGAGGAACGACAAGGGCACCATCGTCTACGTGGTGAAGGACGACAGCACGGTCGCGGTGCGCCCGGTGCAGGTCGGTCCCCAGGAAGGCGTCAACGTCGCCATCCCCACGGGCCTGCAAGCGGGGGAGCGCGTGATCGTCGACGGCCTGGACCGCATCAAGGAAGGCGCGAAGGTCGAGGTGACCGAGCCCGGTGGCGGCGGTGGCGCGCGCACCCCGCGCGGCGCGGGCGGCGCTCCCGACAAGGGCGCGATCGATCCGGCGAAACGCGAGGAGTACAAGAAGCGCCTCGAGGCGATGACGCCCGAGCAGCGCGACGAATTCAGGAAACGCCGCGAGGCGAAGGCGGCCGAGGGTAGCAAGGCGGCGCCGTGAACCCGTCGCGCCTTTTCATCATGCGGCCGGTGGCAACCGCGCTCCTCATGGTCGCCATCCTGCTCGCGGGCGTCGTCGCGTACCGGCAGCTGCCGCTCTCGGCGCTGCCCCAGGTCGACTATCCGACCATTCAAGTGGTCACGCTCTACCCGGGCGCGAGCCCCGACGTGGTGACCTCGTCGATCACGGCGCCGCTGGAGCGCCAGTTCGGGCAGATGCCGGGCCTGAAGCAGATGTCGTCGACCAGCTCTGGCGGCGCATCCGTGATCACGTTGCAGTTCGAGCTCGCCATCGACCTCGACACCGCCGAGCAGGAAGTGCAAGCGGGGATCAACGCGGGCGGCAGCCTCCTGCCCTCCGACCTGCCGGCGCCGCCCATCTACAGCAAGGTGAATCCGGCCGACGCGGCGATCATCACGCTCGGCATCACCTCCAAGACGATGCCGATGACGCAGGTGCAGAACCTGGTCGACACGCGACTCGCGCAGAAGATCTCGCAGATCCCGGGCGTGGGCCTGGTGACGCTCTCCGGTGGGCAGCGCCCGGCGGTGCGGGTGCAGGTGAACCCGAAGGCGGTCGCCGCGCAGGGCCTGTCGATGGACGACCTGCGCACCGCCATCGCCGCGGCCAACGCGAACCAGGCCAAGGGCAGCTTCGACGGGCCGGCACGCGCCTACACCATCGACGCCAACGACCAGCTGAGGAGCGCCGACGAATACAAGTCGATCATCGTCGCGTACAAGAACGGCGCGCCGATCTACCTCACCGACGTGGCCGACGTGATCGAGGGCGCGGAAAACTCGAGGCTCGCCGCGTGGATGAACGACACGCCGGCGATCATCGTGAGCGTGCAGCGCCAGCCGGGCGCCAACGTGATCGATGTGGTGGACCGCGTGAAGCAGCTGCTGCCCACGCTCACCGCGGCGCTGCCCGCGTCCGTCGAGGTGCGGCTCCTCACCGACCGCACCGTCACCATCCGCGCCTCGGTGAGCGACACGCAGTTCGAGCTGATGCTCGCCATCGCGCTGGTGGTGATGGTGATCTTCGTCTTCCTGAGGAGCGCCACCGCCACCCTCATCCCCGCGGCCGCGGTGCCGCTGTCGATCGTCGGCACCTTCGGGGTCATGTACCTCGCCGGCTTCAGCATCAACAACCTCACCCTCATGGCGCTCACCATCGCTACCGGCTTCGTCGTGGACGACGCCATCGTGGTGATCGAGAACATCGCGCGCTACGTGGAGGAGGGCGAGGACCCGATGGAGGCCGCACTCAAGGGCTCGCGCCAGATCGCCTTCACCATCATCTCGCTCACTTTCTCCCTCATCGCGGTGCTGATCCCGCTCCTCTTCATGGGCGAGGTGGTGGGGCGCCTGTTCCGCGAGTTCGCGATCACGCTCGCCGTGTCGATCCTGATCTCGGCGTTCGTGTCGCTCACGTTGACGCCGATGATGGCGGCGCGGCTCCTCAAGCACACCCCGCCCGAAAAACAGGGCAAGTTCTTCCGCAAGACCGGCGAGATGTTCGACCGCGTGATCGCCAGGTACGGCGACGGCCTGCGCTGGGTGCTCGACCACCAGCCCCTCACCATGATCGTGTTCGTGGTCACGCTCGCCCTCACGGTGATCCTCTACATCGCCATCCCGAAGGGCTTCTTCCCGCTGCAGGACACCGGCCTCATCCAGGGCATCTCCGAGGGCCCGCAGACCGCGTCCTTCGAGTCGATGTCGGGAAGGAGCCGCGCGCTCGCCCAGGCGATCCTCGAGGACCCCGCCGTCGAGAGCGTGTCCTCCTTCATCGGCGTGGACGGCACCAACATCACCCTCAACACGGGGCGCCTGCTCATCGCGTTGAAGCCCCACAAGGTGCGCGACGGCGTCGCGGTGGTGATGGCGCGCATCAAGAAGCGCCTCGAGTCCTTCGAGGGGACCACCCTCTACATGCAGCCGGTGCAGGACCTCACCATCGAGGACCGCGTGAGCCGCACTCAGTACCAGCTCACCATCGAGAGCGCCAACTTCGACGAGCTCGGCGCCTGGACCCAGAAAGTGGTCGACAGCCTGCGCACCTTGCCGCAACTGATGGACGTGAACTCCGACTTGCAGGACCAGGGCCTGCAGGCGTACGTGACCATCGACCGCGACACCGCGGGGCGCCTCGGCGTCACGCCCGCGGGCATCGACAACGCGCTCTACAACGCCTTCGGGCAGCGCCTGATCTCGACCATCTTCACCCAGGCGACGCAGTACCGCGTGGTGCTCGAGGTCAAGCCGGAGTTCCGCCGCAGCCCGTCTTCGCTCAACGACATCTACGTCCCCGGCACCGGCGGCACGCAAGTTGCGTTGAACGCGGTGGCCACCATCCGCGAGCAGCCCGGCGCTCTCTCCGTGAGCCACCTCGGCCAGTTCCCCGCGACCACGATCTCGTTCAACCTTGCGACCGGCGCCTCCCTCGGCCAGGCAGTGGACGCGGTCGAGAAGGCGGAGAAGGACCTGCAAATGCCCCCCTCGGTGCGCGCCAACTTCCAGGGCGCGGCGCTCGCCTTCCGCGGCTCGCTCATGAACACGCTCCTCCTCATCCTCGCCGCGATCGTGACCATGTACATCGTGCTGGGCGTGCTCTACGAGAGCTACATCCACCCGCTGACGATCCTCTCGACGCTGCCCTCGGCCGGCGTGGGCGCGCTCCTGTCGCTGATGCTCTTCGGCCAGGACCTCGGCATCATCGCGATCATCGGCATCATCCTGCTGATCGGCATCGTCAAGAAGAACGCGATTCTGATGATCGACTTCGCCCTCGACGCCGAGCGCGAGCAGGGCCTGGCGCCCCGCGAGGCGATC
This sequence comes from Burkholderiales bacterium, assembly GCA_038227085.1. Lineage (GTDB taxonomy): Bacteria > Pseudomonadota > Gammaproteobacteria > Burkholderiales > Usitatibacteraceae > Usitatibacter. Next base: position 35,555 of record JBBRQA010000009.1, on the reverse strand, counting down.
TACCAGGCGTCGCTGCTGCGCTTCCGTCCGATCCTGATGACGACCATGGCGGCGATGCTGGGCGCCCTGCCCCTGATGATCAGCTGGGGCGTGGGCGCGGAGCTCCGCCATCCGCTCGGCATCGCGATGGTGGGTGGGCTCATCTTCTCGCAGCTGCTCACGCTCTTCACCACGCCCGTGATCTACCTTTACTTCGACCGCGCCGCCGCGCGTTGGGGCAGGAAAACTCAATCGCATCGCCGCGCAGATCAAACACCCGTGGCTGACGGACCCAAAGTGCTGTGAAAGCCATTCACTCGGATAAATCGTCGACGTGAACATCACCGAGCCCTTCGTCCGACGCCCCGTAGCGACCACGCTCCTCACCATGGGCTTGGCGATGGCCGGCATCGTGTCGTTCACGCTCTTGCCGGTGTCGCCCCTGCCGCAAGTGGATTTCCCGACGGTGTCGGTATCGGCGTCGCTGCCCGGCGCGAGCCCGGAGGTGATGGCCGCGACGGTGGCCACGCCGCTCGAGCGCGCGCTAGGGCGCATCGCGGGGATCACCGAGATGACGTCGAGCTCGCGCCTCGGCAGCTCGAGCGTCACGCTGCAGTTCGAGCTCTCGCGCGACATCAACGGCGCGGCGCGCGAGGTGCAGGCCGCCATTCAAGCCGCCCGCACCGACTTGCCGTCGAGCCTTCCGAACAATCCGACCTACCGCAAGGTGAACCCGGCCGACGCGCCGGTGATGATCCTCGCGCTCACCTCGGAGCGCTACACGCCGGGCCAGATGTACGACATCGCCTCCACCAACATCGCGCAGAGGATCTCGCAGATGAAGGGCGTGGGCCAGGTGAGCGTAGGCGGCGGGTCGCTGCCCGCGGTCAGGGTCGAGCTCATCCCGCCGCTTCTCAACAAGCTCGGCATCGGCTTCGACGAGGTGCGCACCGCGATCACCAACACCAACGCCAACCGGCCCAAGGGCTTCCTCGACAACGGCACGACATATTGGCAGGTGCAGGCCAACGACCAGGCCAAGAGCGCCGAAGAGTACAAGCCGATCGTGGTCGCCTATCGCAACGGCGCCGCCGTGCGCCTGGGCGACCTGGGCGACGTCCTCGACAGCGTGCAGGACACGCGCAACTACGGCATGGCCAACGGCAAGCCGGCGGTACTGATGATCATCAACCGCCAGCCGAATGCCAACATCATCGAGGTGGTGGACAACATCACCGCGATCCTGCCGGAGCTGCGCGCCTCGATCCCGGCCAGCGTGGACCTGCAGGTGATGCTCGAGCGCACCAGCACCATTCGCGCGTCGCTGCGCGAGGTCGAGCGTACGCTGATCATCTCCGTGGCACTGGTGATCCTGGTGGTGTTCGTGTTCCTGCGTAACGCGCGCGCGACGCTCATCCCCGCGGTCGCCGTGCCGCTCTCCCTCATCGGTACCTTCGGCGCCATGTACCTGATGGGTTTCAGCCTCAACAACCTGTCGCTCATGGCACTCACCATCGCCACCGGGTTCGTCGTGGACGACGCCATCGTCGTGCTCGAGAACGTCACGCGCCACATCGAGGCGGGGATGAAGCCCTTCGAGGCGGCGCTGCTGGGCGCGCGCGAGGTGGCGTTCACCGTGGTCTCGATGAGCGTGTCGCTGGTCGCGGTTTTCATCCCGATCCTTTTCATGGGCGGGATCGTCGGGCGCCTCTTCCGCGAATTCGCGGTGACGCTCTCGGTGGCGATCGGCATCTCGCTCGTCGTGTCCCTCAGCACCACGCCGATGATGTGCTCGATGCTGCTGCGCCCGCCATCGGAGAGGAAGCCGGGGCGCATCTCGCGTTGGACCCAGGCCGCGTTCGACAAGCTGCACCGGGGATACGAGAAGAGCCTGGGCTGGGCGCTACGCGTGCCCTTGTTGATGCTCCTGGTGTTCTTCGGCACGCTCGCGTTGAGCGCCTACCTTTACATCAACATCCCGAAGGGCTTCTTCCCGCAGCAGGACACCGGCCGCCTCATCGGCTTCGTGCGCGCCGACCAGTCGATCTCGTTCCAGGCGATGAGGGAGAAGCTCAACAACCTCGCCGCGATCGTGATGGCCGATCCCGCGGTGGACAGCGTCACCGCGTTCACCGGCGGCGGGCAGCGCAATTCCGCGCAGATGTTCATCGCGCTGAAGCCGCTCAAGCAGCGCGACGCCACCCTCGACCAGATCCTCGGGCGACTGAGGCCGAAGCTCGCCAAGGAGCCGGGCGCGAACCTCTTCCTCAATCCGATCCAGGACCTGCGCGGAGGCGGGCGCCAGACGGACGCGAGCCAGCAATTCACGCTGCGCGCCGACGACCTCTCGGAGCTGCGCAAGTGGACGCCCCTCCTCGAAAACGCGCTGCGCGACGTGCCCGAGCTCACCGATGTCAGCTCCGACCAGCAGGACAAGGGGCTGCAGATGACGCTGGTGATCGACCGGCCGACCGCCTCGCGCCTCGGGATCACGCCACGCGCGATCGACACCGCGTTGAACCTCGCCTTCGGGCAGGCGCAGGTCTCGACCATCTGCCAGGACAGGAACCAGTACCGCGTGGTGATGGAGGCGGCGCCGCAGTACACGCAGTCTCCGCAGACTCTCCAGACGATCTACGTGCTCTCGCCTACGCGCGGGCAGGTGCCGCTCTCCACGTTTTCGCGCTACGAGCCGACGCTCGCGCCGCTTTCGGTGAACCACCAGGGACAGTTCGCCGCTTCCACCATCTCGTTCAATCTCGCCGACGGCGTCGCGATGTCGCAGGCCTCGCAGGTCATCCGCGACACGATGTCGCGCATCGGCGTGCCGACCACCATCTACGCCTCGTTCGAGGGCACGGCGAAGCTCTTCCAGCAGGGCCTCGACAACCAGCCGTACCTCATCATCGCCGCCCTCCTCACCGTCTACATCGTGCTGGGCATCCTCTATGAGAGCCTGGTGCACCCGATCACCATCCTCTCGACGCTGCCCTCGGCCGGCGTGGGCGCGCTCCTCGCCCTCAAGCTCTTCAACACCGAGTTCTCGCTGATCGCCCTCATCGGCGTGATCCTCCTCATCGGCATCGTGAAGAAGAACGCGATCCTGATGATCGACTTCGCCCTCGAGACCGAGAGGAAGGGCAACAAGGACCCGAAGGACGCGATCTACGAAGCCGCGCTCTTGCGCTTCCGCCCGATCATGATGACCACCATGGCGGCGATGCTGGGCGCCATTCCGCTCGCGCTCGGCACCGGCGATGGCGCGGAGCTGCGCCGGCCGCTGGGCATCTCGATCGTGGGCGGGCTCCTGGTAAGCCAGCTCCTCACGCTCTACACGACGCCGGTGATCTACCTCTACCTCGACCGCTTCCGCCTCTGGGCTCGCGGCGAGCCCCGCCCCGCGCCCGCTTCTCTTTCGCCGCAAGCCGGCGACTGAGACGCAAAGGCGATGAACGCACGCCAGGATTGCATGGATCTCACCGACATGATTCAGAAAGAGGTACGTTCATCCGCGCTCCGCCTGCGTTCATCTGCGCTAATGCTCATGCTTGTCGGCGGCTGCGCGATAGGGCCGAACTATTCGAAGCCGGACGCGGCCGTGCCGCAGCAATTCAAGGAGGCGGGCGATTGGGTCGTCGCGCAGCCGAAGGACGCGGCGCCGAAGGGAAAGTGGTGGGAAGTGTTCGGCGACCCGGTCCTCGATTCCCTCGAAGAGCAGGTGAGCGTGACCAACCAGTCGCTTGCCGCCGCGGAAGCGCGCTACCGCCAGGCGCACTCCGCGGTGGCCGCCGCGCGCTCGGGGCTGTTACCGACGCTGGGCGCCGGCGGCGGGGCAAGCCGCGCGCGCGGCACCGGCAACCGCTACACGGTGTCCCTCGACGCGCAGTGGGAAATCGACCTGTGGGGCCGCATCCGCCGCTTGGTGGAAGCAGCGCGCGCCGGCGAGGCAGCGAGCGCCGCGGACCTCGAGGCGGCGCGCCTTTCGCTGCAGGCCGAGCTCGCCACCAACTACTTCCAGTTGCGCGTCGTCGACACGGGCCGCGACCTTCTCGCCGACACGGTGAAGGCATTCGAGTCGTCGTACAAGGTCACGCAGAATCGGTACGCCGCCGGCGTCGCGGCCAAGGTGGACGTGGTGACGGCGGAGTCCCAGCTCCTCAGCACGCAGGCGCAGGCGCTCGACCTCGAGGCGACGCGTGCCACGCTCGAGCACGCGATCGCGGTCCTCATCGGCATGCCGCCGGCCGACCTCTTCATCCAGCGGGCGAAGTTCGAGCCACGCATCCCGAGCCTGCCGCCCGGCGTGCCCTCGACCCTTCTCGAGCGCCGCCCGGACATCGCCGCGGCGGAGCGCCGCATGGCCGCGGCCAACGCACGCGTCGGCGCGGCCGAGGCCGCCTACTTCCCGGCGCTGTCCCTCACCGGCTCGGCGGGCTTCGCCAACAGCACGCTCTCCAGCCTCTTCTCCGCGCCCAGCCGTTTCTGGTCGCTCGGCGCGGGCCTCGCCGGCACGATCCTCGACTTCGGCGCACGCGGCGCCGCGGTGGACACATCGCGCGCCGCCTACGACGAGGTGGTCGCCAACTATCGCCAGACCGTGCTGCAATCCTTCCAGGAGGTCGAGGACAACCTGGCTTCCGTGCATTGGCTCGCGGAAGAGAGCAAGGTGGAGCAGGAGGCGGTGCGGGCGGCGCGCGCGAGCGCATCGCTCACGCAAAACCAATATCGCGCCGGCACGGCGAGCCTCCTCAACGTGGTGGTGGTGCAGGCGAGCCAGCTGAACGAGGAGCGCGCCGCCGTGAACCTGCTCGGGCGCCGCCTCGCGGCGAACGTGGCGCTCATCCGCGCGATGGGAGGAACCTGGTAATGGGCAACGCACCGGAATTCGCGCGGCTCGCGGAGTGGATCGGGCGTAGCGAGACGCGCGCCGACATCGTGACCGTGGCGCCGCTCGTGGCTCTCTCGGGGCTCCTCGATCGCGACGACCCGCCGCCGAAAGCGGGCGACGCGGCACCGCCGCTCGCCCACTGGCTCTATTTCCTCCCCGCCTATCGCATCTCCGAGGCCGGCCCCGACGGTCACGCGTCGAAGGGCTCGTTCATGCCGCCGGTGCCGCTGCCGCGCCGCATGTGGGCTGGCAGCCGCCTCGAATTCCTGCGCCCGCTCGCGGTGGGCGCGCAGGTCACGCGCCGCTCGACCATCAAGGACGTCACGCTGAAGGAAGGGCGCAGCGGCGCGCTGGTCTTCGTCACCGTGCGCCACGAGGTGAGCGACGCGCGAGGGCTCGTGCTCACCGACGAGCACGACATCGTCTATCGCGGCGAGGGCGCGTTGAGCCCGAAGGAGGCGCCTGCGCCCGCGGGCGAAGAATGGCGCCGCGAGATCCATCCCGACCCGGCGCTCCTCTTTCGCTACTCGGCGGTCACCTTCAACAGCCATCGCATCCATTACGACCAGCCGTACGCCACCCAGGTCGAGGGCTACCCGGGCCTGGTGGTGCATGGGCCGCTGATCGCCACGCTCCTCATGGACCTCCTGCGCCGCAACCGCCCCGACGCCGTCCTGAAGCGCTACGACTTCCGGGCGATGAAGCCGCTCTTCGACACCGCGAGCTTCGCCACCTGCGGGCTGCCCGACGCGGCCGGCACCACCGCGAAGCTCTGGACCCGCGACGCCGCGGGCTCGGTCACCATGATGGCCACCGCCACCTACTCCTGAAGGCCCCCCATGATCGTCAACTGCGTCGCATACCAGGATGGCAAGAAGCTCGCCGACATTCCCCAGGAAGCCATCAGCGAGTACGTGCACCGCCCCGAATGCTTCGTGTGGGTCGCGCTCAAGGACCCGACGCCCGAAGAGCTCGAGGAGATGGAGAAAGAGTTCGACCTGCATCCGCTCGCGATCGAGGACGCCCGCCACGGCCACCAGCGCCCCAAGATCGAGGAGTACGGCAACTCGCTCTTCGTCGTGCTGCAGGTGACCGAGCTTCGCGACGGCGAGATCAACGTGGGCGAGGTCGACATCTTCGTGGGCAAGAACTACATCCTCTCGATCCGGCAGCACACGGAGCGCGGCTTCGTCGAGGTGCGCACACGCGCCGAGAGCGAGCCCGAGCTCCTGAAGAACGGCTCGGGCTTCGTGCTCTACGCGCTGATGGACAACATCGTCGACCGCTACTTCCCGGTGGTCGATGCGCTCGAGATGGACCTGGAGAAGATCGAGCAGAAGATCTTCGAGGGCGAAGCGGGCGCCTCGGCGCGCGCCAACATCAAGGCGCTCTACGAGCTGAAGCACAAGGGAATGGTAGTGCGCCACGCGGTCGAGCCGCTCATCGAGGCCGCGCACAAGCTCTATGGCGGGCGCGTGCCGCAGGTTTGCGTCGGCACACAGGATTATTTCCGCGACGTCTACGACCACCTGCTGCGCGTGAGCCAGCAGCTGGACGGACTGCGCGACATGGTGATCACCGCGCTGCAGGTGAACCTCTCGATGATCTCGCTCGCGGAGAACGCGGTCACCAAGCGCCTCGCCGCCTATGCCGCCCTGGTCGCGGTCCCCACCATGATCGCCGGCATCTACGGCATGAACTTCAAGAACATGCCCGAGCTCAACTGGGACCTCGGCTACCCGGTCGCCCTGATCGTCATGCTCGCCATCGACGCCTACCTGTGGGTCAAGTTCAGGAAGACCGGTTGGCTATGATCACCTGCGTTCTGCCGCCGACTCCTTCAGCAGCCACTCGCTGAAGGACGTGAGAGCGCGGTTCTCGGAGCCCGCCTCGGGCGTTACCAGGTAGTACGAGTAGCTGGTGGGCGCCGAGATGTCGAACGGCATCACCAGGCGCTTGGCCTCGATCTCGGTGCAGAGGAGCGGCTTGATCGCGAGGGTGACGCCCATGCCCTCGATGGCGGCGTCGAGCGCGAGCGCGGCGTCGCTGAAGTGCGGCCCGCGCGTGGCGTCGATGTCGGTCACGCCCACCGATTGGAGCCAGTCGTTCCAGCTGGGGCGCGCGCCCTCCTCGCCCACCGTGTCGTCGTGGATGAGCGTGTGGTGGCGCAGGTCCTCGGGCTTCTTCAGGGCGTGCGCGCCCTTCACCAGCTTGGGGCTGCACACCGGGACGTAGACGGCGTTGAAGACTTCCGCCACCCGCGCTCCCGGATAGTGGCCGGTGCCGAAACGCACCATCGCGACCGGCGCGTCGTTGTCCACCTCGGGGACCACCAGGCTGCCGTCGGCCATCGTGTCCACCATTGCCTGGCGGCTCGCCACGTGCAGCTCGAGCTCCGGGTGCGCCTCGGTGAAGCGCGAGAGGCGCGGCACCAGCCAGCGCGCGGCGAAGTTGGGCGGTGCCACCACGGTGAGGGAGCGCACGTCCTCGCGGTCCTTCACCCGTGCCACGGCGGCGTGCAGGGCGTCCAGGCCCTCGCGCACCTTCGGCAGCATCGCGTAGGCCTCGGTGGTGAGCTCCAGGGCCCGTGTGAGCCTTCGGAAGAGCACCACGCCGAGATGGTCCTCCAGGAGCTTCACCTGGTGGCTCACGGCCCCCGGGGTCACGTGGAGCTCCTGGGCGGCCTTCTTGAAGCTCAGGTGACGCGCCGCAGCCTCGAAAGCCCGCAGGGCATTCAGTGGGGGGAAGCGCCCGTTGGCCATGGCGATACCTCAACTTTTCTCTTGTGTTGCCGAAATACTGTTCGGTTGTTGCGGTGCAACATCGACACTATATTTTGTGCAAGGGGCCGGATTCAAGCCCTATCGCTTTTCCGCCCGGTCATCCCGAAGATCTTCCACGAGGAGGTTTGAGATGGATTTCAAGACGACCTATCCCGATTTCGCGCCGATCAAGCAGCACATCCACCGCGCCCAGGTAGAGCGCAGCGTATACCTCGGGCACCTCATCGCCGGCTTCATCGCGTCCGTGGCCCGCGGCATTGGGAAGCTCGCCGACTCCATGGGCAGAGGCCCCGCAGCCGAGCGGGACCGCCGCGCCGTCGAGGCCGACGCCTTCCTGAAGAGGTCCGTACCGCGCTATTGACTCGAACCTGAAGGCCCCAAGCCTCGGCACCACACGTACCGGGCGCTGGGACCTTCCGGGTTCCACACCCTTCACTACACCGAGTGGGGGCGGCGCAACGCTGCCCGCACGGTCATTTGCGCGCACGGCTATAGCGGCAACGCGCGCGACTTCGACGTGATCGCCAGCGCGCTCTGCGCCAACGCGCGCGTCATCGCGGTCGACGTCGCCGGACGCGGCGACAGCGACTGGCTCGCTTCGCCCCTGCACTACCACTTCGGCCAGTTCCTCTCCGACATCAACGGCCTGGTCGCGCACCTCGGCGTGAAGAAGGTCGACTGGATCGGGACCTCGATGGGCGGGCTCCTCGGCATGCTGCTCGCTTCGCAGCCGGGCAGCCCGGTGCGCCGCCTGGTGATGAACGACATCGGCGCATTCGTCCCGATGGACGCGCTGCAGGCGATCGGGCGCAACCTCGAGGCGCCGGCGCGGTTCGCCACGCTCGGGGAAGTCGAGGCGCACATGCGCCGCACGCATAGCACGTGGGGCGAGATCAGCGATGCGCAGTTCGCCGCCATCGCGCTGCACGGCTCGCGCCCCGAAGGCGACGGCTTTCGCCTGCACTACGATCGGCAGATCACGCGGCTCTTGAAGCCCTTCCCGCTGGCGCCCGGTATCTTCCTGTGGGACGCGTGGTATCGGGTACGATGCCCGGTGCTGTTGCTGCGCGGGGAGACCTCCACGATCTTTCCGCGATCGGTGGCGCAGGCGATGCTCGACGCGAAGCCCGCCGCCGAGCTGATCGAGATCCCCGGTTGCGGCCACGTGCCGTCGCTGATGGAAGCCTCCCAGGTCGAGATCGTGCGCAACTTTTTGCGGGCCAAGGCGGACAAACTCCAATGGCTGCCCTACCCGTCGTCTTCCTTCCCGGCCTTCTCGAAGACGCCGACGCGTTCTCCTACCAGGTCGAGAGCCTCCGCGAAACCGCCGCCTGCAGCGTCGCCGACCTGACCGGCGCCGCGTCCATCGCGGATCTCGCGAAGGGTGCGCTGGAGCAGGCGCCCGCCGGCAGGTTCGCCCTCGCGGGCCACTCGATGGGCGGCTACGTGGCTCTGGAGATCCTGCGCCAGGCGCCCGAGCGCGTCGACCGCCTCGCCCTCCTCAACACCCACGCGCGTCCCGATAGCGCGGAAGCCACGGAGGGCCGCAAGCGCCTGATGGAGCTCGCCGAGCGCGACTTCCCCGCGGTGATCCGCACGCTCATGCCCAAGCTCGTGATGGACAAGCGCGCCGCGGAATTGTCGGGGCCGATCACCGAGATGGCGCTGGGTTGCGGCAAGGAGGTGTTCCTGCGCCAGGAGCGCGCCATCATCGGCCGTATCGACAGCCTCCCGCACCTGGCCGCCATACGCTGCCGCACGTTGGTGGTCGCCGCGCGCCACGACGCGCTGATGCCGATGGAAATCCTCGAGGAGCTCGCGCACGGCATTCGCGGCGCCACGCTCGCCGTGATCGAGGATTCGGGTCACATGACCTCCCTCGAGCGGCCGCAGGAGGTGGCGACGCTCCTGCGCGAATGGCTGGAGATCCCCGCGTAAACCCGAGGCGCCGCCCGGCCGCGTCGGGTGAACTTGGGAGGGGGAAGCGGATCAGAGGGGTGCACACAACCAAAAGGAGAACACCGTGCTCTATCTGACGCCTCTTATCTCGCTCATCGCCGGCATCCTCATCCTCGTCATGCCGCGCCTGCTCAACTACATTGTCGCCATCTATCTCATCGCCGTCGGCCTCCTCGGCTTGCTCGCCGGCAAGATTTGAGACAATGAGGGGATGTCCAATCCCCTCCCCGCACTTTCGCTCCTCGAGACGCGCGTCGTCGGCGTCCTCGTGGAGAAGCAGCACACCGTCCCCGACAGCTATCCGCTGACGCTGAACGCGCTGGTCTCCGGCGCCAACCAGAAGACCGCGCGCGATCCGGTGATCGAGGCGAGCGAGGACGAGGTGCAGGCGGCGATCGACCACCTGAAGTCGCTCTCGATGGTGATGGAGTCGAGCGGCGGGCGGGTGATGCGCTATGCGCAGAACGCCGGCAAGGTGATCGGCGTGCCGCCGCAGGCCGTCGCGCTCCTCGCCGTTCTCTTCCTGCGCGGGCCGCAGACTGCGGGGGAGCTGCGCATCAACAGCGAGCGCCTCCACAAGTTCGGAGACATCCTCTCGGTCGAGGCGTTTCTCAGCGAGCTCGCCGAGAGGAAGGATGGCGCGCTGGTGCGCGAGCTCGCCAAGCAGCCAGGCGCGCGCGAAACGCGCTGGGTGCACCTGCTCTCCGGGGAGCCGGTCATCGCGGCCTCTCCGATCGGCGTCGCGCCGGGAGATTCCTCGGAAGCGGTGACCGTGAGCGAGCTCGCCACGATGAAGGCCAACATCGACCAGCTGCAGCGCGAGGTGGCGGAGTTGAAGGAAACGATCGCGAAGCTATCGCGCGAGCTGGGCGTCTCGGGCTAGCGAGCTTTCTCGCGCACCGGGAGCGGGAGGTTGCAAACCCCGACGCGCCCGACGGGCTCCTTGAACCACTCGTCGCGCCGGTTCGCCCGCGACTCCACGTACGCCTGGAAGGTGCGGCTCTCGGTGCGCAGCGCCTGCAGGCTCACGCGCCCGCCTTCGGGCACGTCGGCCGCGACCCGCACCGCGCGGATCGGGATCCACTCCGACGGCTTCTCGTAGAACCCCATGTTGCCGGTGCCGCGCGGGATCACCGAGAGGAGCTCGATGCCGCGCACCACGCGGCCCACCAGCGTGATGTTGCGGTCGAGGCCGCGCGGGGATTGCCCGATCACCGCGTAGAGCTCGGAGCCGTTGCCCGAATCGGCGTCGTTGTCTCGCCCCACGCCCACCGAGCCGTAGCAGTGGACGAGCCAGGTTTTTTTCGACTTCGGGTCGCGCGCAACGGGAAAGCCCGCGGAAAATCCGACCTCCGGCGCGTAGGTGTCGGGATACGCCAGGCGCGTGAACGGAAGCTTCGCGTCGATCGCGCGCGAGAATTCGGGCTTCACCTTCACCTTGGCAATCGCCCTGGCGCGCTCGTCTTCCTCGGGCCGTGCCCACTGCACCACGTAGTTGTCCTGGGAGCGGAGGACGAAGCTCCCATCGAAATACTTGTCGCGCACGAGCTTGCGCACCGCCTCTACGCTTGCGGGCGCGTAGGACGGAGCCAGCTCGATCACCACCCGCCCTTCGGGAAGATAGAGATAGAGGGTGTTTTCAGGATCGAGGTCGCGCCACTCGCTCGCCGGCGAATCCTTCAGGATGTCCTGGCCGTGGGTGAGTGTCGCAATCGTTGCCGCGAGCGCCGCGCAGAGCCGTTTCAGGTCCATTCACGCCATCCTTTCAACAAGGGGAAGTAGAGTCCGCGCCGTGCGCCGGGCCTGGCTAGCGCCAGCGCATAGCGCTCGAGCTGTCCGCGATAGCGCGCTTCCTCGCCCGCGAGGAACCGATCGAGGTCCGCGCCCTCGTGGCCGCTGGTCTTGTAGTCGACGATCCAGGCGCCGGCGAGATCCTCCCACCAGCGATCGATGGCGAGATCGTGGCGCACGCCATCGATGACGGTGGAGACGCGGTATTCGTTGCGCGCGTTGGGTTGGGGGCCGAGGAGCCATTTGCCGCGTGGATCCTCGAGCGAGCTCGTCAAGGCCGCGATCACGCGCGCGCTTGCTGTGGCGAGATCGCCCTCCACCACGCCGCGCGCGGTGAGCTCGTTCATGATCGCGGGGAGCTCGCGCTCGATGCGCGCGCGCGTCCAGCCCTTCGCCTCGTCCTCCGCGATGCGCTGCAGCCAGCGGTGCACCACGCTTCCCACGCGGCGCGCGGTATCGCCTACCCAGGAGAATTCGATCTGGTCGCTCACGCGCGTCTCGGCGGGCACCGTCCACCGCGCGGCCGCGGGCGTGGCGTAGTCGAACCGATCGATGGCCAGGCGGCGAAGCATCCCCTGGTGCGCGACGGGGACCGCCGGGCCGCCTTCATACGATGCGGTTCGCCGCTCGCCGGGGGTTGCGAACTCGTGCGCCACGACCTGCCAGAGCGTGCGCAACAACGAGCCCTTCGGCGGCTCTTTCGCCGCACCGTGGTCGTCGCGTTTCGCGTCGCCGAGGAGGTGCAGTCGCCTGCGCGCGCGCGTCGCGGCGACATAGAGGAGCCGCCCCATCTCGTGCTCGGCCTTGCGCTTGTCGAGGCCGCGGATCAACTCGTAGATCCCTTCCCCGTCGGATCCGGCGGGATTGATGGGCGCCAGCAGCAGGGACGATTCCGGCGTCTCCATCCACAGGAAGAGCTTGCGATCGTCCTTCCCGCCTGTGGAGGCGAGGCCGGGAACGATCACGGTGTCGAACTCCAGGCCCTTCGCCTTGTGGATCGTCATCACCTGGAGGCAGTCTGGCGCGCCGAGGTCGGGGAGCGCGAAGAGCTTCGCCACGGACTCCTCGAAGGCGGCGAGGTCGGCGAGCGCCCCGGCCGCCTCCACGCTCTCGAGATGGTCGAGGTAGATCTCCGCGTCTTCGAGATCGGTGTCACTCTCCACGCAGGCGGGGCCGCCGAGCGCGAGCCACGCGCCTTCGACCGCATCGCGCAGGCTCGCACGGCGCCGCGCCGCGAGCACGCGCGAAAGAGCGTCGCGCGTGCGCTCCGCGCGCTTGCGCCCGTCCGCGGAAAGCGCGGCAAGCCGCGTGCCGTCGCGCAGCGCTTCCCAAAGCGTGACCGCCCTGACCGCTCCCAGCACGTGCAGGTCGGCCAGCGTGAGGCCGCACCAGGGAGCGCGCAGCACTGCGAGCCATGCCACGCGATCGCCGAGGTGCGTGAGCGCGCGCGTCAACGCGAGGAGATCCTGCACCGCCGGGCGGTGGCCGAGCGACTCGATCTCGACCGCGCGAAACTTGACCTTGGCCTCGCGCAGCCGCGGGAGGATCTGCGCGAGATGGCTGCGATTGCGCACGAGGATGGCCACGCTCGCAGGTTTGGCCGGGTCCCGTCCCGGATCCGCAAGCGCCGCTGCCGCGACCTCCGCGACCTTGCGCCCCTCCGCCGCCGCGTCGCCATCGAAGAACGCATGGATCTTCACCGCCTCGGCCTCGGCGGCATGCACCGCGTGCGAAGGCGAGTAGGTGACAGCGCCGCCGTGGATGTCCTGCGCGAGCGGCATGATCCGCGAGAAGCTCGCGTTGACCCAATCGACGATGCCCGCCTGCGAGCGGAAGTTGGCGGAGAGCGTGAGGGGCTCGAGGTTGACGGTGCCGATGCCGTCGCGCCAGGCGCGCAGGAAGAGCGCGACCTCCGCCTCCCGGAACCGATAGATCGACTGCATTGGATCGCCCACCACGAAAAGCGTGCGGCCGTCCCCGGGCTCCCAGCCCGACGTGAGCTTCTCGAGCAGCTGGAATTGCGACTGGGACGTGTCCAGGAACTCGTCGACCAGGATATGGCGGATGCGATAGTCGAGCACCAGCATGAGGTCGGTGGGCTCGTCTTCGCTCCCCAGCGCGCGCAGGGCACCTTGGGAGAACTCCACGAAGTCGGCCTTGCCGTGCTTCGCGAACACCACGCGCAGCTGCGCCGCCGCGAGGGGCGCCAACCGCACGATCGCTTCGAGCGCTTCCCATTGCTGGTCCGTATAGCGCGCGGGCGGCAGCTTTCCTATCTCCCGCATCGCCTTGCGCAGCGCGTCCCTCTCGCGCACGGCCGGCGCAATCGCGGCCTTGTCGAGCCACTTCTTGCCGTCCTTCGTGAGCCATCTATTCGCGAGCGCCATCCACGCTTCGACGTCCCCTTCGGGCGGCGCGTCGACCCCCTCCGGCCACAGCAGGAGCGCCACGCCCACCGTCGCACGCCTCACCTCGTCGAGCGCGGCCTCCAGCGACGCACGATCGGGATTCTTGCCGAGCATGCGCAACCAGTGGTCACGCTGGGCGAGCATCGTCGCGATGAGCTCCCCGGCCTTCGCCGCGTCGTTGTCGAGATGCTCGAGAAGGTGCGCCACGTCCGCCGCCACCGGCTTGTCGGGCCCTTCGAGCATGGCGATCACGTCGCGCGCCGCTTCGGCGAAGAGCGCCGAAGCGTCCTCGATCACCTCCGGCTGCGCGCCGAACTGGGAGAGCACCGGCATCTGCCGCGTGAGGGACGCGCACAGTGCGTCGATGGTCTGCACGCGCAGCCGGTCGGCGCTCTCCTCGAGCTTCCAGCCAAGGGCGTCGTTTCGCTCCAGGGCAATGCGTGCAAGATCCCAGGTGCGCGACTCGTGCGGCGCGTGCGGCCGCGACTCGTGGCGCGCCATGCGCAATGCAGCGAACACGCGCAGGCGCATCTCGGCGGCGGCCTTGATGGTGAACGTGATGGCGGTGATCTCCTCTGGACGCTCGACGCGGCCGAGGAGCGCGAGATAGCGCTGGATGAGGAGCTCCGTCTTCCCGGAGCCCGCGGGCGCCTGCACGATGAACGAGAGCGCGGGATCGAGCGCGCGCTCGCGCTCGCCGAGGTCGGAAACGCGCAGCGCGTCATTCATCGGATTCGCTTCCCCCTTCGCCGGCGTCGAAGGGCGCCTTCTCCGCGATGCGGCAGAACATCTGCTGATCGCAGTTCTCGCAAGTCTTGGGGAGGCGCTTCGGATCCACGCGCGCATCGCCTTCGGCGAAGCCACGCCCTATCGCCTCCAGCTCCACGCGCCAGCCCGCGACAAGCTGGTCCCAATCGCGATATCGCCCAGCCGCCCAGCTCTTGTCCTTGTCGATGGTACAGACGCCCTTGATGAGGTTCGGCACGCGCGAGATGCCCCTGTACCTCGCGCCGCCCGTCTTCACCACGGCGAAGGCCACGGCGGCGATGTCTTCGCCACGCCCGAGGGCGTACATCGGAAGCTGCGGCTCGTCGGGACGCTTGCCCATCCAATCGGAGGTCTTGCACACGCCCGTCTTGTAGTCGATGATCGCCCGCCCTCCGGCGAGCTGGTCCATGCGGTCGAGCTTTGCGTTGACCGTGATGCCGCCAAAAGTGACTGGGTGCTTCTCCTCGAGGGCGACCACCTCGAAGGCCTCGCGCCGCCGGTCCTCCTCGAGCCACTCGAGCGCGAGGCGCACCAGGCGCTCGCGCTCGAGGATGGCATAACGCCCTGACAGCGCATCGGCGCGGCGACCGCGCATGCCGCGGATCGCTCCCTCCGCGCACTCGCCGAGGATTTCACCGAGGGCCGCCTCGCCCGTCGCAGTCAATCGGTCGTGGGTGCCGAGCCTCCCCCAGACGGACCGCATCATTTCGTGGACCAGGTTGCCGCGATCGCGTGCGTCGAGGCCGGGCCGCGGCGTCTCGAGAGGTTCCGACTCCAGGCGCCGCCGCGCGAACGCGCGGAACGGGCAGGCCGCCTGGTCCTTGAAGAGTCCCGTACCGCCGGGTCGCGTCATCTCGACCACGGCGGGCGCTCGCGCGTCCTGCACCGTCTCGACCACGGCGGCGGCGCGGATGGTCCCGCGCAGCGTCGCATATCGGCCCACCGCGAGATCCTCGAGAGGAGAGAGCCTGATCGAGTCGATCAGCGGGCTCGGGGCGAGCTCGCTCTCCTTGCGCATGCGCGAATGACTCACGACGACCTCGCCCGCGGCGCCGAGCCATCCCTGCGTGATGCGTCGATCGAGCTCCAGCGAGGTACCCGGATCGGCCTGCGGGATGCCGGCCGCTCGCTGGGCGCGCACCGGAATGAAGGGATCGGGGCGCGCGGGAAGAGGCCACGCGTCGTCGGTGAGGCCCGCCACCCACAGGTGATCGAATTGCTGTCCCGCGGACTCCAGGATGCCCATCACCTGGATCGGGACGTCCCGCGCCTCCGGCTGGAAGACGGTCGCGCGCGCCATCGAGCGCAGCCTCTCGCGCGCCGCCTGGAAGCCCATCTTGCCCGCCACGCGCTCCAGGGTCGCGAAATCCGCGAGGAGCTCGTGCCATTTGTCGAGGGTCTGGTGCTCGGCGGAATCGAGGCCCCGCTCCCCCGGGAAGCCCGCGATGCGCAACGCCTCGGAGAAGCCTTTCGCCCATTCGGATGCGAGCTGGGGCACGAAGAGGCTCGCCTTGCGGACCTCCGCGAGGCGCTTCATTCGATCGAGGAGCACGGGCGCGCGCGGGGCGCTCGGCGCTTCCAGCAGGCTCGACAGCGAATCGAGCGATACGCCCGGCGCGCTGCGCTTGCGCAGCCAGGCGTCGAGACGCGCGCGCGCCTCCATCTCGGCTTCCGCGCCGGCGATGAACGGTGAACGGATGACGCGGCTCGCCTGCTCGAACCCGGACTCGTGCTCGAGGAGATCGATGACGAGAAGCGCGTCGGCGACCATCGGGCACTCCGCGAGCGCGCGTCCCAGCGAGATGTTGAACGGCAGCGCGCCCGCTTCGCCGGCGGCGAGATGGTCCGGACGCATGACGTTCGCGAAGATGCGCTGCACCCGCGCGCGTGACGAGGCGAGATCGGGCACCACGACGCCGATCCTCCCGGGACGCTCTTGCTCCAGGCGCGACCGCGCCCACCGTGCCGCGACCTCGATCTCTTCCTTCCAGTCGGTAAGCTCCACGCGCCTGGCTTCCGCGCGAACGGGCGGCGACATGGCTTCCATCACCGCGCTCCCGTGAGCGGCAATCGATTCGAGGAATACGCGGATCTGCGGCGTGACGATGTCCACGCCGAAGAGCACCAGCGCCGCGGGCTTGCGCAACGCGGCGTGGCCCAGGTGCGGCGCGACGACTTCGGGAAGGCGCGCGGAATCGGTCTGGTGTTTTTCGCGCGTGGCGCGCTGATAACGCGAGGACCAGTCTAGGAAGGCGCGCGCGTCCTCGTCGGGCTCGCCGGAGCCGTCGAGGGGAAGCCGCCACGCATGGACGAGCCGCCAGGCGGCGCGGCACTGCGTTGCTGCGGGCGCCGCGGAGTAGATCGGCAGCGCGTGACGGGCGGCGTGGATCGCGTCCTCCCAAAGCATCTGTTCCTGGGTGTCCGAAAGGAGCACGGGAATGCCGCAAGCAAGATCGCAGTAGAGCGCGTCCTCCCAGAGCCGCTTCACCAGGCCGTCGAAAGGCAGGATGTCGGGCGTTTCCCACGCCGCGAGACCCTGCGCGAGCTGGGCGGCGTCGAATTCCCTCCGCAGCGCGTGGGCCAGGCGCCGGTTGGGCGTGACGACCGTGAGGCGCGCCGCGTGGCCGTGGGCCAGCCGCTCAAACAACTCGGGTTTTTCAAGCCGCGGCAGATCGCGATGCATGACGGAATGATAGCCGCCGGGAGGCTCGCCACATGAGCCAGCACGCCGAAAGTCCCATCGCGCCGCCATTCTTACGGCTGTAACCGCCTTACGGCTGTAATCCGTTGTTGTGCGAAATCTCACAAGGGATTTTGGAGAGGCCGTCTTATCCTCGGGCCGAAGTGTGCAGAAGTTCACAGCGCACGGAGGCTTCCATGCCCAACGCAAACCATCTGAATCGGCGCCACACAATGATGAAGAACATCCTCCGGCGCTTCGGCGCCGCATTGGTCAGCGCCATCCTCCTGTTCGGAGCCACATCCGCGGTCGCCGGCAATGGAAACAACGGCAACGGCAATGGCAATGGCAATGGCAATGGCGGAACCGGAAACAACGGCAATCGCGCGGACAACGGCCGCAACAAGATCGCCGACGATCTCGACAAGGTCCTGAACGGCCGCGGCTCGGGCCGCGAACAGTGGATGAAACCGTCGCTGCGCGGCCCAATGGTCAGCGTGGTGATCCTCGGCAACCCGCGCGCCGATTCCGACTACAAGGACCTGCGCCGGGCCATCGTCGCCGCGGGCGGCACGGTCAATCGCAAGTTCCGCTCCGTCTCCGGACTCTCGGCCACCGTGCCGGCATTGATGGTGCGCCTGCTCTCGCTGCGTCCTGACATCTGGCGCATCGCGCCCAACCGCGTGGTCGAGCGCACCTTCAGCGCGATGGAATTGATCACCGGCGCCGACTCGGTGCGCGCCTTCGGCGGCGGGACGTCCGCCCTCGACGGCACCGGCGTGGGCATCGCCATCCTCGATTCCGGGATCATGGCCGATCACGGCTCGATGCTCGGCAGCAATGGAGCCTCGCGCGTGAGGCGCAGCGTCGACTTCACCGCGCCCACCGCCACCCTCGACACGCCCGTGGACAGCAGCGCGAGCTCGTTCCAGGACCCCTATGGGCACGGCACGCTGGTCGCCTCCGTCGCGGCCGGACGATCAGTGCCCGCTTCGATAGACACCACCGGCGTGGCCCCCGGCGCCCTCCTCTATGACGTGCGCGTGCTCGCCGACAGCGGCCTGGGCGACACCGCGACGACGATTGCCGGCATCGACTGGGTCATCAACAATGCAGCGCAATACAACATCCGCGTCCTCAACATCAGCCTGGGCACCAACTCCTCCGACTCCTACCTGACGGATCCGTTGTGCGCCGCGGTTCGCAGCGCCGTCGCCGCGGGCATCACCGTGGTCGTGGCCGCCGGAAACTACGGCGCCGGCCCGGACGGAAACCAGTATTACGGCACGGTGACCTCGCCGGGCAACGAGCCGTCCGCGATCACCGTGGGCTCGGCCAACGCCCACGACACTTCGGGGCGCGCCAACGACACCATCAATCTCTTCAGCTCGCGCGGCCCGACGCGCGGCAGCTACCTGGATGCGGCCGGCGCCACCCAGCACGACAACCTCCTCAAGCCCGACCTCGTCGCTCCCGGCAACCGCGTGATTGGCGGGATCTCCACCGACCGCCCGGGATTGAAGCAAAGCCTCCTCGCGACCGCTTTCCCGGGGCTCGTGATCCAGGCCAGCACCTCCGGCAACGGCCTGATGAAGGCGAGCGGGACTTCCTTCGCGACCCCGGTCGTCTCCGGTGTCGTCGCGCTCCTGTTGCAGACCAATCCCGGCCTCACGCCGCCGCTCATCAAGGCGATCCTGCAGTACTCGGCCGAGCCTTTGCAGGGCGCGAACCTGGTGCAGCAGGGCGCGGGGCTGGTGAACGTTCCGGGCGCGCTGGCCATCGCGAGCGCGCTTTCCACCAACATCGCGGCGCGCGTCTCCGACGGCACCATCGCGGTGGGCGAATCCTTGCTCGCCCCGGGACAGCTCATGCCGGCCCCCGCCTCGGTGATCAACGGGCGCACGGTGAGCTGGGGCCGTTTCGTGTTCATGGGCGGGCGCTTCGTGCTCTCCGGCGACGATCTCTTCATCGAATACCAGGCCGCCTACGACCCGAAGCTGCTCTGGGTCGGATCGCGCGCGAGCTTCAACGATTCCACAGCGCCGCTGCCGACGGGCCCGCTGGTGAGTCCGGGCGTGCTGGTGCTCAACGGAGTTCTGGGGCAGAGCAGCCTCGTCGCGGGCACCGGCGATTTCACGCCGTCCGCAACCGCTTCCATGCTGTCAACGCAGGGAGTGGTGCTGGGCAATGGCATCGTGCTCGCCGAGGGCATCGTGCTTGCCGAAGGCATCGTCCTCGCGGAGGGCATCGTCCTAGCGGAGGGCGTCGTGCTCGCCGAAGGCATCGTGCTCGCCGAAGGCGTGGTGCTGGCCGAGGGCGTGGTGCTCGCCGAATTCGGGCCCATGCGCGGGGAATAGTCGACAAGCGAGAACAAGACAGAGGCTCATCATGCAGCTCATCGAAATGCAGGACTACAGCCCCGCCGCACGCCGCTACTGGTGGATCGTGATGGTTCTTGGCGTGTGGGCGCTCATCTACTCGATTTCGAAGGTGGGGCAGTTCGAGGGGATGCTGCTTCTCCAGGTGCTGGTGGGCGCGCTGGTCGCGGCCGTCGTGGGCCTGTTCCCGGTGCGAATCCCCGGCACCAAGACCGCCATCGCCGGCGGCGAGATCTTCATCTTCCTGGTCCTGCTCGTGTATGGCGCGCCGGCCGCGGTGCTCGCCGCCGTGTTCGAGGGCACGGTCGCCTCGTGGCGCGCCTCCAAGCGCTGGACCAGCCGCATCGGCACTCCGGCCATGGCATCGCTCGCGATGCTCGCGTGCGGCTCCATCTTCGAGCTCGAGCGCGCCGTCATCGTCAAGCTGGGGCTGAACAGCGGCTCGCTGCTGGTCGCGGCGATGACGACGGCCGCGCTCTACTGGGTCGCCAACACCCTGCTCACCTCGACCCTCATCGCGCTGAAGCGCGGCTCGGGCTTCACGCCGCAGCGCTGGCTGAAGGACATGAGCTGGATCGGCCTCGCGTACGCTACCGCCGCCGCGATCGCCTGCGTCCTCTACTTCAGCTTCGACCATTTCGGCATGCCCGCGCTCCTCATCTCGGTGCCGCTCATCGTGATGTTCATCTCGTCGCTGCACTTCTACTTCGAGCAAAAGGAGTCGGGCGAGCGCCACATGGAGGAGCTGAAGGAAAGCGAGAGCCGCTTCCACAGCGCCTTCACCCACGCCGCGATCGGCATGGCGCTGGTGTCCACCGAGGGCAGGTTCATCCAGGCCAACAAGGCGTTCTGCGACATGCTCGGGCGCAACAGCACCGAGCTGCTTTCGGCGACGCTCGCCGATCTGGTCAACGCCGAGGACGTGTCCGCGCTCCAGTCGCCGGTCGAGAAGCTGAAGAAGGGCGAACTCGCCAGCGTGCACACCGAGATCCGCGGCCTGCACCGCGACGGCTCCGACGTGTGGATGTCGCTCAACATCTCGCTGGCGCGCGACTGGCAGTTCCGCACCCACAACCTCATCGTGCAGGCACAGGACGTGAGCGCGCGCCGCCGCGCCGAGGCCGAGCTCTACCACAACGCCTACCACGACAGCCTCACCCAGCTTTCCAACCGCGTGCACTTCGACGAGCAGCTGAACCGCGCCATCGCGCGCGTGCAGCGCCACCCGGAGCAGCGCTTCGCGGTGATGTACCTCGACTTCGACCGCTTCAAGATGGTGAACGACTCCCTCGGCCACAAGGCGGGCGACGAGCTGCTGGTGAACGTGGCCAGGCGCCTGAAGGCGATGCTGCGCGAGACCGACGTGCTCGCGCGCCTGGGCGGCGACGAGTTCGCGATCCTCGCCGAGGACCTCGGCCGGCAACGCGACGCCGTGGACCTGGCGGAGCGCATCCACAAGGAGCTCACGCGCCCGGTGATGCTCGGCACGATGGAAGTGTCGATCACCGCGAGCATCGGCATCACCTTCAGCACCAACAACTACCAGAGCTCCGACCAGATCATCCGCGACGCCGACATCGCCATGTACAAGGCGAAGTCCAAGGGCAAGGCGCAGTACGCGATCTTCGACTCGAGCCTGCACGCGCACGTCTCGGCGCAGCTCCAGCTCGAGACCGAACTGCGCAAGGCGCTCGGCTCCGGCGAGATCTCGCTCGACTACCAGCCGATCTGCACGCTCAAGGACCGCAGGCTCATGGGCTTCGAGGCCCTGGCGCGCTGGAACCATCCCGAGCGCGGGCTCCTCGAGCCGTCGATGTTCATTCCCGTCGCCGAGGAAACCGGCCTCATCGTCCCGCTCGGCAACTGGGTGCTGTCGGAAGCATGCCGCCAGATGCGCGAATGGCGCACGATCCGCGACAGCTCCGAGCTCACGATGAGCGTCAACGTGTCGAGCCTGCAGCTCACCCACCCCGATTTCGTCTCGCACGTGGCGCGCTCGATACAGGCGGCCGAGATGCGCCCCGAGCAGCTCACCCTCGAGGTCACGGAGAGCGTGCTCATGGACGGCATCGAGAACGCGATCTCCACCCTCATGTCGTTGCGCCAGATGGGCGTGCAGCTCTCCATCGACGACTTCGGCACCGGTTACTCGTCGCTTTCCTACCTGGCGACGCTGCCGATCGACGCCCTCAAGGTGGACCGCTCGTTCATCGAGAAGATGAGCCGCGACGGCGAGGGCAGCGAGATCGTGAAGGCGATCTTCAAGCTCGGCCAGGCCCTGAACAAGAAGGTGTACGCCGAAGGCATCGAGACCGGCGCGCAGCTGGAGCTCCTGCAGGAGCTGGGCTGCGAGTTCGGCCAGGGCTTCCTGCTGTCGCGCCCGGTGAACGCCGCCCGCGCCGGCGGCATCCTCGCCGCCAGCGAAAGCGGCATGGCCGAAGTCGCCTAGGCGCGCAGCACCCCGGCCTCGGGCGACTGCTCGCTGTAGAGCAGCGCCTCGATGTCGGTGTCGGCCTCGAGACCGAGGAAGGCGCACTCCGCGCCCGCCACCGGCTTGAACCACACGACGTCGTCGCCCTTCACCGCGGTGTCGTCGCCTTCGATGCGCCCGGCACCCGACAGGACGATCAGGAAAGCGCGCTCGCCGGGGCGCACCTCGATCTCCACGCGCTTCTCGCTATCGACCCGGATCCCCAGCACAGTTCGCCGCGACGCGAGGCCGCGCGTATTCTGGACCCCGCCATGGGCGCCCGAATGGACCTTCACTTCGTAGCCGACCCCGCGCTTCACCGGCGCCTTGGCGTCGAGCCATTGGTCGAGGCGGGGCGGATTGGGGACGCGCTGGATGCGGTCGATCTGGACGGGTTGGATCACGATAGGCCTCTTGGAGCAGGCGAGGAGGGCGCCGGGGGAACCTTGCGCGTCCGGCGCGGCCCGACTTGGATAGGGAAGGACCAGAATTGACCATGTTTCACCCCAATAAGTCCCATCTGATCGCCGCGATCGTCACCTTGTCGGCCGCGCACGCATTCGCGCAGGAGGTCCAGAACCCCGCGGCGCGCCGGACGGACGCCGACCCGAGGACTCTCCTCGAAGGCCACTGGAACGGCGCGAACCTCGAGCGCCGCTCTTCCTGCGCCGCCGCGCAGAACAATGGGGACCGCGGCACCTATGCCGACTACAACGTGACCTTCGACCGCGGCGCGAACCTGATGGGGATCGACGAGGCCGCGATCACCGGCCTGCGCTGCACCTATCTCGGCAGCTACGTCGACGACCGCTTTCGTCCGCAGTGGAACGGCAGCTACTCGTGCAGCGATGGGAAGACCGGCAATTTCACCTCGCAGGGTTTCTTCTCTTCGCCCAATGCGATGTCCATACGACTCGCGATCAAGTTGACCGGCACGGAGAGTTGCAGCGTCGACGCCATTCTCGGGGGCTCGCGTTTTTAGTAACGCCGAAATCCGCCGAATCACCGCCTCACCGGCAGCCTGATCTCGATCCTCGCGCCCTTCCCCGATTCCGGCGTCTGCGCCCGGATCGTCCCGCCGTGCGCCGCGACAATCGCGCGGCTGATGGCGAGCCCCAGCCCCGCCCCGCGCCGAGTCACCTGCTTCTCGCCGCGCGCGAAGGATTCGAAGATCTCTTCCTCGCGCCCCTTCGGCAGGCCGGGACCGTCGTCCTCGAAGCTCACCTCGACGTCGTCGCCGGCGGCGCGCGCGGCGATCGCGAGGCGCGTGCCGGCTGGCGTGTGCCGCGCGACGTTGCCGGCGAGGCTCACGAAGACGCGCTGCATGAGGCCGGCATCGAGGGGCACCTGCGGCAAGTCGGAGGGGATATCCACCGCCAGCTTGTGCTTGGCGAGCACCGCGCCCAACGAGCGAACTGCCGCGTCCACGATGTCGGCCACCGAGCGGCGCTCGAGCTCGAGCCGCACTTCGCCGCTCTGGATGCCGGCCATGAGCATCGCGTCGCGCGCCACGTCCACGTAGTGCACGCGCTCGAGCGCCGTGGCGACCAGGGTCGCGAAGATCTCGAACTGGTGGCGCTGCTCGGGAATGAAGAGGTCGCGTGTGCGCTCCGGACGCACCGCGAGCACGCCGCGCGTGCTGGTGGGCGACCTGAGAGGCAGGAAGAGGTATTCATTGCCCGCGAGGGTCTCGGTGCCGGCGCCCGCCGACTGCGCCTGGTCGAAGGCCCACTGCGCCGCGGTGCTGTCGAACGGGTTGGTCATGCCGCGCCCGGTGGGAGACACCAGCGTGCCGGTGGTGTCCGGCACCAGGACCGCCACGCGCGCCTTGAACTGGCGCGACATGGACTCCTCCGTGGTCTCGATCACCTGCGAGGTGGTGCGTAGCTGCGCCAGGTCGCGCGCGAACTCGTAGAGCATGCGCGCGCGCTTCTCGCGATGCGCGGCCACGCGCGCCTGGAAGCGCAGGTGCCCGGCGAGCTGGCCTACGAAGATTCCCGCGACCAGCATCACCGCGAAGGTGAGCAGGTACTGGATGTCTGCCACCAGGAAGGAGAAGCGCGGCGGCACGAAGAAAAAGTCGAAGAGGAGCACGTTCAGGAACGCCGCGGCGATCGCCGGCCCACGACCCCACTTCACCGCGAGCAGCACCACCGTGAGCATGAAGAGAAGCGCGATCGTGGCGAGCTCGAAGCTCGGATGGATGGCGCTCGCCACCGCGGTGGTGAGCGCGCACGCCGCCGCGGTCCACACGTAGCGCACACGCTTCTCGCCGACGCGGCTGGACGCGATGTCGGCGGCGTTGAATTTCGGCGCCTCGACCTGCGTGCCCGCGTCCGTGCCGCCGCGCCCGATCTCCATCACGTCGAGGCTCTTGCTCGCGCTGGCGATCTGGTCGCTCATGCTGCGCTTCACCGCGAAGCGGCGGGGCTTGCTGCGGCCCACCACCACCATGGCGATGTTGTGCTCGCCCGAGTAGTCGACGATCGCCTGGCACACGTCGTTGCCGGTGAGGATCGCGGTCTTGGCGCCGAGCGCTTCGGCGAGGCTTACCACGTTGAGGATGCGGCCACGCTCGGCCACCGGGAGGCGCTGCAGGCGCGGCGTCTCGACGTACACCGCGGTCCACCTGGCATCGAGCTGCTTGGCGAGGCGCGCTGCGCTCCTCACGATGTGCTCCGAGCCCGGTGCGGGCCCGATGCAGCACATCAGGTGCTCCTGCGTCTTCCACACTGTATCGATCGCCTTGTCGAGGCGGTACTTCTGCACCTCGTCCTCGACCACGTCGGCGGTGCGGCGCAGCGCGATCTCGCGCAGCGCGAGGAGGCTGCCCTTGCTGAAGAACGTGCGCGCGGCGCCCTTCTCCGCGTCGCCCACGTGCACCTTGCCTTCCTGTAGGCGCACCAGCAGCTCGTCGGCCGACATGTCCACCATCACGGTCTCGTCGGCGGTGTCGAAAAAGGTGTCGGGGACGGTTTCAGGCTCGCGGATCCCGCTGATCTCTCCCACCACGTCGTTCAGGCTCTCGAGGTGCTGCACCCCCAACGTGGTGAAGACGTCGATGCCGGCGGCGAGGAGCTCGTCGGCGTCCTTCCAGCGCTTCGGATGGCGCGAGCCCGGCGGATTGGCGTGCGCGAGGTCGTCCATGAGGAGCACCTCGGGATGGCGCGCGAGCGCGCCGTCGAGGTCGAACTCGCCGGGGGCGGGCGCGGCGAGCGACTCGAAACCGTCGAGGAGGACGCGGTCCGCGCTCTCGTGGCTGTCGACCACGCCCGCGACCACGTCGCGCCCCGCATCGCGCATGCGCTTCGCGGCGCTCAGCATCGCGTTGGTCTTGCCGGCCCCGGGGAACGCGCCGAAGAAGATCTTCAGCTTGCCGCGTGGCGGGGGGTTGCCGGAAGGAAGCGCCTGGGTCATGGGCAATTTTAACGTAGCGGTTGCGCTAGAATCGTGGTGAAAGCTGCGAAATCCATGGAAGACGCCCTCCTTCTCGCGCGCGCCCAGTTCGGGCTGAATATCGGGTTCCACATCATGTTCCCGACATTGACCATCGCGCTTGCGTGGTACCTCCTCGGATTCCGCATCGCCTACCAGCGCACCGGCGACGCCGCATGGCTCGCGACCTTCAAGCTGTGGCTTAAGGTCTTCGCTCTAACCTTCGCGATGGGCGTGGTCACCGGCGTCACGATGTCCTTCCAGTTCGGCACCAACTGGCCGCGATACATGACGACCGTGGGCGCCATCGCCGGGCCGCTCCTTTCGTACGAAGTGCTCACCGCCTTCTTCCTCGAGGCGACCTTCCTCGGCATCATGCTCTTCGGCATGAGCCGCGTGCCCAACTGGGTGCACATCGCATCCTGCGCGGTCGTCGCCTTCGGCACCACCGTGTCGGCCTTCTGGATCCTCGCGCTCAACTCGTGGATGCACACGCCCGCGGGCCACGTGTTCGCCGACGGGCAGTGGATCGCCGCGGATTGGCTCGCGGTGATCTTCAATCCGTCGTTTCCGTATCGGCTCGCGCACATGCTGATCGCCTCGGGGCTCACCGCGTCCTTCGTGGTCGCGGGGCTCTCGGCCTGGCGGCTCCTCTGGGCCCCATTCGACACCAGCGCCGGCAAGACGTTGCGTGCCGGGCTCATGGTGGCGGCGGCGCTCGTGCCGGTGCAGATCTTCGTGGGCGACCAGCACGGCCTCAACACGCTCGAGCACCAGCCCGCCAAGATCGCCGCCATCGAGGCGCTGTGGCAGACGGAGCGCGGCGCGCCGCTCGTGCTCTTCGCGATCCCCAACGAGGTGACGAAGAGGAACGACTATTCGATCGAGCTTCCGTACGGCGCGAGCCTCATCCTCAAGCACGACCAGCGCGCGGAGATCCGCGGCATCGAGTCTTTCGGTGAGGACCGCCCGGCGGTGGCCCCCCTCTTCTTCGGCTTCCGCATCATGGTCGGCATCGGCGTTGCGATGCTGCTGGTGTCGTGGGTGGGCACGTGGGCCACGCGCGGCAAGCGTGCCGCGCCGCGCTGGATGCTGTGGGTGTTGGCGGCATTCACGTTCTCGGGATGGGTCGCCACGCTCGCCGGCTGGATCGTGACCGAGGTCGGGCGCCAGCCATGGCTGGTGACCGGCGTGCTGCGCACCAAGGACGCCGTGGGTCAGGCCACCGGCGCGCAGCTCGGCGCGAGCCTCACCGGCTACATCCTCACCTACGCCACCCTCTTCATCGCGTACATGATCGTGCTCACGCACATGGCGGGCAAGGGGTCGACGCCCGACGACGATCCGCCCGCGGCATCGGGTGAGGCCGCCGTGACCGTCGCGCGGGCCGCGGGGTAGCCCATGGACCTGGCGATCGTCTTCATGTTCCTGATGGGCGCCTCGATACTCGCCTACGTGCTCCTCGACGGCTACGACCTGGGCGTCGGCATGCTCATGCCCGCGGCCACGGACGACGAGCAGTCGATCATGGTCGCCTCGATCGGCCCCTTCTGGGACGCGAACGAGACCTGGCTGGTGCTCGGCATCGGCATCCTCCTCGCGGCGTTTCCGCGCGCGCACGGCGTCGTGCTCGGCGCGCTCTACCTTCCGGTAGTGGCGATGCTGGTGGGACTCATGCTGCGCGGCGTCGCGTTCGAGCTGCGCGTGAAGGCGCAGGGCTGGCACCGCGAGCTGTGGAACTGGCTGTTCTGGGCAGGATCCTTCATCGCGTCGTTCTTCCAGGGCGTGATGCTCGGGCGCTACATCACCGGCTTCGAGCCCGGGTTCTTCTACTGGGTGTTCGCGCTGCTGGTCGGCGCGAGCCTCTGCGGCGGCTACGTGCTCCTGGGCGCCACGTGGCTCATCCTCAAGACTGAAGGCGACCTGCAGAAGAAAGCCGTCGCCTGGACGCGCTGGGGCCTCCTCTGGGTCGGGCTGGGGGTGGCACTGGTGAGCCTCGCCACGCCACTGGTGAGCGAGACCGTGCGCTACAAGTGGTTCGATTTCCCGCGCACGCTATGGCTCATGTTCCTGCCCCTGGCCTCGATCGGCGCGGGCTGGTGGCTCTGGCGATCCACCAGCGCGCTGAAGCGCGGCGCCAAGGACCTCGACGCCCGGCCCTTCGGCGCCGCGGCGCTGATCTTCACCATCGCGTTCCTCGGGCTCGCGTACAGCATCTATCCGTACGTGGTGATCGACCGGCTGACGATCTGGGACGCGGCCGCGCATCCGTCCGCGCTCAAGGCGCTGTTCATCGGGTCGGTGGTCGTGCTGCCGTTCATCGTCGCCTACACGATCCTTTCCTACCGTGTCTTCCGCGGCAAGGCGCGCGCCAAGCTCTACGATTGACTGCGCTCTTGCCGCCATCCATCGGGCTCGGGATGAAGGTCGAGCCGGCGCGATCGTTCCTTGGGAGGGGAGAGAGCTCGCTGCAAAAATTGCGCTCCAACGGACGGCTTCTTCTCCCGATCGACCGGGAGTGACGCGCGCCTCTCGACCTTCATCCCAAGAGCCCGATGGATGGCTCTCCGCGCACCTCGCGGTCATCCCGCCAGCGCTGAATGGACTCGCCAAGAAGAACGGCGATGCGCGACGCGTTTAGATGTGCAGCCCGTGTAAGGGGGCTGCCCGTGATCTATCCGGCGGTGATGCGAGGAGCATCGAAGCGGACCACTGCTGGAAGGCAGACCGTGTGCACCCATCCGGCTCTCGTCGCGAGCCCCGGACCAGCAGAGCCTCATTCGAAGTGTTGGGGTGGAGGTCGAGAGGCGCGCGTCACCTCCGGTCGATCGGGAGAAGAAGCCGTCCGTTGGAGCGCAATTTTTGCAGCGACTTCACTCCCCGCCCAAGGAACGGTCGCGCCGGCTCGGCCTTCACCCCCACTTCGAATGAGGCGATAGCCCAGCCCAGCGGGTCAACGAGCGGGAGCGCGTACGGCGACAGCCTTGAAGAACTTCTCGCACTCCACGGCCGCGACCGGGCGGCTGATGAGGTAGCCCTGGATCTCGTCGCAGTCGTGCGCCTCGAGGAACGCGCGATGCGCCTCGGTCTCCACGCCCTCGGCGACGACCTTCAGGTGCAGGCTGTGCGCGAGCGAGATGATGGCCTTGGCGATGAGGCCCTCGTCCGGGCCGCCGCTGGTGATGTCGCGCACGAACGAGCCGTCGATCTTGAGCGCGGTCAGCGGCAGGCGCTTCAGGTACGACAGGCTCGAGTAGCCGGTGCCGAAATCGTCCACGGAGAGGCGCACGCCGATCGCCTTCAGCGCCTGCATGGTCGCGATGACGTTTTCCGCGTCGTGCATCACCATGCTCTCGGTCAGCTCCAGCTCGAGATACTCCGCCATCCCGGTCGTCGCAATCACCTCGCCCACCAGGCGCACGAGGCCGCCTCCCCAGAGCTGGCGCGCCGAGAGGTTCACCGAGATCACCGGCCTGAAGCCGGCGCGCCGCCACGCCTCGCCCTGCTCGCATGCCGTGCGCAGCACCCATTCGCCGATCGGCACGATGAGACCGGTCTCTTCGGCGAGTGGAATGAAGCGGTCGGGAAGGACCAGGCCGCGCACCGGGTGGTTCCAGCGTACTAGCGCTTCGACGCCGTCGACGGCTCCGGTGGCGAGGTTCACGCGCGGCTGGTAGTGGAGCAGCAGCTCGTCTCTCTCGACGGCGCGCCTCAGGCTCTGCTCCATCGATAGGCGCTCGTTGGCGAGCTCGTTCATCTCGGCGGTGAAGAACTGGAACGTGTTGCGCCCCTGGGACTTGGCACGGTACATCGCCGCGTCCGCGTTCTTGAGGAGCGTCTGCACGTCGGGGCCGTCCTGCGGATAGAGGCTGATGCCGGCGCTGCAGGTGATGTTGAGCTCGCGCTCGCCGATCACGATCGGGTCGCTCACCTTGGCGATGAGGCGGCGCATGGTGCGGAAGATCACGTCCTCGCGCGTCTGGTCCGAGAGGATCAGCACGAACTCGTCGCCGCCCAGGCGCGCGACGGTGTCGCCATCGCGAACCGCCGACTGGAGGCGCTCGCCGACGTGGCGCAGCACCTCGTCGCCGAAATTGTGGCCGAGGGAATCGTTGATCACCTTGAAATGGTCGAGGTCGATGAAGACCACCGCGATGGACCTGGTGTTGCGCTGCGCGAACACCGCTTGCTTGAGGCGATCGTGGAAGAGATGGCGGTTCGGGAGCCCGGTGAGCGCGTCGTAGTTGGCCTGCCGCTCGAGCTCCTCCTGGTAACGCTTCCTTTCGATCGAGTACTGTATCGCCTTCAACAGGAGCTCGCGGTCGATCTTGCCCTTCACCAGGTAGTCTTGCGCGCCGCTCTTCACCGCGTACAGCGCGAGCTGCTGGTCGTCGTTGCCCGAGAGCACGATGATCGGCACCTTCGGAGAGTGCGCGTAGACCTTCGAGAAGGTGTCGAGCCCGTGGCTGTCGGGAAGCGACAGGTCCAGGAGCACGAGATCCACGTCGTCTTGCGCGAGGAGCTCGAGCCCGCGCGAGAGGCGGTCCGCATGCGTCAGGCGGAATGGCACGGCGGACTCTTCCGCGAGTATTTCGCGGATCAAGCGCGCGTCGCCGGGATTGTCCTCGATCAACAGGACCGCGTGGCCGGGGACCTCGGTCTTCATCTGCCGGGCGGAAGCGTCACGACGTTCAGCCAGAAGCGGTCGATCGACTGGACCACGAGGATGAATTTCTCGAGGTCCACGGGCTTGGTCACGTAGCAGTTGGCGTGCAGGTCGTAGCTTCTCAGCACGTCCTCCTCGGCTTGCGAGGTGGTGAGGATCACCACCGGTATCGCGCGCAGGTCGGCGTCCTGCTTGATCTCCGAGAGGACCTCGCGCCCGTCCTTCTTGGGTAAGTTCAGGTCGAGCAGGATGATGTCGGGGCGCGGGGCGCCGGCGTGCTTGCCGCGCCGTTTGAGGAAATCGATCGCATCCACCCCGTCCGTCACCCAGTGGAGGTTGTTGTAGACCTTGCCCTCGTGAAGCGCCTCCTTGGTGAGGCGGTGGTCGCCGGGGTTGTCCTCGACCAGCAGGATCTCGACGGGTGCGACTTCTTCGGCCCTGCGAATCATTGCTGGCTCCCTCCCTGGGGCCGGGCGAGCGTGAAGCCGAACGTGCAACCTTCTCCCGGTTGCGACTCGACCCAGATGCGCCCGCCATGGCGATCGACGATTTTCTTGCAGATCGCGAGTCCAATACCGGTACCGGGGTATTCGGTCTTGTTATGCAGGCGTTGGAACATCATGAAAATCCGGTCCGAATATTGCACGTCGAGGCCGATGCCGTTGTCTTTCACGGTGAATAGCCACACCTTGTCGAGCGCCTGGCAGGCGACGTGGATGCTCGGCGCCTCGCTCCCGCGAAATTTCATCGCGTTGCCGAGGAGGTTCTGGAAAAGCTGCACGAGCTGCCCGCTGTCGGCGAACACCTGCGGCATCTCGCCGTGCGTGACGGTGGAGCCGCTCGCCTCCTGGGCGGCGCGCAGATTGGCGAGCGCCTTGGCGAGCGCCGTCTCGCTCTCCACCTTCTGGAACTCCCGCCCACGCGTGCCCACCCGCGAGAAGGCGAGGAGGTCCTCGATCAACTGCTTCATCCGCGCCGCGCCATCCACGATGAAATCCATGAACTCCTTGGCGTCGCCGTCGAGCCTGTCGCCGTATCTGCGTGCGAGGAGCTGGGTGTAGCTCGACACCATGCGCAGCGGCTCCTGCAGGTCGTGGGAGGCGACGTAGGCGAATTGCTGCAGCTCCTCGTTGGAGCGCGCCAGCTCGCGCGCTTTGCCCTCGAGCTCGTCGTGCGCGGCGCGCGTCGCGTCCTCCGCGGCGCGCCGCGCCATGAGCTGGCCGATCTGGCCGCCGATCGCTACGGCCACCTGCAGGAGCCACCGGTCGGGGCTGCGCGCATCGCGGCTGAAGAACTCGATGGCGCCCAGCACCCGATCTCCCACCACCACCGGGAGCGCGAAAGCGCCGCGCAGGCCCGCCTTCGCGGCGAGCGGGGCGCGCTGGAAATCGAGCTGCTGCGTGACGTCGGCGATCCACACAGACTCCCCCGTGGCGAGCACGCGGCGGATCATGCCCGTCTTGCCCGGGACGAAGGTCTCGAGGCGGCTCACCGCGAGGAATTCCTCGATGGCCGGATCGTCGATGCTCCACGTCTCGATGCAGTGCAGCCGATTCTGCGCCTCGTCGAGCGACCAGCGTGCGGCGCATGCCCAGTCGAGCCGTTCGCACATCACTTGCATGATTCCGCGCAGCGCGTCGCCGAGGGAATCGCTCGCGCCGAGGAAACGCGTTATGGCGTGCTCGATCGCCTCGCGCTGCTCGGCCTGCTTCCTCTCGGTGATGTCGACGATGGTGCCGATGAGCCCCGCCACCTCGCCGTTCACGCGGGTGTAAGTTGCCTTGTAGTAGATCGTGTGGCGCACGCGCCCGTCGCGCATCGCGAGCTGGATCTCGTAACTCTGGTTGCCGGGATGGCCCCACAGTTCCTCGTCCATGGCCGCATGGCGCGCCGTGTTGGTGGGAGTGCCCGCGTACAGGCTGTAGACGGTTCCGCCGATGATGTCGCCTCGCGGCACGGCAAAGAACTCCTCCCAGGCGCGGTTCACGCCAAGGTAGCGGCCGTCGCGGCCCTTGAAGAAAACCGGAATCGGCAGGACCTCGATCAGCTCCTGCGCGATGTGCAGGTCATCGCGGCGCGAGCCCAGCGCCGTCAACATTGCTGCGATGTCACCTTCTTCCTTTCCCATTCCTCAACCTACACCGCGGGTCGATGCGCCGCAATCTGACGTTTTTGTCTTGTTGATCGCCGCAGCCGAGGGCAGCGGCTGCCCGCGTTCTGTGCCGGCGACGATGCGAGGAGCATCCAACCAGAGCCGCTCTTTCATGAACGTGGTGCCGAAACGCGAACGCGACGGCTTCCACCGTTTCCTTCGCCGAATGCCCGGGGTAGGGGCCGAGTGGGGGCGCCCCGCCATTCGCAGTTTCGCCGCTCAACCTTGATGGGTCGCTCGGGTGGTTCAATCCCTAACCGGTGGAGTAAACCGTGCACCCCCCAGCTCGGCCCCTACCCCGGGCATTCGGTGAAGGAAACGGCGAAGGACTACTTTTCGATCAGGTGGCGCTTGGCCTTCACGTCTTTCCACTGGTCCGCATCGGGAGGCGCGGGCTTGCGCTCGACCAGCGGCTTCCACAACTTCGACAGTTCCGCGTTCAGGGCGGTAAAGTCCTTCTGGTCCGCGGGGACGTCGTCCTCGGCGAAGATGGCTTCGACCGGGCACTCGGCCACGCACAACGTGCAGTCGATGCACTCGTCCGGATCGATGACCAGCATGTTCGGGCCCTCGTGGAAGCAGTCGACCGGGCACACATCGACGCAGTCGGTGTACTTGCACTTCACGCAGGACTCGGTCACCACGTACGTCATGAAAATCAGCCTTTCGAGATGCGGGAAACGTCGGAAAAGGACCGGTATTTTAGCACTCGGCGCGCCCATGCCCCAACCCATCGGCTTTGCCCGGCGAGTCCTTTTTGGTCTACGATTGCAACCTACAGCGCCCCGGTTCACCCCTGAACCCCCTCCCCGGGCGACTCCAAAAATCGAAGCGAGGATACATGGCTGACAAATCGATCGTTCACATCACCGACGACACGTTCGAGTCCGAAGTGCTTCAGTCGCAGACCCCCGTCCTGGTGGACTACTGGGCGGAGTGGTGCGGCCCCTGCAAGATGATCGCGCCGGCCCTCGACCAGATCGCCTCGGAATATTCCGGGCGCCTCAAGGTCGCCAAGCTCAACATCGACGAGAACCAGTCGACGCCGCCAAAGTACGGCATCCGCGGCATCCCCACGCTCATGCTCTTCAAGAACGGCGCGGTCGAGGCCACCAAGGTCGGCGCGCTCTCCAAGACCCAGCTCGCCGCGTTCATTGACAGCAATATCTGAACCCGCTACCCTGATTTTTGCTCTGGCAAGCAGCTCCCCCCGCCGGGCCATCCCAACTTCCCTTTAGTAGCTTCCCCGGCCCGTGACGTCTTCCGGGCCCGTCCTCTAAAACTCCTCCAGGCAGGTCCCCGCGGCATGCATTTATCCGACCTCAAGCTCAAACCCATCACCGAGCTCGTCGAAATGGCGAGCGTCAACGAGCTGGAAGGCGCCAACCGCCTTCGCAAGCAGGAGCTCGTGTTCGCCCTCCTCAAGCACCAGGCGAAAAAAGGCGAGGCCATCTTCGGCGACGGCACGCTCGAAGTGCTGCAGGACGGCTTCGGCTTCCTGCGCTCGCCCGACACCTCGTACCTCGCGGGTCCGGACGACATCTACGTTTCGCCCTCGCAGATCCGGCGCTTCAACCTGCACACCGGCGATTCCATCATCGGCGAGATCCGCACGCCGAAGGACGGCGAGCGCTACTTCGCCCTGGTCAAGGTCGACACCGTCAACGGCGAGCCGCCCGAGAACGCCAAGACCAAGATCCTCTTCGAGAACCTCACGCCCCTGCATCCCGACGAGCCGATGCGGCTCGAGCGCGACATCAAGGCCGAGGAAAACCTCACCGGGCGCATCCTCGACATCATCGCGCCCATCGGCAAGGGCCAGCGCGGGCTGATCGTCTCGCCGCCGAAGGCGGGCAAGACGGTGCTCATGCAGCACATGGCCCACGCGATCACGGCCAACCATCCCGAGGCCGTCCTCATCGTGCTGCTCATCGACGAGCGCCCCGAGGAAGTGACCGAGATGAGCCGCACGGTGCGCGGCGAGGTCGTCGCCTCCACCTTCGACGAGCCGGCCACGCGCCACGTGCAGGTGGCCGAGATGGTGATCGAGAAAGCCAAGCGCCTGGTGGAGCACAAGAAGGACGTGGTGATCCTGCTCGACTCGATCACCCGCCTCGCCCGGGCGTACAACACCGTCGTGCCGGCCTCCGGCAAGGTGCTCACCGGCGGCGTGGATTCCAACGCCCTGCAGCGCCCCAAGCGTTTCTTCGGCGCGGCGAGGAACATCGAGGAAGGCGGATCGCTCACCATCATCGCGACGGCGCTGATCGATACGGGATCACGCATGGACGACGTGATCTACGAGGAATTCAAGGGCACCGGCAACATGGAGATCCACCTCGACCGCCGCATGGCCGAGAAACGCCTCTATCCCTCGCTCAGCGTGAACCGCTCCGGCACCCGCCGTGAGGAACTCCTGATCGCTCCGGAGATCCTTCCCAAGGTATGGATACTGAGAAAGCTGCTATTCGGCATGGACGACCTCGAGGCGACCGAGTTCCTTCTCGACAAGCTTCGTGCCACAAAGAACAATGACGAGTTCTTCAATTCGATGAAAAAAGGCGGCTAGGCCAAAAAAGCCTGTGCGCTCAAGGGTCTGGCACTCTACAAGGCCTGCTAACAACCCCTTGCTTTCATTCATGTTTTCCGGGATAATCACTGATTCCCGGGCCGAATTGGAGTTCGTGCCCACTACAAGGCGAAGATCATGAAAGACGGCATCCACCCCAATTACCGCGAAGTCGTGTTCCTCGACACGAGTTGCGATTTCGGATTCGTGACGCGCTCGACGGTCGCGACCAACGAGACCATCAAGTGGAAGGACGGCAAGGAGTATCCGGTCTACAAGATCGAGATCTCGGCCGAGTCGCATCCCTTCTACACCGGCAAGCAGAAGATCGTGGACACGGCCGGCCGCGTGGACAAGTTCAAGAAGCGCTACGCCCGCAAGGGCACCGCTAAGGCCGCCGAGTAATCGGCAACGCCCGCGCTCGAAAAGGCAGCCTCGCGGCTGCCTTTTTTTGTTTTAATCGACCATGAGTGAGAACCGGGGGTCAGAGCCCAATATCGTGAGACATGGCGGCTAGCGGCGACAACACGCGCATGAATTGGGGTCTGACCCCAATCGCCTACGACGGCACGCGCACGCCGCTCAAGACGGCGCTCTTCCTCGTGGTGTGCTTCGCGTGGGTGGTGCCG
>JBBRQA010000008.1:0-42553 GCA_038227085.1 Burkholderiales bacterium | reverse complement strand
TCGGGATAGCGCGCCTGCAGCGCATCGATGAGCGGCACCGCGGCGCGCGTTTCGCCCACGGAGACCGCGTGGACCCAGATGAGTCGCCCGGGGAGGCGCGGACGGTAGTGGCCGAAGCGCTCCCCCAGCCGATGCAGGTATCCCGGTTGGCGCCGCGAGCGCCATGCGAGGCGCGCGAGCACTAACGGCGTGGCGGCGAGCCACGCGAGCGCGTAGAGAAGCCGCGTCATTCGTCCGCGCCGCCCATCCCGATCGCCGCGGCGACCGTCGCGACGGAAGGAGGCGCCCCGCTCGCGCCCACGTTCACCGCGCTCACGCCGCCGTGCAGGCCGGTGAGCGCGGGATCGGTCGCGCAATAGACGCCCACGGTCGGCACGCCGAGCGCGACCGCGAGATGGGTGAGCCCGGTATCCACGCCCACTACGCCGGCAGCGTGGCCGAGGAGCGCGGCGGCCTCGACGAGCGTCATCGCGGGGGCGGCGAGCGCGCCCGGCACCTGCGCGACGAGGCGTTGCGCGTCGGCGCGCTCCTTCGCGCTGCCGCCGGGAAAGACCGCGGCGTAACCCTGATCGGCGAGGAGCTTGCCCAGCGCCACCCAGCGCTCGTCGGGCCAGCGCTTGGCCGCGCGGCTCGCGGCGTGGAGCATCACCACGTAGCGTTGCGCGGGCGCCCACGAGGGCGGCTCGTCGGGACGCAGCAGGCCATAGCGGGCGACGCCCTCCGGCGCGTAGCCGAACACCTCGCCCACCAGCATTCGATTGCGCTCCACCGCGTGCATCTCGCGGGGCACGCGCACCTTCACGTCGTAGAAGCGCGCCGCGATGCGCTCACGCGCACTCTTCGCATCGAAGCCGAATGCGGGGGCGCGCGCGAAGCGGGCCACCAGGGCGCTCTTGAGAAGCCCCTGGGAATCCACCACGAAGTCCCAGGTTCGGCCCCTCACGGCATGGCGCGTGCGCGCCATGCGCCGCCAGCCGCTCGGCGCCAGCGGCGAGCGCTTGAGGCCGCGCAGCCCCACGGGAATGGCCTCCGCGACCGCCGGGTGCAGAGTCACGAGGTCCGCGTAGGCCTCTTCGACGGCCCAAAAGATGCGCGCGCCGGGGCGATGCTCGGCCAGGTCGGTGACGGCCGGAAGGTGGTGGACGACGTCGCCCAGCGACGAGAGCTTCACGAAGAGAACGCGCGGCGCTGGCATGGCCGCATTCTAATCCCCCGGCTACGGGTAAAATGGCGCTCCTTCGCAAGTGCCGATCCCCCGTGGCGAGAGCTCCCGCCGAAAAGCTTCCCCTGACCGTGGCCATCATCGCGCTCAACGCCGGCGCGCAGATCGGGCCGTGCCTGGCTAGCGCCGAGTTCGCCGACGAGATCCTGGTGGTCGACGCCGGGAGCACGGACGACACCTTGGCGGTCGCCGCGCGCCATGGCGCCCGCGTCGAGCAGAAGGAGTGGCTGGGCTTCGGGCGCCAGAAGCAGCATGCGGTTTCGATCGCGCGCCACGACTGGGTGCTGTGCCTCGACGCCGACGAGCGGGTGAGCGAGCGCCTCGTCCAGTCGATCCGCGCGGCCCTGGCAGGCCGGCGCTACAACGCCTATCGCATGGCGCGCAGGAACCGCTTCCTGGGCCGTTGGCTCGCGCACGGCGAGGGCTACCCCGACTG
Organism: Burkholderiales bacterium; assembly: GCA_038227085.1. GTDB lineage: Bacteria > Pseudomonadota > Gammaproteobacteria > Burkholderiales > Usitatibacteraceae > Usitatibacter. Next base: position 40,895 of record JBBRQA010000008.1, on the reverse strand, counting down.
GACGGTGCGCTTCTTCCACCGCGCGCACGCGAGCTGGTCGAACGACGACGTGCACGAGGCCGTGCTCACCACCGCCGAGGTGGGGCGCCTGGAGGGCGATCTCATGCATGATTCGGCCGAGGACATCGCGACCTACATGGCAAAACAGAACCGCTATACCTCGCTGCACGCCGAGGCGCTCTACCACCAGGGAGTGCGCGCGGGATATTGGCGGCTCCTCGCGAGCCCGCTCACGCGCTTCGTCAAGTTCTACTTCGCCCGCCTCGGGTTCCTCGACGGCGGGCCGGGCTTCGCGCACATCGCGATCGGCTGCAGCAACACGTTCCAGAAATACCTCAAGCTGATCGAGCTGGAGAAGGCGGGCGCGGGGCGCGGGACGCGAGGCGCAAGATGATCCTCGTCACCGGGGGAGCGGGATTCATCGGCTCGAACTTCGTGCTCGATTGGCTCGCCGCGGAGGGTGAGTCGGTGCTCAATCTCGACAAGCTCACGTACGCGGGAAACCTCGCGAACCTGGAGGGCCTGGCTGGCGATGGCCGGCACACGTTCGTGAAAGGCGACATCGCCGACCGCGCGCTCCTCGATCGCCTGTTGGCCGCACACAAGCCGCGCGCGGTGGTGCATTTCGCCGCGGAGAGCCACGTCGATCGCTCCATCCACGGCCCCGCGGAATTCGTCCAGACCAACGTGGTCGGCACCTTCCAGCTCCTCGAGGCCGCGCGCACTCACTGGCAGGAGCTGTCGGCCGAATCGAAGGGCGCGTTTCGCTTCCTGCACGTGTCCACGGACGAAGTCTACGGCTCGCTCGCCGAGACCGATCCGGCGTTCTCGGAGACGACGCCATATGCGCCCAACAGCCCGTACTCTGCGTCGAAGGCGGGCTCGGACCACCTGGTGCGCGCCTACCATCACACGTACGGCCTGCCCACGGTCACCACGAACTGCTCGAACAACTACGGGCCGTTCCAGTTTCCGGAGAAGCTGATCCCGCTCATGATTTCCAACGCGCTCGAAGGCAAGCCCCTGCCGGTGTACGGCGACGGGCGCCAGGTGCGCGACTGGCTCTACGTGGGCGACCATTGCGCCGCGATCCGCCTGGCGCTCGCGCGCGGGCGCCCTGGCGAGGTCTACAACATCGGCGGCGACGCTGAGCGGCGCAACATCGACGTGGTGCACGCGCTGTGCGACACGTTGCAGAAACTGCGCCCGCGCGAAGGCGGCTACCGCGGCCTCATCACGCCGGTAGCCGATCGTCCCGGGCACGACCGGCGCTACGCCATCGACGCGACGAAGGTCCGCGCGGAGCTGGGCTGGCGCCCCGACGAGAGCTTCGAGAGCGGCGTCGCGAAGACGGTACGCTGGTACCTGGCCAACGCCGCATGGGTGGCGGGCGTGAAGAGCGGCGCCTATCGCGACTGGCTCGAAGCCAACTACGCGGCGAGGAGCGCGCAGAAATGAAGCGCAAGGGAATCATCCTCGCCGGCGGCTCCGGCACGCGACTCTACCCGGCCACGCGCGTGGTCTCGAAGCAGCTCCTGCCGGTGTACGACAAGCCGATGGTCTACTACCCGCTCGCGACCCTCATGATCGCGGGCATTCGCGAGATCCTGGTCATCTCCACGCCGCAGGACACGCCGCGCTTCCAGGAGCTCCTCGGTGACGGGCGCGAGTGGGGACTCGAGATGTCCTACGCGGTGCAGCCGCGGCCCGAGGGCCTCGCCCAGGCCTTCCTCGTCGGGCGCGAATTCGTCGCTGGCGGCCCGAGCTGCCTCATCCTCGGCGACAACATCTTCCACGGCCACGATCTCGCCGATTCGCTGCAGTCGGCAGCGCGCGGCGCGAGCGGTGCCACGGTGTTCGCCTACCCGGTGAAGGATCCGGAGCGCTACGGGGTGGTGGAGTTCGACGCGAAGGGCCGCGCCATCTCCATCGAGGAGAAGCCCGCGGCGCCCAAGTCGCGCTACGCGGTGACCGGCCTCTACTTCTACGACGGGCAGGTGAGCGACATCGCGCGCGAGCTCAAGCCCTCGCCGCGCGGCGAGCTCGAGATCACCGACGTGAATCGCCGCTACCTCGAGGCGGGCGAGCTCGCGGTCGAGGTGATGGGGCGCGGCACCGCGTGGCTCGACACCGGCACGCACGAAAGCCTGCTGGAGGCCGCGCACTTCATCGAGACCATCGAGCGGCGCCAGGGGCTCAAGATCGCCTGCCCCGAGGAGATCGCCTTTCGCATGGGCTACATCGACGCGGCGCAGCTCGAGCGCCTTGCCGCCCCGATGAAGAAGAACGCCTACGGTCAGTACCTGCTCGAGGTGCTTCGGGACCGGGTGTTCTGATGAAGGCGATCCCGACCGCGATCGCGGACGTCCTGGTGATCGAGCCCGCGGTATACGGCGACGCGCGCGGCTTCTTCTTCGAGAGCTGGAACCGGCGCGCGTTTTCGAAGCTCGTCGGCCGTGACGTCGATTTCGTGCAGGACAACCACTCGGCGTCGGGCGCGGGCGTTCTGCGCGGGCTGCATTACCAGGTGAAGCAGGCGCAGGGAAAGCTGGTGCGCGTCGTGAAGGGCGAGGTGTTCGACGTGGTGGTGGACCTGCGCCGCTCCTCGCCCACGTTCGGCAAATGGGTCGGAGAGCGGCTCTCCGACGAGAATCATCGAATGATGTGGGTGCCGGTGGGCCTCGCGCACGGCTTCCTGGTCCTGTCCGAGTCCGCGGAGTTCGTCTACAAGACCACCGACTACTACGCGCCCGAGCACGAGCGCACGCTCCTCTGGAACGACGGCGCGGTCGGGGTGCGATGGCCGCTCGCCACGGCGCCGATCCTCAAGCCCAACGACGCGGCCGGCACGCCGCTCGCGCAGGTGGAAACGTTCCCGTGATCCGGGTGCTCGTGTCGGGCGCCGGCGGCCAGGTCGGAGCGCAGGTCGCGCTCGAGTTGCACGGCATCGCGCATGTCGTGGCGCACGACCGCACGACCCTCGACCTCACCCATCCCGACGAGATCGTGGAGCGCATCCGCGAGGCGCGCCCTGACGTGATCGTGAATGCCGCGGCATACACCGCGGTGGATCGGGCCGAGACCGACGAGGAGCTCGCGAACACCGTGAACGCCGTCGCTCCCGGGATCATCGCCGGGGAAGCGAAGCGCGCCGGCGCCTTGCTGGTGCACTTCTCCACCGACTACGTGTTCGACGGAACCGCGCACCGGCCCTATGTCGAGACCGATGCGGTCAACCCGCTCGGGGCGTACGGGCGCACGAAGCTCGCGGGCGAGAAGGCCATTGCGGCGAGTGGCTGCGCGCACGTGACGCTGCGCACGAGCTGGGTGTACGGCCCGCGAGGCAAGAACTTCCTGCTCACGATGCTGCGCCTGGCGGCGACGCAGCCGGAGCTGCGCGTGGTGGACGACCAACGCGGCGCGCCCACTTCCAGCGGCCAGCTCGCGCGCGCGGTGCGTGAGGTTTTCACTCGCGGCGAAGCGCGGCCGATCGAGCTTGCCGATGTCGCGCGCGTCAAGGAAGCCGCGGGCCTGTACCACGCGAGCGCCGCGGGCGAGACCACGTGGTTCGGTTTCGCGCAGGAGATTTTCGCGGTGCGCGCGCGCACGGGGGGTGAGTTCACCGCCCCGCGCGTGACCCCGATCGCGACCGCCGAGTACCCGACGCCCGCGCGGCGCCCGGCGTACTCGGTGCTTTCCAGCGAAAAGCTCGCGGCCGGCTTTGCCGTGCGCATCCCCGCATGGCGCGAGGGGCTCGCGGAAGCGCTCTCAGCCCTGCCGTGACGGCGCCGTCGAGTCCTCGCGCTCGAGCGTGAAGCACACGTAGCCCGCGCGGTTGTGGCTGAGCTCGAGGCGGTAGCCGGCGAGCTTCGCCTGGCGCGCGGCGTGATAGAGCCCGATGCCGAGGCCGCCTTCGCGCTCGATCGGCTCGCGGAAGAGCTTGCGCGCGACCGCCTCGACCACGGGGCTGCCGGTGTCGCATACCGACAACTCGACTTTCCGCAGCTCGCAGGCGAAGACGATGGACAACTCGATGCCGGGCTCGCGCTCGAGCTTGTCGCGCGCGTTGTCGATGCCGTTCTCGACGAAGCTGTCGAAAAGCCCCGCGGGCACGTCGACGTCCATCTCGATCGAGGGCTTGAGGACGATGCCGGAGTCCGCGAGGCGCCTCTCGAGATCGGCCCACCACGCGCGCGAGGTGACGGGGAGTTCGCGCACCGCGACTTCGGGCGCGCGAAGCTTCTCGAGAGTCGCATGCAATCGCTTGGTAAGCTGCGGCAGCTGGCGCTGCAGCAGGCCCCCGTAGCCGTCGGCGGCGTCGCGCGGCGGCGCCATGGAGGTGAGCGCGTAGAGCGATTGCAGCAGGTTCTTCACGTCGTGCGTGAGGCGCGCGCCCGTCTCGTGCACCGCTTGCAGGTACGCGTTGTGGCGCAGCGTGCTCTCGCGGCGCTTGCCCTCGTAGAACTCGCCGACCACTTGCGCGAGGAGGCGCAGGTGCAGGAAGAGCGCGGGAGACAGGCTGATCTCGGTATGGAAGATCACTTCGAGCTCGTGGTAGGTGAAGCGCGTCGAGTAACCGTCGGACACGCCGAAGCCGCTCTCCCCGTCGGGCGAGCGCCACTCCGCGCCGCGGATCCAGGGAAACGACGCGATCTCGCGAAACGCCTCGTCGAGGAATCGCTGCGAGTCGGGCTCGGTCTCGGCAAGCTCCGCGATCCTGCGCATCCACAGCTCGAACGGCATGCCCACCGAAAGCAGGTAGCGAGAGAAGTAAGTGCGCAGGCCGCCGAAGCCGCGCAGCGGGTTCCACAGCACCGCGAGCACGAAGAGCGCCGCGCCGAAGCCCAGCACCGTGAACGCGACCGATGTGAAGTAGTGGTCGTCGGTGTAGCGCATGACCGCGATCGATCCCAGCACGAGCACCACGCCCAGCTGGAGCACGAGCACCGCGTAGAAAAAGTCGAAGACCTGCCCCGCGTCGGTCTCCTGGCTGGGTAGCGGAAGCACGGCGAGCAGACCGAGGATGAGCGGGAGCACCAGCACGCCGAATTGCGCGAGCGGCTCCGGGATGGCCTGCTCGGCGAGGAGGAGTGCGGGCACGGCACGCAGCAGCAGGATCGCCAGCACGTACGCGAACGCTACCAGGTAAAAGCGGTTGCGCTGCACCGCCTGCACGGTGAAGACGCGCCCGCCGAGGATGCCGAGCAGCACGAGGAGCCAGCCCACGATGATCCAGCCGGCGAGGAAGTAGATCGTGATCGACACGATGGCGAAGAGGAGCGTGCCGGAGAAGATCTCCATCTCGCGGTCGGCGGCGATGAATGGCTGCCACAGCAGGAAGAGGCCGAAGTGCACCAGCAGCCAGACGCGCTGGAACTCGCTTCCCGGGGCCGAGATGAGCGCCACGTGCAACGCGAGCAGCATCGCGAGGACGACCCAGCGGCGGTTGGCGGCGATGCGGGCGGCGAGGCGTTGCGCGGCGGGCTTTGCAGAGGAGGCCATCGAGACTTAAGCGTCGGAATGCCGACAGGCGGTGTCGGGACGGCGGACAGGTTGGCGGTGCCCGCGCCGGTAAAGAAGTCCAGCGAAAAGCCGAATTATACTAAAAAACAATATCTTATTGCGTGTGGCATGGCGCTTGCACTACCTTCGTCACACACCGGGACAACTCAGGAGAAACACCATGCGGCGCCAGATGAAATCGCAACAATCGGGATTCACGCTCGTCGAGATCGCCATCGTGCTCGTCATCATCGGCCTTCTGCTGGGCGGCATCCTGAAAGGCCAGGAATTGATCAACAGCGCGAAGGTGAAGAACCTCGCCAACGACTTTCGCGTGATCCCGACGTACATCTACGCGTACCAGGACAAGTTCAAGGCGTTGCCTGGGGACGATGCCAATGTCGCCGCGCATGTCACCGGAGCGACATCAGCGCCGGCCGGGGTGACCTTGGGCAATGGCGTGATCAATGGCGCCTGGAACTCTATCGCGCCCGCTGATGAGTCGTTCCTCTTCTGGCAACACGTCCGCCTCGCCAACTTGGCGGCAGGCCCGACCGATCCCGCCGACCCGACGTACACGCCGAAGAATGCGGTCGGCGGCACGCTCGGTATCACGAGTGCTGTCACTGGCCAATTGCAGATCTCCGGAATGTCTGGCACGTACTTGGTGTGTTCAGGAGGCGTCCTGGGCAAGTTCGCCAAGCAGCTCGATATCCAGATGGATGACGGCAACACGGCAACAGGATCGTTGCGAGTCGTTCCGGATGGTTCGGCGATGGGTACCGCCGCCCCTGTCATGGCCACCATCGATGACGCCAACAGCTACACCGTCTGCATGACTTTCTAAAAGAAAGGGTCAGAACCCTTTTCGAGAAGAAAAGGGGACAGGTTGTTCGAAAAACGGCCCGCTCTGCGGGCCGTTCTTTCGTCCGCGAATGATGCGGCTCAGGCGTTGAGCGGGAATGCCAAGAACTCCTCGAATCGATATCGCAGGTCTGCCGCAACACCTGATCAGCAGAGGCAACAACCGCAACGACATCTTCTTTCGCGATCGGGACCGGTCCGTCTTCCTCCAGTACCTTGCCGAAGCCTGCGTGGACAACGATTGCTCGGTGCACGCATTCGTCCTCATGTCGAATCACGTGCACCTCCTCGCCACGGGCAACGCGTCGATGGCGATTTCCCGGATGATGCAGGATCTCGGCAGGCGCTACGTCCTGTACGTGAACTCCGCTTACAAGCGCACCGGAGCGCTCTACGAAGGGCGCTTCAGGTCGAGCCTGGTCGAGACGAGCTCGTATCTGTTCGCATGCATGCGATACATCGAGCTGAATCCCGTGCGTGCCGCCATGGTGCGAAGGCCCGGCGAGCATCCGTGGTCCAGCTTCGGCCAGAACGCACGCGGCGATCCGTCGGGCATTCTCACGCCACATCCCGAATACCTTCAGCTCTCGGCGGACCCGGAGAGGCGCGGCGCCGCCTACCTTCGCATGTTCGACGACGCCATACCGGACGACCAGCTCACCGCGATTCGCAATAGCGCGCGGATGAATCGGGTCTTGGGAGGAACGCTCTTCTGCGAGGCGGTCGAGGCAACGCTGCGACGCCCGGTGAGGGTGGCAGCCCGCGGACGGCCCAGGCGGCCGGCCACATCCGTCCCCTTTTTCGGCGAAAAAGGGTTCTGACCCCTCAACCCTGCAGCAAGCGGATCTCCGCGCGCGCCAAGTGGCCCTGAGTGCCGAGCAGCACGAGAACGTCGCCGGCCTGGAGAGTGGTCTCGGGAGCGGGGTTGATCTCGCGCGCGCCGCGGCGGCGCACCGCGGTGACGGTCACGTCCATCGCGGCGAGGTTGAGGCTGCCGAGCGCCTTGCCGACGCAGGCGGCGTTGGGCCCGACCATGACCGTGCGTAGCCGCGGCTGCTCGCTGTCGGCGGCCTCGGAATCGGTCACGCCAGGGAAATAGCCGCGCATGATCTGGTAGCGTTCCTGGCGCACTTCGCGCAGCCGGCGCAGCACGCGATTCAACGGCAGGCCGAGCTGCATCATCGTCTGGGTCGCGAGCATGAGGGAGCCCTCGACCACCTCGGCCACGATCTCCGCCGCGCCCGCTTCCTTCAGGCGCACCACGTCGGAATCGTCGAAGGTGCGCACGATCACCGGTAGCTCGGGGCGCAGCTCATGCACGTGCGCGAGGATGGACAGCGCCTTGGGCGTATCGGCGAAGCTCACCACCACCGCCACCGCGCGCGACAAGGCCGCGGCCACCAGCACCTCGCGCCGCGAAGCGTCGCCGAACACTACCGAGTCTCCTGCCGCGGCGGCCTCGCGCACGCGCTGCGGATCGGAGTCGAGCGCGATCACGCCGACCTTTTCACGCTCGAGGAACTGCGCGAGCGCCTGGCCGCTCCGCCCATAGCCGCACACGATCACGTGCCCCTTGATCGCCATCGATTTCACCGCGAGCTCGTGCAGCGCCACCGCGCGCTGCGTCCATTCGCTCTCGACGAAGTAGAGGACGATGCGCTCCATGCGCGACAGGAGAAGCGGCGTGATCAACATCGAAAGGAGTGCCGCGGCGAGCACCACCTGGAGAGTCATCGCGCCCATCGCCTCCTCGCGTTGCGCGAGCGAAAGCAGCACGAAGCCGAATTCGCCGGCGGGCGCGAGCGCCAGCGCCGCGCGCAGCGACGTGGGCTTCTCGTTCCCGAAGAGGCGCGCCAGCGCGAAGATCACCACGAACTTCACGGCGAGCAGCAGCACGAACACCGCGGCCACCGCGAAGAAATGCTCCACCAGCGTGCGCAGGTCGAGGAGCATGCCGATGGTCACGAAGAAGAGCCCGAGGAGCACGTCGCGGAAGGGCTTGATGTAGTCCTCGACCTGGTAGCGGTACTCGGTCTCGGAGATCAGCATGCCGGCGAGGAAGGCGCCCAGCGTGAGCGACAGGCCCGCCACCTCGGTGGTCCAGGCGAGCCCGAGAGTGACCAGCAGCACGAAGAGCACGAAGAGTTCGGAAGACTTCTGGCGCGCGACGAGGTCGAATAGCGGGCGCATCAGCCGCTGGCCTAGGAAGAGCACGATTGCGAGCACCACCGCCGCCTTCGCCAGCGCGAGCCCGATCGCCCAGGCGATCTCGCCCCTGGTCAACGCGAGCGCCGGGATAAGCACCAGGAGCGGGATCACCGCAAGGTCCTGGAAGAGGAGCACGCCCATCACCTGGCGGCCGTAGTCGCTGTGCAGCTGCATGCGCTCGGCGAGCACCTTGGAGATGATCGCGGTCGAAGACATCGCGAGCACGCCGCCCACCACCAGGCCCTCACGCCACGACAGGCCCGCCAGCAGGCCCGCGCCGACGCCAAGCGCCACGATCGAGGCGACCTGCATGCCGCCGAAGCCGAACACCGTCCTGCGCATGTTGTTCAGCTGCGGCAGGCTGAATTCCAGGCCCACGGAGAACATGAGGAACACGACGCCGAACTCCGCGAGGTAGCGCTGGTTCTCGGTGGCGGGCACGAAGGCGAGGGCGTGCGGGCCGATGAGCGCGCCCACGATGAGATAGCCCAGGATCGCCGGCATCGAGAGCTGGCGAAAGAGCACAACCACGGCCACGGCGGAGGCGAGGAGGATGAGGGCCACCGGCAGGGCGTCGTGCATCTTGGAATCTATCTATACTTTCGCGTATGACGAATCTACTACAACCCCATGAGCTGGCCGACGCGGAGCACTTCCTCGAGCTAGCGCGGGGGGTTCTCGACATCGAGGCCGACGCGGTCCGCGCGTTGAAGGGCCGGCTGGGGGAGGCGTTCCTGGACGCGCACCGCATCATGCTGCAGACCAAGGGACGCGTCGTCGTGACCGGCATGGGCAAGTCGGGCCACATCGGCCGCAAGATCGCATCGACCCTCGCTTCCACCGGCACGCCCGCCTTCTTCATGCACCCGGGTGAGGCGAGCCACGGCGACCTGGGCATGATCGCCGCGGGCGACGTGGTCATCGCGATCTCCTATTCGGGCGAGTCCGACGAGATCCTCAAGGTGTTGCCGGTCATCAAGCGACGTGGGGCGAAGGTGATCGCGATCACCGGGCGCGCGCAATCGACTCTCGCGACGGAAGCCGACGTGCACCTCGACGCCGGCGTCGAGAAGGAAGCGTGCCCGCTGAACCTCGCGCCCACCGCCAGCACCACCGCCACGCTCGCCCTTGGAGATGCGCTCGCCGTCGCGCTCCTCGACGCGCGCGGCTTCAAGAGCGACGACTTCGCCATGCACCACCCGGGCGGCGCGCTCGGCCGGCGCCTCCTCGTGCACGTAGCCGACATCATGAGGAAGGGCGCGCAGCTCCCCAAGAACGCGCCGGGCACCATGATCCCCGAGGTGATCCTGGAGATGTCGGCGAAGGGCATCGGCATGTCTTGCATCGTCGACTCCGACGACAAGCTGCTCGGCATCTACACCGACGGCGACTTGCGCCGCACGATGCAGAAGCATGACGTGATCAAGGGTCTCGCGGTCGCCGAGGTGATGACGCGCTCGCCCAAGACCATCGCGCCTGAAAGGCTCGCCGCCGAGGCTGCGGCGATGATGCAGACCGGCAAGGTCGGCGGGCGCATCGTCGTCACCGCGCCCGATGGCAAGCTCCTCGGCGTCGTCACCTTCAACGACCTCCTCGCCGCGGGCGTCGTCTGATGGATGTGGCCGGGCGCGCTCGCTCGATCCGCCTCGCCATTTTCGACGTGGACGGCGTGATGACTGACGGCACGCTGTACATCGGCGCCCACGGCGAGGCGTTCAAGGCGTTCAACATCCTCGACGGGCACGGCATGAAGATGCTGCAGTCCGCGGGCGTCGCCACCGCGATCATCTCGGGGCGCTCGTCGGATGCGGTGGCGCGGCGCGCCTCCGAGCTCGGCATCGAGCATGTGGTGCAGGGCTCGCATGACAAGGTGGCCGCGTTCGAGGCGCTGATCGCCACACTGGGCTTCACGCGAGACCAATGCTCCTTCGTGGGCGACGACCTTCCCGACCTGCCGGTGATGCGCCTCTGCGGCCTCGCGGTCGCTGTCGCGAACGCCGCCGAGCCGGTGAAGTCGGCCGCGCACTACGTGACGCGCGCATCCGGCGGGCGCGGCGCGGTGCGCGAATTCTGCGAGCTTGTGCTGGAGGCGCAGGGACAGCTCGCCGCGCACTCTGCGCCCTGACGCCCGCCATGTTCCGCCCGACCTCGTGGTTGCCGCTCGCGGCCCTGGCGCTCCTCGTCGGGCTCACCGTCTGGCTGAACCAGCTGGTGCAGGCGCCGGCAGCGCGCGCGGATGGGTCGCTGCGCCACGATCCCGACCTCATCGTCGAGAGCTTCAATGCCAAGAAACTGGGCGAGGACGGGCGTGTGCTCTACACGTTGGCCGCGAAGAAAATGGTACATTACCCCGACGACGACTCGGCACTTCTCGAGACGGTCACCCTCGAAGCCTTCGAGCCCCTGCAGCCCAAGATGACCCTCACCGCCGACCACGGTCGCCTCGAGCAGAAGGGCGAGCGCGTGTGGGTCGAGGGCAATGTCGTGATCACTCGCGACGCAGACGCGAAGAACGAAAGCGCACGCCTCATGACGGACAAGCTCCTCGTCCTGCCCGACGAAGGCATCGCCCGCACCCGCTCCGAGGTGCGCATGGAAAGCGCGAGCGGCCACGCGGTCGCCTCCGCGCTCGAGCTCGACAACCGCGCGCGCACCTTGAAGCTCGATCATGTGCGCGCCACGTACAAGGCGGCGCGTTGATGCGCCCGATCGTGCTCCCGCTGCTGGCCTGCGCGCTAGCCTCGGCAAGCGCCTTCGCCGAGCGCGCCGATCGCGAGAAGGAAATCGTGGTGGGCGCCGACCACCTGACCGCCGACGACGCCAACCGCACCAGCACCTTCGAGGGGACCGTGATCGTCACGCAGGGCACCATGCGCATCACCGCCAGCAAGGTGACGGTGAAGGAGGACGCGCAGCGCCACAAGTACTACGTCGCCAACGGTGCGCCGGTCACCTTCCGCCAGAAGCGCGACAAGGTCGACGAGTGGGTCGAGGGCTTCGCCGAGCGCGCGGAGTTCGACGATCGCAACGACATCCTCAAGCTCTTCAACCGCGCCAAGGTGAAGAGCAACCAGAACGAGATCACCGGCGACTTCATCTCCTACGACATGAACAGGGAGCTGGCCGAGGTCTCCGGCGCGCCTCCCGGGACGACCCCGCCGCGCAACACGGGGCGCGTGAAAGTCATCATCCTTCCGCCGAAGAAGGAGCCCGAGGGCGCCGCCGTGGAGAAGCCCGCGCCGGGCGTCACCTTGAAGCCCGACCCGGGGCCGGGCCCGCAATAGCGATGGCGACCACCGGCGCCGCGGCGCAGCGCCTCACGCTGGTGAGGCCCGAGCCCAGCTCGTCGGTGCTGCGCGCCGAGGGCCTCATGAAGCGCTACCGCAAGCGTACCGTGGTCTCGGATGTCTCTCTCACCGTGGAGAGCGGCGAGGTGGTGGGCCTCCTCGGGCCCAACGGCGCCGGCAAGACCACCTGCTTCTACATGATCCTGGGCCTCGTGCCGATCGACCGCGGCACGGTGAGCCTCGACGGCGACGACCTCACGCACCTGCCCATCTTCCGGCGCTCGCGCCTCGGGCTTTCCTACCTCCCGCAGGAAGCCTCGATCTTCCGCAAGCTCACCGTCGCGCAGAATATTCAAGCCGTCCTCGAGCTGCAGGGCGTGGAAGCCGAGGAGGTCGAGGCGCGCCTCGAGGCGCTCCTCGACGACCTGCACATCGGGCACCTGCGCGCGAGCCCGGCGATCTCGCTGTCCGGGGGCGAGAGGCGGCGCGTGGAAATCGCGCGCGCCCTGGCGACCAGCCCGCGCTTCATCCTGCTCGACGAGCCCTTCGCCGGCGTCGATCCGATCGCGGTCCTCGACATCCAGCAGATCATCCGTTTCCTCAAGGAGCGCGGCATCGGCGTGCTCATCACCGACCACAACGTGCGCGAGACGCTCGGCATCTGCGACCACGCGTACATCATCAACCAGGGTGCGGTCCTCGCCTTCGGAAAGCCCCAGGAGATCATCTATAATGAGGCGGTCAGAAAGGTGTATCTCGGAGAGAATTTCCGCCTCTAGCGGATTCGCGGTTGCTCCGGATCCCCGACATGAAGCACAGCCTCCAGCTAAAGCTATCGCAACACCTCACCCTCACGCCGCAGCTCCAGCAATCGATCAGGCTGCTGCAGCTGAGCACGGTCGAGCTCAACCAGGAGCTTGAGCGCTACCTGGCGGAAAACCCGCTGCTGGAACGCGCCGACCTCGGGCCCCCGGACGAAAGTGGTGCGCCGCCCCCCAACGGTGCGGCCCCCGACGGCGAGACGCTGCGCCAGGAAGAGACCCGTGAGGAGACACGCCGCGAGGAGAATCGCGACGAGCCTTCCAACTTCGCCGACGAGCACGGATTCGGCGACGAGCACAGCCCGACGGGGGGCTCGCGCCGCGACGACGACGACCGCGAGGACTTCACGCAATTCGCGGCGCACGAGCCCACGCTGCAGGAGCACCTGCTGCTGCAGCTTTCCCTCACCGGCCTCACGCAGCGCGACAAGCGCATCGCCGAGATGATCATCGGCCACCTCGACGAGGACGGCTACCTGAAGCCCGAGCTCGAGGAGCTGCGCGAGTCCACCGCGTCCACCATCCAGGACGTCGAGATCGAGGAGGTGCAGACGGTGCTGCGCCACGTGCACAACCTCGAGCCCACCGGCGTCGGCGCACGCGACGTGGCCGAATGCCTCGAGCTGCAGCTGAAAGCCATGCCCGAGGACACGCCGCATCGCGATACCGCGATCGAGCTCGTCACCAAGCATCTCGATGTGCTCGCGGCGCGCGACTTCAACCGGCTGAAGCGCCTCCTCGCGGTCTCCGAGGACGATCTTCGCGACGTGCGCGCGCTGATCCTTTCCCTCGACCCCAAGCCCGGGCGCGCCTTCGGCTCCGGCGACGTGCGCTACGTGATCCCCGACGTCGTCGTGAGGAAGAGCGGCGGGCGCTGGATCGCGGCGTTGAACCGCGACGCGATGCCGCGGCTGCGCATCAACAAGATGTATGCCGACATCCTGCAGGCCTCCCGCGAGAACGGCGGCAAGCACCTCTCCGGCCAGTTGCAGGAGGCGCGCTGGCTGATCAAGAACGTGCAGCAGCGCTTCGACACCATCCTCAGGGTTACCCAGGCGATCGTCGACCGGCAGAAGAACTTCTTCGAGCACGGCGAGGTCGCGATGCGCCCGCTGGTGCTGCGCGAGATCGCGGAGTCCGTGGGCCTTCACGAGTCGACCATTTCGCGCGTCACCACGCAGAAGTACATGCTCACCCCGCGCGGCATCTTCGAGCTGAAGTACTTCTTCGGCAGCCATGTTTCAACCGACACGGGAGGCGCCTGTTCGGCGACCGCCATCCGCGCTCTAATCAAGCAACTGGTGGCCGCGGAGGACGGCAAGAAGCCCCTGTCCGACCATCGAATTTCCGACATCCTCGCCCAGCAAGGAATCCAGGTGGCGCGCCGGACCGTAGCCAAGTATCGGGAGGCTATGCATATCCAGCCCGCCAATCTCCGCAAGTCGATCTGACAGAAGGAGCTCGCTCGATGAACCTGCACCTCACCGGACACCACGTCGACATCACCCCGGCCATCCGCGACTACGTGACGGCCAAGCTCGAACGGGTCAACCGCCACTTCGACCACGTGATCGAGGTGAACGTGATCATGACGGTGGAGAAGCTCGACCAGAAGATCGAGGCCAACGTGCACCTCTCCGGCAAGGACATCCACGTGCAGGCGAACGACGGCGACATGTACGCGGCGATCGACTGCCTCATCGACAAGCTCGACCGCCAGGTGCTCAAGTACAAGGAGCGCTTCGCCCCGCGTCACGCTCCCGGAATCAAGCGCATTCCGCAGTCCGAGGTTTAGGTCTAGACTCCACGCCCGATGAATCTCGTCTCGCGCCTGCTGCCGTTGAACCACGTCCTGCTCGATCTCGACGTGAGCAGCAAGAAGCGCCTTTTCGAGCAGATCGGGCTCATGTTCGAGAATTCGCGCCAGATCCCCCGAGCGCGCGTTTTCGACAGCCTCTTCGACCGCGAGAAGCTCGGCTCCACGGGCCTGGGATACGGCGTCGCCATTCCCCATGGCCGCATCAAGACCCTCAAGGAGCCGGTGTGCGCCTTCGTGCGCACCGTGGCGCCGATCGCCTTCGAGTCCCCTGACGGCCAGCCGGTGAACCTCGTGTTCGCGATGCTGGTGCCGGAGCACGCGACCGAGGCGCACCTGGAGCTGCTCTCGGAGCTCGCGCAGATGTTCAGCGACGCGTCCCTGCGCGAGTCCCTCGCGACCACCGCGGACATCCAGGCGGCCCACCGGCTGATCACCGAATGGTCGCCCTATGCCCCGGCTCAGCGTTCAGCGGCTGTTTGACGAGCGCCACGAGCGCCTCGGCCTCGCCTGGGCCGCCGGCATGGCCGGGGGCGCGCGCGAATTCACCGGCGAGATGCTGAGGAAGCCCGGCGTGGGATTGATCGGGCACCTGAACCTCATCCATCCCTTGCTCGCCCAGGTGCTCGGCCATCGCGAAGTCGAATACCTCGAGCGCCTCGATCCGGCGGTGCGCGAACAGACGGCGGCCGGCATCTGCCGCGACGACACCGTCGCCATCATCGTGTGCGACGCCATCCGTCCGCCCGCGACGCTCGCGGAGTGCGCCGGCCGCGCCGGCACCGCGCTCCTCACCTCGACCGAGCCCAGCCAGCACGTGATCAACGTGCTGCGTCCCTACATGCAGCAGGAGCTGGGCGAGGTGACGACGCTGCACGGCGTGATGCTCGACGTGCTCGAGATCGGCGTGCTGATCACCGGCGACTCGTCGATCGGCAAGAGCGAGCTCGCGCTGGAATTGATCTCGCGTGGCCACGGCCTCGTCGCCGACGACGTGGTGGAGCTCCAGCAGATCGGCCCGGAGACGATCCAGGGCCGGTGTCCCCCGATGCTGCGTGATTTCCTCGAGGTGCGCGGCCTCGGGGTGCTCAACATCCGCTCGATCTTCGGGGAAACGGCGGTGCGGCCGCGCAAGGCGCTGCGCCTCATCGTGCACCTCGACATGCCCGAGGACGGCTACAAGGTCGAGCCGAAGGATCGCCTCGCCACGCGCGCCGGCACGCAGGACATCCTCGGCGTGGAGATCCCCACGGTGACGCTCGCGGTGGCGCCGGGGCGCAACCTCGCCGTGCTCGTGGAAGCGGCGGTGAGGAACCACATCCTCCTCACTCGCGGGGTCAACTCGACGCAGGAATTCATCGCGCGCCAGGAAGAGGCGATGCGTGCCGACGCGGCGGAACGCGCGCTGCGCCGCGAGGGGGCGCCCGACTGATGCAGCTCGTGCTGTTGTCCGGCGTGTCCGGGTCCGGCAAGAGCGTGGCGCTGAAAGCGCTCGAGGACGCGGGCTTTTTCTGCGTCGACAACCTGCCTGCCGACCTCATCGCCGCGCTGGTCGACTACGCGATGTCGCGGGGCGAGCCGAAGGTCGCGATCAGCGCCGACGCGAGGAGCCGCGAGAGCCTCGTGAGGCTCCCCGAAATCGTCGACAAGGAGCGCGCGCGCGGCAACGACGTGCGCGTGATCTTCCTGGACGCCAACGACGAAAGCCTGGTGCGGCGTTTTTCCGAGACGCGCCGCCCGCATCCGCTCGCGCGGGACGGCCAGGCGCTGCCCGCCGCGATCGCCGAGGAGCGGCGCGTGCTCGCCTGGCTGGCCGAGATCGGCCACCGCATCGACACCAGCGCCCTCACCTCCGCGCAGCTGCGCGGCTGGGTGCAGGATCTCATCGTCACCGACCGCACGCGTCTCACGCTCACCTTCGAATCGTTCGGATTCAAGGGCGGCGTGCCGCTGGACGCCGACTTCATCTTCGACGCGCGCTGCGTGCTGCCCAATCCGCACTACGACTCGCAGCTGCGCAACCAGACCGGGCACGATCCCGAAGTGATCGCCTTCCTCGAGCGCGAGACGCAGGCGGGGATATTCATCGAGGACATCCAGCGCTTCCTGCAGCGCTGGCTGCCGCGCTTCATCCTCGACCAGCGCGCCTCGCTCACCGTGGCCATCGGCTGCACCGGCGGGCGCCACCGCTCCGTGTACATCGCCGACCAGCTCGCCGAGCGCTTCGCCTCCGAGCACCAGGTGGTGCTGAGGCACCGCGACCTCAAGCCGTAGGCCGATGGTGCTCTTCAACATCTTCGCGGCGGGACGCAAGCGCGAGACGATCCCGATCTTTCCGCTCGGCACGGTGCTCTTTCCCGGCTCGGTGCTGCCGTTGAGGATCTTCGAGGTGCGCTACATGGACATGGCGCGCGATTGCCTGAGGAACGGCAGCGTCTTCGGCGTTTGCCTGATCCGCGAGGGTGAGGAGGTGGGCGCGCCCGCGGTGCCCGAGCCGTTCGGATGCGTGGCGCGCATCGGCGAGTGCGACGCCGAGGAGCTCGGCATCCTCAAGGTGAAGGCCGAGGGGCTCGAGCGCTTTCGCATCGTGTCGCACGAGGTGGGGAAACACGGATTGATCCTGGGCGAGGTCGAGCCGCTCAGCCCCGAGCCCGAGGTGCGCGAGGCGCCCGGCCTCGCCGCGTGCTCGCAATTCCTGCGCAAGGTGATCGCCGGCATCGGCACCGACCGCTTCACCGGCGAGGGCGATTTCGACGATGCCTCCTGGGTCACCTTCCGCCTGGCCGAGATCCTGCCGCTGCGCATGGACGTGAAGCAGAGGCTCCTCGAGCTCACCGACGCCACGCTGCGCCTCGCGATCCTGCACAAATTCCTGAGGCAACAGAAACTGATCTGAAGAGTGGTGTCAGGTACGACTTGTCACTTCGTACCTGAAACGACCTTCGCGAGGAGGCGGCGCACCGGCGAGGGCAGCGCGGCCCCGGCGAGATCGCTCAACGGCAGCCATATCGCCGCCTTGCCTTGCGCGAGCCCTGTGGATTTGCCAGGCTTCATTCGCCACGGCTCGACCTCGAGCGTGAAGTGCGTGAACGCATGCTCGAAGGGCTCCATCGCTTCCACTTCGAGCGCATCGAGGCCCCATTCGCGCGCGAGCGCCGCGCGCGGCGGCTCGGCGACGTCGGCTTCCGGCAGCGACCAGAGCCCGCCCCAGATGCCGCTCGCCGGCCGCTTCTCGAGGAGCACCTCGCCCGCGCGGACCACCACCAGCATTGCGATGCGCTTGCGCCTCGCGGGGCGGCGCGCGCGGCGCGCGGGAAGCTCATCGACGCGATTCTCGATGCGCGCGACGCAGTCGGCGTTCACCGGGCAGACGAGGCAGTGGGGCTTCCTCGGCAGGCATACGTCGGCGCCCAGATCCATCATCCCCTGCGTGTAGACCGTGATGCTGCCACGCGCCGGGACGCGGGCCTCGGCGACTTCCCACAGGCGCCCCAGCACCTGCGCGCTCGCCGGGTCGCCCGCTACGCCCGCATGGCGCGCGAGCACGCGCCGCACGTTGGCGTCGAGGATGGCGCCGCGCTCACCGCTCGAAAATGCCGCGATCGCGGCGGCCGTGGAACGGCCCACGCCGGGCAGCGCCACCAGCTCCTCTGCCGTCACCGGGAACAAGCCGCCATGGCGCGTCATCACCTCGCGCGCCGCGCGGTGCAGGTTCCGGGCGCGCGCGTAGTAGCCGAGCCCGCTCCACAATGCCATCACCGCGTCATCCTCGGCCGCGGCCAGGGAGGCGACATCGGGAAATCGCGCGAGGAAGCGCGCGTAGTACGGAATCACCGTGGCGACCGCGGTCTGCTGCAGCATGACCTCCGAGAGCCAGATGCGATAGGCGTCGCGAGTGCCCTGCCATGGCAGGCCGTGGCGCCCGTGGCCGCGTTGCCAGCCCACGATGCGCGCGGCGAAAGCGGGAAGCGGTTTTGAAGCGGGGGTAGCCTTTGTCGCCATGGAGCCCGTCGGGGGCGAGGAGTGGAGCGGGTGAAGGGAATCGAACCCTCGTCGTAAGCTTGGGAAGCTTCTGCTCTGCCATTGAGCTACACCCGCATTCCCGACGGCATTTTACCGCCATTGGCGCTGCTACCATGCCGGTGGCGCCGCTCAACGGGCCCCGGTCGCAAATCGCGGCTCCCCGCCCGCCCCGGAGCCTAACCTCCTTTCATCGCCAACCCGCACCCAGGAAACAAAGATCATGGAAGACCTGAAAAGCGACCCGCGCTATGAAGAGGCCCGCCGCCACGCCCATAACGTGCGCGGCTTCTACACCCATCTTGCCGTCTACGTCCTGGTGAACGCCGGGCTCTTCGCCCTCAACATGATGTCCAGCCCCGGGCGCCTGTGGTTCGCCTGGGCCACCTTCGGATGGGGCATTGGCGTAGTGGCGCACGGCGTCTCCGTGTTCGCCTGCAAGGGCTGGCTGGGCGCCGACTGGGAGGAGCGCAAGATCCGCCAGTACCTCGAGCGCCGCCCCTGATTTTCGGGAGCGACGACCAAGCCATGAATCCGCAATCGAGCCGGTCCGCATACCTCTCTCAGGATTTCCATCCGCTCGAGCTGATCCCGTTCTTCCGGCGCTTCCCCTGCAGCTTCGCGCGGAACTTCCTGTACACGTTCATCTGGAGCTCGCTCTTCGGCTTGGCCTTCTACCTGGTGAACGCGGCGGGCGTCGGCAGGATGCTGTCGTTGCGCGTGCTCGGGCTGCAGATCCTCATCGCCAACCTGATCGGCTATTCGATCCACGCGCTGTTCCACGTGGGGACGGTGTTGGGTCTCGACGCCGCGGCGCGTCGCGGGGGCTTCCCCGCCAAGGTCGCCTATTTCAGCCTGCTGCCCCTGGGCGGCGTGCTGATCGGTTTCTTTGTCAGCTCCTTCATCATCGACGCGGGCTTCCGCAGCTGGATCACCGACCCGGCCGCCATCATCTCGATCACGACCACCAGCCTCATCGTCTCGACGGTGATGAGCGTCATATTTTTCTGGCGCGAGCGCGAGGCGCGCTCCACGGCGGCGCTCGCCCTGGAGCGAGAGCGCACGCAAAGGATCGAGCGCGAGGCGACGCTCGCCAACTTGCGCGCGCTGCAAGCGCAGATCGAGCCGCATTTCCTGTTCAACACGCTCGCCAACGTGGCGAGCCTCATCGACCCCGACCCGGCGATGGCCAAGCGCATGCTGGAGACATTCATCCGCTTCCTGCGCGCTTCCCTCGCGGCCACCCGCGGCGAATCGACCACGCTCGCCGCCGAGGCCGAGCTCATCGGGTCGTACCTCGACGTGCTGCAGATCCGCATGGGAACGCGCCTGCGCTACGCGGTGGACGTGTCCGACGACCTCCACTCCTTCCAGATCGCACCGATGCTGCTGCAGCCGGTCGTCGAGAACGCGATCCGCCACGGCCTCGAGCCGAAGGTCGATGGCGGCGACGTGCGTTTCAGCGCACGCCGCGACGGTGACGAGGTCGTGATGCGGATCGCGGACTCGGGCGTCGGGTTCGCCCCCACCACGCGCGGCGGCGTGGGCCTCACCAACCTGCGCGACCGGCTGAGGCTGATCTACGGGGAGCGTGCATCGCTCACTATCGGCGAGAATGGCGGCGGCGGCGCCGCGGTAGAGCTCAGGGTACCGGCGTGAGCGCGCGCGCCCTCATCGCCGACGACGAGGCGCATCTCGCGGAGCACCTGCGCTTGCGGCTGAATCACGTGTGGCCGGAGCTCGAAGTGCTCCCGCTCGCGGGCAACGGCGTCGAGGCGTTGCGCGTCATCAACGAGGAGGAGCCCGAAGTCGCGTTCCTCGACATTCGCATGCCCGGGCTCACCGGCATCGAGCTCGCCAAGCGCATCGACACGCGCACCCACGTGGTGTTCGTCACCGCGTTCGACCAGTACGCCGTGGAGGCCTTCGACCGCGAGGTGGTCGACTACCTGCTGAAGCCGGTCTCCGACGAGCGCCTCGCGAAGGCGGTGGAGCGCCTGCAGAGGAAGCTCGCCTCGGCCGAGCGCCCACCGGCGCTGGACGACGTGCTCGCGAAGCTCGCGCGCGCGATCCCCGGCGCCGGCGCGAGGCTGCGCTGGATCCGCGCGCTGAAGGGCGAGCTGGTGCAGCAGATCGCCGTGGACGACGTGCTCTACTTCCAGGCTTCCGACAAGTACACGTGCGTCATCACGACCGAGGGCGAGTCGCTCATCCGCCTGCCGCTCGCCGAGCTCACCGGCCAGCTCGACAACGACGTGTTCTGGCAGATCCACCGCGGCACGCTGGTCAACATGAACGCCGTGGCGGCGACGCGCCGCGACCTGGGCGGGCGCCTCTTCGTGAAGCTGAAGGACGGAAAGACCGAGCTGCCGGTGAGCAGGGCATACGCGCACCTCTTCAAGCAGATGTAAAATTGCTCCATGTCCGCGCCCATACGAGTGACGCTGAACGGGGCGCCCCGTGAGTTTCCCGCCCCGCTCACCTTCATCCAGCTTCTCGACGAGCTCGCCCTGGCCGGCCGGCGGCTCGCGGTCGAGCGCAACGGCCAGATCGTGCCGCGCAGCCATTTCGGCGACGCGCGCCTGGCGGACGGCGACCGCATCGAGGTCGTGATCGCGGTGGGAGGAGGATGAGCGCCATGGCGAACGACAATCTGCTGGTTGCGGGCAAGGCCTACGATTCGCGCCTGCTGGTGGGCACGGGCAAGTATCGCGATTTCGCCGAGACGCGCGCGGCCATCGAGGCGAGCGGCGCGCGCATCGTGACGGTCGCGATCCGGCGCACCAACATCGGCCAGAACGCGGGCGAGCCCAATCTCCTCGACGAGCTGCCGCCCTCGCGCTTCACGATCCTGCCGAACACCGCCGGCTGCTACACCGCGCAGGACGCGGTGCGGACGCTGCGCCTCGCGCGCGAGCTCCTCGACGGCCACGCGCTGGTGAAGCTCGAGGTGCTGGGCGACGCGCAGAGCCTCTACCCGAACATGCCGGAGACGCTCGCCGCTGCGAAGACCCTGGTCGCAGAAGGCTTCGAGGTGATGGCGTACTGCAGCGACGATCCGATCATGGCGAAGAGCCTCGAGGACATCGGCTGCGTCGCGGTGATGCCGCTCGCCTCCCTCATCGGCTCGGGCATGGGCATCATCAACCCGTGGAACCTCCAGATCATCATCGACCGCGTGAAGGTGCCGGTGCTGGTGGACGCGGGGATCGGCACGGCCTCCGACGCGGCCATCGCGATGGAGCTGGGGTGCGACGGCGTGCTGATGAATACCGCGATCGCCAAGGCGAAGGATCCGGTGCGGATGGCGCGCGCCATGAAGCTCGCGGTGGAGGCGGGACGCGAAGCATTCCTCGCCGGGCGCATGGCGAAGAAGCCCTACGAGGCGAGCCCGAGCTCACCCGAAGGCGGCCTGATCCAGAAGACCGGCTAGAACCGCCAGTTGACTCCGACCGAGAAGAGCTCGGATTCGGGGCCTTCGGGCTGCGCGGACCCCACGGGAGAGTAGCGTTCCATCTCGGCGTGGACCCCGAAAGCCTTGGTGAAGTCGTAGCGCATGCCCAGGCCGTAGCGCAGGCGCGTGCCGCGCGCTGCGCTCTCACCCAGCAGCGAGGTTGAATAGGCGGCGAACGCGTTGCGCGCCTCGCCTCGGTAGGCCCCCAGGCGCCCGTAGAACGAGAAGCTGCGCCAGACCGGTAGCGTGGCAACGGTGTCCACGCCGAAT
Organism: Burkholderiales bacterium; assembly: GCA_038227085.1. Taxonomy (GTDB): domain Bacteria; phylum Pseudomonadota; class Gammaproteobacteria; order Burkholderiales; family Usitatibacteraceae; genus Usitatibacter. Next base: position 18,653 of record JBBRQA010000008.1, on the reverse strand, counting down.
CCGGTGCTGCGGAAGGCCGAGGCGAGGTTGCCGGGGCTGGTGAAGATGTCGGCCGGCGTGCGGCCGAAATCGACGAACTCGCTTTCGACCGAGAAGAAGCGGGAATACTTGTAGCCGAGCTTCAGGCGCATGCCGCCGTCGCCCACACGTGTGCCGGAAGATGCGAAGCTCGAGACGGGCTCGGATACGAAGGAGAAAGTGCCGCCGGGATCGGGTGCGCTCGCGCGCGGAAGCCTCAGGCCGCCCAGATAGTCTTCCGCCGCCGACATGGCGGGCACCATGGCGAAAGCGAGTGCGGCCAACCCGATTTGAGGCTTCATTGTTTTCACCGCCCTTTGCGGCCAATTTAGGCCCGTGCCCGGCGGGTGTCAAACAACCGGTGTTGCAAAAAAGCTCCACCCGGGCGCGGCCTATAATTCGCGCGCCCTTTTCGGATTTCGAAACGCCATGGCTGCACCCGAGACCGAGTCCCATCCGCCCATCCGCAGCTATGTCCTGCGGCAGGGCCGCTACTCGCCCGCGCAGCAGCGCGCCGTGGCCGAGCTCATGCCGCTCTACGGGGTGACTTACCGGGCGGCTACCCTCGATTTCATCGAGCTCTTTGGTCGCAAGGCGCCCGTGGTCGCCGAGATCGGCTTCGGCATGGGCGAGACCACGGCGCGCATCGCCGCGGAAAACCCCGGCACCAATTACCTCGCGATCGAGGTGCACGCGCCGGGCGTGGGCAGCCTCCTGAAGCAGATCGGGGAAGGCTCGCTCGCCAACGTGCGCATCGTCCAGCACGACGCGGTGCAGGTGCTGCGCGACATGGTGCCGCCAGACTCTCTCGCGGCGATCCATGTGTTCTTCCCCGACCCGTGGCCGAAGAAGCGCCACCACAAGCGCCGCCTGCTGCAGCCTGGATTCGTCGAGCTCGCCGCCTCGCGCCTCGCGAGCGGAGGCCGGTTGCACGTCGCGACCGATTGGCAGGAGTATGCGGAGCAGGTGCTCGCGGTCCTCTCGGCGAGCGCGCGGTTGCGCAACACCGCGGAGGGCTTCGCGCCGCGCCCGACGCATCGACCCGAGACCAAGTTCGAGCGCCGCGGGCGCAAGCTCGGCCACGGCGTGTGGGATCTCCTCTTCACCAGGGCATGACGATGAACCGACGTGACTTGATGCGTTACCTCGCCGCCGGCGGCGGCGTCGCACTTTCCAACCTGGCGTCGAACGCACTCGCCAAGGGCGACATCCCGCCGGGCGTGAATCGGCTGGAGGGCACGGCCAGCGTGAACGGCCGCGCGGCCAAAGTGGGGACCGCGGTCCAGGTAGGCGATCGCGTTTCCACGGGGGGCGCGAGCCAGGCGGTGATCGTGGTCGGCAAGGACGCGTTCCTGATGCGCGCGCAGACGACGATCGAGATCACGGGTAGCCAGGGCGTACTGAAGGATCTCCTCATCTCCTCTGGCAAGGTGCTGTCGGTGTTCTCGCGGAAGCCGGTCATGATCAAGGCGGCGACGGCGTCCATCGGCATCCGCGGCACCGGCGCCTACATCGAGGTCAACCCCGACAGCGTGTACTTCTGCCTCTGCTACGGGGAGGCGCTCGTCGAGGGCCCCGGGATGACGGGCGCGAAGCTGGTGCAGACCAAGCACCACGAGCAGCCGCTGCTGCTGCGCGACGATGGCGGCGTGATGCGCGTCGAGGCGGGACCGTTCCAGAACCACACCGACGCGGAACTGATCCTGCTCGAGTCGTTGTGTGGACGCGAGCCGCCGTTCATGAAGGACGCGACGTACCCGGCGAAGCTATATTGATCGGGATGGTCCTGGCGCTCACGCCTTGCGCGGGCAGGAAGGGCTCGAGCAGGTCGTTCAGGAAGCGCTGGCCCCTTTCAGTCGGGCGAATGGTCGCGTGGTCGCGCTCGAGGAGCCCGGCGCCCTCGGCCTCGTTCAGCTGGCGCTCGATCACCGTGATCGGCAATCCGGTGCGCTGCGCGAAGAGCGCCACCGGAAATCCCTCGATCAGGCGCAGCGCATTCAACATGAACTCGAACGGCAGCTCGTTCCCGCTCACCTCGCGCGCTTCCTGGATTGCGTCGCCTTCGAGTGCCGCGCGCAGGTAGGTCTGCGGCTTCCTCTCGCGCTGCTCGCGCGTGATGCGATCGCGGAACGAGATCTTGCCGTGCGCCCCGGCGCCGATGCCGAGGTAGTCGCCGAAGGTCCAGTAGTTGAGGTTGTGCTTGGCGCGCGCGCCCGGTTTCGCGAAGGCCGATGTCTCGTAGTGCCCGTAGCCCGCGCCCGCGAGCGTCTCCTCGATCGCCACCTGCATGTCCGCCGCGGCGTCGTCGTCGGGAAGGCGCGGCGGAAACTTGTGGAAGTGCGTGTCGGGCTCGAGGGTGAGATGGTAGGCCGAGACGTGCGGCGCGCCCGCGGCGATCGCCTCGCGCACGTCGGCGATTGCGCCCTCGGGGGATTGTCCGGGCAGTGCATACATGAGGTCGGCGTTGACCGTGGGAAAGATCTCGAGAGCGGCGGCGAGCGCGCGGCGCGCTTCGTCCGCGCCGTGCACGCGCCCGACCGCGGCCAGCATCGCATCGTCGAAGCTCTGCACGCCGAGTGACAGGCGCGTCACGCCAGCGTCGCGGTAGCCCTGGAAGCGCTCCCGCTCGAAGGTGCCGGGATTGGCTTCCATGGTGATCTCGGTGTCCGGGTCCACCATGAGGCGCGTGCGCACGGCGGTCAACAGCCGCTCGATCGACGGCGGCGCGAACAGGCTCGGCGTGCCGCCGCCGATGAAGATCGTGTGCAAGCGGCGCCCCCACACTCGCGGCAGGCTCGACTCGAGGTCCGCGATGAGCGCGTCCACGTACTCGCCTTCCGGAAGGTCGCCGCGCTTTTCGTGGGAATTGAAGTCGCAGTACGGGCACTTGCGCAGGCACCACGGGATGTGGACATAGAGCGACAGCGGCGGAAGCTCGGCCAACTTCATGGCGTCAGGCGCGCGTACGCCGCGCCTTGGCGCCGCTGGCGACGAGGCGCGCCAGCTCACGCGTCGAGGGCACGCGCCGGGGCCCGTTGCCGGTCCCCGCCTCGTCGCGCGCGAGGTTCGCGATGACGGCGATGAGGATCTCGCGGCTCCGCGCGATGTCCGCTGCCGAAAGGCCCGCCACCGCGATGCCGTTCACCTCCTCGGCGAGAGGCACGAGCTTGCCCTTGAGGGCGCGGCCCTTGGCGGTGAGAAAGACGTATATGTTCTTGCGGTTCTCCGGCACCTGGCGGCGCGTCACGTAGCCCAGCTGCTCCATCGCCTTCAGCGCGGAGAACGTGGTGGGCTCCATCACGCCGGCCTCACTCGACAGGCTCCTCTGCGTGAGGCCATCGTGCTCCCAGAGGATGCGAAGGAAAGTCCAGTGGCCGAACGATACGCCATGCTCGACGAGGCGCATCTGCAGCGCGCGCACCAGCGCACGCGAGGTGTCCTTCACGAGGTGGGCGAGGCGGTCTTCGGGGACCGCTTCGCGCCAGTGGCGCAGTATTTCCTGCGTGGCCTTCCTGCCGGGGCCGTCGCGGTCGGGATTCACGCGCGAATTATCCCACGCGGCCGGCACTGCCGCGCGAGCGCGACTTCGTTCCCGCTGCGCGCGGACGCGAGCATTGCGAGGCAGGTCTCGAGGGTGGCGAGGCCCCACGCGCCGTCGTGGAGCGGCGCCACGCCGTCGACCACCGCGGCCGCGAGCTCGTCGATCACCTCGGCGCGCGGCACCTTCGGCTTCCCGAGGATCTCGCTGCGCACCGCGTCGTCGCCGTATACGATCACGGAGGACGGGGTGGGACGCACGTCGCCGCGCTCGCACGAGACCACCAGGAGGCCGAAGTGCTCATGCCACGGCGCGCTGTCCGCGGACCTCGGGGCGTGCGCGCCGCCGTAGTTGCGCGCCGCCTTCGCAGCGGCCTCCGCGTCCCCGGCAGCGAGCTCCGCCAGCGCACGTCGCGCGGCGCCGTAGCGCGTTGCATCCTTGGGGAAGCCGGTCTCGCCGATACCGCCCACGAACTCGTCGGAATCGAAATGCCCGTAGCCGCTGTAGGTCAACGACGCGAAGGCGCCCTCCTCGAATGCGAGAAGGGCCGAGTACGCGCCCTCGGTCGCCCGCGCCGGGTCCCACGCGCCCGCCATCGCGCGCACGCTCTTCACCAGGCCGCCACCCAGGAGCCGCACGATGTCCACCTGGTGCGCGGCCTGGCTGAAGAGGACTCCGCCGCCGGCCTGCGTGTCGAGCTCCTCGGGGCGGCGCGGGCGATAGAGGAAGTCGGTGAAGTTGAGCGCGGTGATCATGCGCACGCGGCCCAGCTCGCCGGACTCGACGATGGCGCGCGCGCGCAGGATCGGCGCGTCGAAGCTGTGGCTGTGGCCGATCACGAGATGCACGCCGCCGGCGCGAGCGGCGTCGATCATCGACTGTGCCTCGTCGAGCGTGACCGCCATGGGTTTTTCCACGAGCACGTGCTTGCCGCGCGAAGCGGCGATAACCGCATGGCGTGCGTGGAGCTGGTGCGGGGTCGCGACGTACACCGCTTCGACGTTCGTGTCGTCGCACAGCGCCTCGACACTGTCGTGGGCCCGCGCGCCGAAGTCAGCAGCGAAGCGCTCGCGCGCCTCCTGCCGTGGGTCGGCGGCCGCGACCAGCTCGACCCCGGGATGCGTGGCGAGGGTGGGCGCCATCAGCGTGAAGGCGCGGCCCAGTCCCGCAATGCCGAGGCGGATCGCGCGCGCCATCAGCGCTCGATCGCGATCTCGGCCGATACGGCGCGCGATACGCAGATCATGATCTGTTCCGCCTTCTCGTCGTCCATGAGCACCAGGTCGCGATGATCGGCCTCGCCCGAAACAAGGCGCGTGCGGCAGGTGCCGCAGGTGCCGCTCTCGCACGAGCTCGGCGCTTCGTGGCCGCGGCTGCGCATCGCGGCGAGGATCGAGACGCCGGGCGGCACCACGATGCGCTCGCCTGATTTAGCGAGGATCACCGTGAAGGACTTGTCCTCCGGGCGCGCCGCGGCGCCCGCGTCGATGAAGCTCTCGAAGTGGATCGCCGTCCTCGGCCAGTGGCCCGTCATGTCACGCACCGCTTCGAGGAGGGGGCGGGGCCCGCAACAGTAGACGTGCGCGGCGGAAGGCTTCTCGAGTACGGGCCACAGGTCGAACGCGCTCGCCGCATCGCCGCCATCGTGGTGGATCACGACCTTGCCATTGAAATCCTCTGCACGCAGCTCTTCCCGGAACGCGGTGTGCTCCGGCGAGCGCGTGAGGTAGTAGAGCTTGTAGCGCCGGCCCTCCCCGTTCAGGTGGCGCGCCATGGACATCAGCGGCGTGATGCCGATCCCGCCCGCGATGAGGATGTGCGATGGCGCCTTCTCCGCGAGAGCGAAGGCGTTGTGCGGCGGCGACACCTGGACGGCGCCGCCCACGTGCGCCTGGTCGACAAGATCCACCGATCCACCTCGGCCATGCGGGTCGCGTTTCACCGCGATCACGTAACCGCCGCGCTCGGCGGGATCGTTGCACAGTGAATACTTGCGCACGCTGCCGTTGGGAGAGGTCACGGCGACGTGCGCCCCCGCTGTGAACCCCGGCAGCTCGGCGCCTTCCGGATGGCGCAGCTCGAAGAGATGGATGTCCGCCGCGATCTTCTCGGCGCGGACGACGCGCAATTCCATGTGTTTTGCTTTTCGCCGACGATAGCGATAATCTTAGATGTCTAACTTACACCCGCGTTTGGAGGTGGGCAATGCTGACCAGCCCGGAAAACGACCTCCTCTGCCGGGTCGAGGGCGCGGCCCCCATGGGGAGCCTCATGCGCCGCCACTGGATTCCGGTGTGCCTCGCCGAGGAGGTCGCCGAGGCGGATGGTACCCCGGTGCACGCGAAGATCCTGGGCGAGGACCTGGTGGTGTTCCGCGATAGCGACGGCAACGTCGGCGTGCTCGACGAGCATTGCCCCCATCGCCGCGCATCGCTCGTCATGGGCCGCAACGAAGAGGGCGGGCTGCGCTGCCTGTACCACGGCTGGAAAGTCGACGTGAAGGGTAACGTGCTCGAGATGGCTTCGGAGCCCGCGTCGAGCGGACTGTGCAGCAAGGTGAAGCACACTGCCTACCCGGCGCAGGAATGGGGCGGGTTCGTATGGGCTTTCATGGGCCCCGCGGAGGCGATGCCCGCGTTCGAGCCGCCCGCCTTCGCACCCTCGCCCGGGACGCGCGTTTCCATCGTCAAGGTGCAGGTGCCGTGCAACTGGGCGCAGATCCTCGAGGGCGCCATCGATTCCGCGCACAGCTCGAGCCTGCACTCCACCGACATGCCGCCCGCGCGCGTCGATGGCGCCAAGGCGACGGGCACCGCCTGGCCGCGCCCCTCGACCGACAAGGCGCCGCGCCTGCAGCTGCAGCAGACGCCGTTCGGCTTCCGCTACGCCGCGATCCGCCGCCCGATCGCCAATTCCGCTACGCACGACTACATCCGCGTGACGCTCTTCCAGGCGCCATTCACCGTGCACATCCCGCCCAACAACCTGTACAACCTGTCGATCCTGCACATCCCGCAGGACGACACCAACACCTATTTCTATTTCGTCGCGTGGAGCGATACGGGGCCGGGCATCGACCAGGAGTCGTGGCGCAAGTTCTGCGGCGCGCAGGTGGGCATCGACCTCGACGCCAAGTACCGCAAGTTCCGCACGCGCGACAACAACTACCTCCAGGACCGCAGCGCGATGAAGCTCGGCGACTTCACCGGCATCCGCGGCATCCCGATGCAGGACATGGCGATGTGGGAGACCATGGGGCGCATCGCCGACCGCGGCATCGAGCGCCTCGGCGCGAGCGACCTCGCGATCGTGGAGTTCCGCCGCATCATGGTCGAGGCGGTGAAGGACTTCGCCGCGGGCAAGCCCGCGATCGGCACCGCCGCGCCCCAAGTGGCGCACGCGAGCTTGCGCTCCTTCGAAGGCATCGTTCCGAAGAGCACCGACTGGCGCACGCTCGACAACCCGCGCGAAGAACGCGCCGCCGAATAGGAGGAATGATGAAGCTCGCGATTGCCCTGGCGCTCGCATCGGCGCTGGCGATTCCCGGAATCGCACCCGCCCAGGACATCGCGGCAATGGCGCGCCTGCAGGGCGAGGCGCGCACCAGGGCGCTCGTCGAGGGCGCGCGCAGGGAAGGCGAGGTGATGGTCTACCACTCCACGCAGACCGAGGACCTGAAGCCGGTATTCGACGCGTTCAGCGCCAGGTACGGCGTCAAGGTGCGCGACTGGCGCTCGAGCTCCGAGAATGTCGTGCAGCGCGTGGTCAGCGAGACGCGCGCCGGCAAGCGCGACGTCGACTTCATCGAGAACAACTCGCCGGAGATGGAGGCGCTGCGTCGGGAGAAGATGCTGCTGCGCATGGATTCGCCCCACTTCGCCGCCATGCGTCCGGGGACGCTTCCCGCGCACCACGAGTACGCGACTTCCACCATGGATGTCTTCGTGCAGGCGTACAACACCGAGAAGGTGAAGCGCGAGGAGCTGCCCAGGACGTACCAGGACCTCCTCGATCCGCGCTGGAAAGGCCGGCTCGGCATCGAAGCCGAGGACCAGGCCTGGTTCGGCACCCTGCTGGAGGCGATGGGCGGCGGGCATGCGCAGAAGCTGTTCGGAGATATCGTGGCGAGCAACGGCATCTCGGTGCGCAAGGGCCATACGCTGCTCGCCAACCTGGTCGCCGCGGGCGAGGTGCCTCTGGCGCTCACGGTGTACAACTACAAGCCGCAGCAGCTCAAGACCAAGGGCGCGGCGATCGACTGGATCCTCCTCGACCCGGCGGTCGCCCAGCTGCACGCCGTCGCGGTAACCGCCAGAAGCGCGCACCCCCACGCGGCGATGCTGCTCTTCGATTTCTTCCTCGGCGAAGGGCAGGCGATCCTCGCGGCCGGAAATTTCGTGCCATCGAACAGCAAGGTGCCGACGCCGTTCGGCGAGCGCGCGATCCGCTTCATCGACGCGGCGGAAGCGCTCGACAAGCAACAGGCGTGGACGCGGACCTACGAGGACACGTTCATCAAGCGCTTGCGCTGAGCTTGGCGGCGAGGGCGCCGAGCGCCTGGCCGCGATGGCTCACGCGGTTCTTCTGGCCTTCGGCCAGCTCCGCCGCGGTGAGCGTCCCGCCGCGCACGAGGAAATAGGGGTCGTAGCCGAAACCGTTCGCGCCGCGCGGCTTGAATACGATCTCGCCCTGCCACGTTCCGTCGGCCACGAGCGGCGTGGGATCGTCCCGGTTGCGTACCAGCACCAACACGCAGTAGTAGAACGCGGAGCGATCGCCGGCGGCGCGCAGTCGCTCCATCAGCTTCGCGTTGTTGCGCGCGTCGCGCTCCTCGCGGCTGCCCTCCTTTCCCGCGTAGTAGGCGGAGTGCACGCCCGGCCCACCGGAGAGGGCACTCACGCAGAGGCCCGAGTCGTCGGCGAGGGCCGGCAATCGCGTGACGCTCGCGGCGTGGCGTGCTTTCGCCAGCGCGTTTTCGAGGAAGGTCAAATGCGGCTCTTCGGCTTCGGTGACCGCGAATTCCGATTGCGGGAGGGCTTCGATACCCAGCGGCTCGAGCAGAGCGCGCAACTCGCGCAGCTTGCCGGGGTTATTTGACGCGATGACGACTCGGTTCACACCTTTATCTGCGTTCACCTGCGTTAAAAGGGGCGGCAAGCGCTTTGCGCTGAAGCGAGATCAACTCGGCAATGCCCTTGCCCGACAGGTCGAGCAGGCGCGACATCTGCTCGCGGGTGAACGGCACTTTCTCGGCCGTGCCCTGGATCTCGACGAAGTGCCCGGCGCCGGTCATCACCACGTTCATGTCGGTGTCGCATCCCGAGTCCTCGGAATAGTCGAGGTCGAGCACCGCCTCGCCGCCGACGATCCCGACCGAGACCGCGGCCACGAAGTCGCGCAGGGGATCGGCCGCCAGCAGCTGCTTTTCGCGCAGCCAGGCGAGCGCGTCGGCGAGCGCCACCAGGGCCCCCGTGATGGAAGCGCAGCGCGTGCCGCCGTCGGCCTGCAGCACGTCGCAGTCGATGGTGATCTGGCGCTCGCCGAGCTTGCCGAGGTCGGTGACCGCGCGCAGGCTGCGGCCGATCAACCGCTGGATCTCCTGCGTGCGCCCCGATTGCTTGCCGCTCGCCGCCTCGCGCGAGCTGCGGGTATTGGTCGCGCGTGGCAGCATGCCGTACTCGGCGGTGACCCAGCCCTTGCCCTTGCCCTTGAGGAAGGGCGGCACCTTCTCCTCCACGCTCGCGGTGCACAGCACCTGCGTGTGGCCCATCTCGACCAGCACGGAGCCCTCGGCGTGGCGCGTGTAGCCGCGTTGGAAGCGCACAGGGCGAAGCGCGTCTGCGCCGCGATCGAAGGAGCGTTTCATCGGCGGGCCTAGCGCGGAACCTTGCGGATCGCGTCCTGGATTTCGTTGATGGCGCGCTCGATATCCTCGTCGGTCACGTCGTCGGCGACTTCCTTGGACTCGAGCGACTCGGTGTTGGTCGAGCTGGTGAATTCGGTGTCCATGCTCTGCGTGTCGGCAACGTGTGCGTCGTCCTGGCTCTCCCACGTCATCGCGACGACGGAAAGGTTGTCGGACTCGCCCTTGGCGCGGCGTTGCGCCTCGGTGAGGAGCCCTGGCAGGAGGTCCACGAGCGACTGCTTGCGCAGCATGTTGCCGAGGATGTTGCCCGGGATCTGCGCCCAGAAGCCGTCCGTGGAAAGCAGGATCGTGTCGCCGGTCTCGAGGGGGAACTCGCGCCCGCCCGCGATCTGCGGGGGCACCACGCCGCCCAGGCAGCTGAAGATCTTGTTGCGCTCGGGATGGCGCGCCGCCATCTCCGCGGTGATCTCGCCCGCGTCGATCATCATCTGCACGCGCGAGTGGTCCTGGGTCTGCGCGATCAGCTCGCCGCGCCGCAGCACGTAGAGGCGCGAGTCCCCGGCGTGCGCCCAGTACGCGGAACCGTTCTGCACGATGCACGCGACCACGGTGGTGCGCGGGCATTCGAGGAGGTTGTGCTCGACCGCGTGCGAGACGATCGAGCGGTGCGCCGACTGGATCGCGGACACGAGGAAGTCCGCCGGCTTCTTCAGCTTGTTGCGCGCCTCCTGCTGGAAGCGGCGCGTGATCTCGGTCACCGCGATCTCCGCGGCCACCTCGCCGTCGATGTGGCCGCCCATGCCATCGGCGATGATCATGAGCAGCACGTCGCGGCTGTACGAATAGCCGACGCGGTCCTCGTTGCCCTTGCGGTCCCCGGTGCGGCTGTCCTGGAATATGGTGAAGCGCACTAGCGGGAGAAGAGCTTGGAGAGCGGCGTGTTGATCGTGTCGAGGAAGCCGCGCTTCTCCTCGGGCGGCTCCTCCATGAGGCGCTTCTGCAGGTCGAACGCGGTCTGCGGGCGCTTCATGCGGTCCACGGCGAGGCAGGATTCGACGATGTCGTAGAGATCCGCCGAGTAGTGCAGGCGCGCGAGCGTGCGCAGCGGGATCATGCGGTCCTTCTCCTCGCGCGCGTCGCCCGCCTGCGGCGGCGTGCCACCGATGCACGTGTACATCGTCGCGCCCACCGAGTAGATGTCGCTCCACGGCCCGAGCTCGTCGGGGTGGAAGCGATAGTGCTCGGGCGCCGCGAAGCCCGCGGTGTACATCGGCTTCAGCTTCATCGCCTCCTCGGAGAGCGTGATGCGAGCGGCGCCGAAGTCGAGCAGCACCGGGCGGCCCTCCATCGCGATGAAGATGTTGGCGGGCTTGATGTCGAGGTGCAGGAGCTTCCTCGCGTGCACTTCGCGCAGCCCGTTCATGAGGTGGATGAAGATCCTGCGGATGAACGCCTCGGTGAACTCGTGGCGGTTCCTCTGGATGTGGAACTGCAGAGTCCTGCCGCGCACGTACTGCATCACCATGTAGCAGGTCTCGTTGGCGCGGAAGAAGTTCTCCACGCGCACGACGTTGGGATGCGAGATCATCGCGAGCGCGCGCCCCTCCTCGAAGAAGCACCTCAGGCCATGGCGGAACACGGCGAGGTTGGCGTCGTCGATCGTGACCTCGACACCCTCGGTGCGCAGCGGCAGCGACGAAGGCAGGTATTCCTTGATCGCATAGGGCGTGTCCTTCTCGTCACGCGCGAGATAGACGATGCTGAACCCCCCCGAGGAAAGGGGCTTCTCGATGCGATAGCCGTTCAGCACATAGCCGGCGGGCAATGGCTGATTCGCTTGTGCGGGCATTGGAGCGGGAGTGTTCCGATATAATTCTCGGCAATTGTCGGCACTCCCCCGCGCCTTGTAAAGGCGAATAATCCCACTGGCCGCGTCGCACCGGCCCACGATCCCATGATCTCGAGCATGACGGGCTTCGCCGCCGCCGCGCAGGAAAGCGCCCAGGGCAGTCTCGCGGTGGAACTGAAGACGGTCAACCATCGCTATCTCGAGTTCCAGACGCGCATCCCGGAGGAGCTGCGGCCCCTGGAGCCCGCGATGCGCGAGGCGGTGGCAGCGCGCCTCACGCGCGGCAAGGTCGATTGCCGCATCACGTTCACGCCTGTGGCGAGCGCCAAGCGCTCGCTGGTCCCCGATTCGGACGCGCTCGCCGCCCTCAACGCCGCCTCGCGCGAAGTCCTCGCGCGCTTTCCCGACGCGCGGCCGATGTCCGTGTCCGAAGTGCTGCACTGGCCCGGCGTGCTTGCCGAGGAGGCGCTTTCCGCGGACCGGGCCAAGGAGCAAGTGATGGCGTTGCTCGGCCAGGCCATCAGGGACCTGGACCAGACGCGCGCGCGTGAAGGCGCCAAGCTCGAGGCGATCCTGCGCGAGCGCCTGGACCGCATGGCGGCGCTGGTGAAGGATGCCGAGCCCCTCCTGCCGGGCGCCGTGAAGGCCTTCGCGGACAAGCTTTCGGCGAAAGTGGCCGAGGCCGGCGCCTCGCCCTCGGACGAGCGCATCCACCAGGAGATCGTGCTCTACGCCGCGCGCATCGACGTGGATGAGGAGCTCTCGCGTCTGGTGGCCCACGTCGCGGAATTCCGCCGCGTGATGGACAAGGGCGGCGCCTGCGGCAAGCGCCTCGATTTCCTCTGCCAGGAGTTGAATCGCGAGGCCAACACGCTCGGCTCCAAGTCGGTCGCCAACGACATGACCCGCATCTCGGTGGAGCTCAAGGTGCTGATCGAGCAGATGCGCGAGCAAGTCCAGAACATCGAGTAATGCGCGGAAACCTCTTCGTCGTCGTCGCACCTTCCGGGGCCGGCAAGACGAGCCTGGTCGGCGCGTTGCTGGAGAAGGAGCCGAACATCCGGCTGTCGATCTCGTACACCACGCGCAGGCCGCGCGAAGGGGAGGCGGACGGGCGCGAGTACAACTTCGTCGACCGGCCCACGTTCGAAAAAATGATCGCCCAGGGCGATTTCCTCGAGCACGCCAACGTCTACGGCAACTATTACGGCACCAGCAAGCGCTGGATCGAGAACCAGCTCTCCGGCGACCACGACGTCCTCCTGGAGATCGACTGGCAGGGTGCGGCGCAGCTGAAAACCCTGTTTCCCAACCTGGTGGGCATCTTCATCCTCCCCCCGTCCCTCGCCGAGCTGCGCAAGCGCTTGGAATCAAGGGGAAAAGACGCTCCTGACGCGATCGAGCGGCGGATGGCGAGCGCCCGCGAAGAAATCTCGCATGTTCTTGAATTTGAATATATAATTGTCAACGAGCGCTTCGAGGCAGCGTTGTCGGACCTGATTTGCGTCGTACATGCGACCCGCGTGTCGCGCGCACAGCAGGCCGCTCGTCTCGCTTCCCTGCTCGGCGAATTCAAGTAACGGAGGGATTTCCATGGCACGCATCACCGTAGACGACTGCATGAAGCAATTCTCCAACCGCTTCGAGCTCACGCTCGCCGCGACCAACCGCGCGCGCCAGATCGCGCTCGGTGCGACGCCGCTGGTCGAGCCCAACAAGGACAAGCCGTGCGTGATCGCCCTGCGCGAGATCGCTAGCGGCAAGCTCGGCCGCGAGCTGCTCAACCCGCCCGTGCCCGTTCCTCCGGTGCTCTGACGCACCGGGTCAGACCCCGGTCTGACCCCGGTTTGGCGAAATGCCCGCGCTCGGCATCCATTCCGTCGCATCGATCGTCAAGGCCTCGGGAGCTTCGCTTCCCGGGCCGGGGCCCGGTGAGCTGACCGCGGTCCTGGGCTACCTCAAGCCGAAGGACGTCGAGCACATCGAGGAGGCCTACGGCGTCGCGCGCGCGGCGCACGCCGGCCAGTACCGGCAGAGCGGCGAGCCGTACATCACGCACCCGCTCGCGGTCGCCAGGATCCTCGCCGAATGGCACCTCGACCCGCAGGCGCTGATGGCGGCGCTGCTGCACGACGTCGTCGAGGACACCCCCACCACCAAGACCGAGATCGCCAAGCGCTTCGGCAAGGCGGTCGCCGAGCTGGTGGACGGCGTCTCCAAGATCGACCGCATCGAGTTCGCCACGCTGCAGCACGCTCAGGCGGAGAACTTCCGCAAGATGCTGCTCGCGATGGCGCGCGACGTGCGCGTGATCCTGATCAAGCTCGCCGATCGCCTGCACAACATGCGCACGCTCGAGGCGGTTCCGCCCGAGAAGCAGGAGCGGATCGCGCGCGAGACGCTCGACATCTATGCGCCGATCGCCAATCGCCTCGGTTTGAATGCGCTCTACTACGAGCTCGAAGATCTCGGCTTCCACTACCTGCATCCGAACCGCTTCCGCGTCCTCGACAAGGCGCTGAAGAAGGCGCGCGGCAACCGGCGCGACGCGGTGGGCAAGCTCCAGGAGGCGATCCAGGCGCGCCTGAAGGAGTTCAAGGTCGAGGCGCAGGTGACCGGCCGCGAAAAGCACATCTCGTCCATCTACAAGAAGATGCAGGAGAAGAACATCTCGTTCTCCGAAGTGTTCGACATCTACGGCTTCCGCATCATCGTGCCCGACGTGCCGAGCTGCTACCTCGCGATGGGCGCGCTGCATACGCTCTACAAGCCGATCCCGGGCAAGTTCAAGGACTACATCGCGATCCCGAAGGCGAACGGCTACCAGTCGCTGCACACGACCCTCTTCGGCCCGTTCGGCATGCCGATCGAGATGCAGATCCGCACGCCGGAGATGCACAAGGTCTCGGAGGCGGGTGTCGCCTCGCACTGGATGTACAAGAGCGCCGAGGACCAGAAGGACGTGCAGCTGAAGACGCACCAGTGGCTGCAGTCGCTCCTCGAGATCCAGAGCGAGTCGGGCGACGCGCTCGAATTCCTCGAGCACATCAAGGTGGACCTCTTCCCCGACGAGGTCTACGTGTTCTCGCCGAAGGGCAAGATCTTCGCGCTGCCCAAGGGCGCGACGCCGATCGATTTCGCCTATTCGGTGCACACGGACGTCGGCAACCACTGCATCGCGTCGAAAGTGGACGGCGAGCCGGTGCCGCTCGGCACGATCCTGCGCAACGGCAACCGCGTCGAGATCCTCACCGACCCGCAGGCGCGGCCCAATCCCGTGTGGCTCTCGTACGTGGCCACCGGCAAGGCGCGCTCGCACATCCGCCATTACCTGAAGACCATGCAGCTGCAGGAATCCGCCGAGGTGGGCGAGCTGCTGCTGGTGCAGGCGCTGCGCTCGCTCAAGGCCAACCCGGACGAGATCGGCGACGCGCACTGGACGCGCTTCTTCAAGGGCGACGCCGCCAACACGCGCGAGGAGGTCCTCGCCGACATCGGCCTGGGCAGGCGGCTCGCGGTGGTGGTCGCGAAGAAGCTGCTTTCGATCGGCGACGCCGCCGCCGACGGCGAGCACCGCCTCGACTCGATCACCATCCGCGGCACCGAAGGCCTCGCGGTGCAGTTCGCGCCGTGCTGCCGCCCCATCCCCGGCGACCCGATCATCGCGCAGATCAAGAAGGGCCAGGGCCTGGTCGTGCATACCCACGACTGCCCCGCGATCCACCCCTTCCACTTCGATCCGGAGAAGTGGGTGGACGTGCAGTGGGACCCGTCCGCCGACCGGCTCTTCGACGTGAACATCCGCCTCATCGCGCAGAACCACCGCGGCGTGCTCGCGCGCCTCGCCGCCGAAGTCTCGGAGGCCGATTCCAACATCGACCACATCGAGACCGAGCAGCGCTCGAGCCCGCAGTACACCACCGTCATCTTCACCATCCAGGTGAAGAACCGCATGCACCTCGCGCACGTCTTCCGGCGCCTGCGCCGCATCCCGGAAGTCGTGCGCCTCGCCAGGCTAAAAAAGAAAACCTAACGTCTTCCCGGCGCAGGCCGGGATCCAATCACGATGAGATCCATAACCACCCCCGAAGCCCCCGCCGCCATCGGCACCTATTCGCAGGCGGTGCGCGCCGGCGACACGGTGTACGTTTCCGGCCAGATCCCGCTCGACCCGAAAACCATGAAGCTCGTGGAGGGCGATTTCGAGGTGCACGTGCGGCGCGTCTTCGATAACCTGCGGGCCATCTGCAAGGAGGCGGGCGGCGACTTCGACCGCGTGGCGCGCGTCACGGTCTACCTCCCCGACCTCGGCAACTTCGCGAAGGTGAACGAGGTGATGGCCGCCTATTTCAACGAGCCCTATCCGGCGCGTGCCGCCGTGGGCGTGGCGTCGCTGCCGCGCGGCGCGGTGGTCGAGGTCGATTGCGTGATGTACCTCGGTTCGCGCGAGGAGCATCTCGCCCCCGCCGCGGCCGCTGCCGCGACGGCGCCGGTCTCGCCGGGCGCCAAGTAACCTTCTTGCCGGCCACCCGCGCCAAGCGAGCCCCGGGCGCCGAGCGCCCCCACTCGGACGTCGACTCCACGCAGGCCAAGCTCGAGAAGCTCGGTATCCGCACCAACCGCGACTTGGTGCTGCACCTGCCGCTGCGCTACGAAGACGAGACCAGGCTCACCGTGCTGAAGGACGTGCGCCCGGGCGTGCCCGCTCTGGTGGAGGCCGAAGTCGTCGAATCGAAGGTCGAATACCGCGGCCGCCGCACGCTGGTGGTGAAGCTCACCGACGGCGAGAGGGAGCTGTGGCTGCGCTTCCTCAATTTCTACCCGAGCCAGGTGAAGCAGTTCCAGGAGGGCAAGCGCGTGCGCCTCTTCGGCGAGGTGCGCTCGGGATTCTTCGGCGACGAGATGGTGCACCCGAAATACCGCATCGTCGGCAAGGACACGCCGCTTTCGAAATCGCTGACGCCGGTGTACCCGACCACCGCGGGACTTTCGCAGTCGCAGCTGAAGTCGATGATCGACCGCATGCTCGACACGCTCGCCCTCGAGGACACGCTCGACGCGAAGCTCCTCGCGAAGCTGAAGCTCATGGCGTTCCGCGAGAGCGTGATGTTCCTGCACCGGCCTCCGCCCAACGTCGACGCGGCGAGCCTCGACGAGCGCACGCATCCGGCGTGGCGCCGGCTCAAGTTCGACGAGCTCCTCGCGCAGCAGCTCGCCATGCGTATCGCCTACCGCGAGCGGCGCGCGCGCCTCGCCCCCGAGCTTCCCGACGCGCACACGCTCACCAATGCGCTGGTGAAGTCGCTGCCGTTCTCGCTCACGCGCGCGCAGCGCCAGGCGCACGCCGCGATCTCGCGAGACCTCTCGCAGCCCCATCCGATGCGCCGCCTGTTGCAGGGCGACGTGGGCAGCGGCAAGACGCTGGTCGCGGCGCTGGCGGCGTTGCAGGCGATCGGCAACGGCTGGCAGTCCGCGCTGATGGCGCCCACAGAGATTCTCGCCGAGCAGCACTACCTCAAGTTGAGCCATTGGCTCGAGCCCCTCGGAGTCAGGATCGCGTGGCTCGCGGGGAGCCTCAAGGCGCGCGAGAAGAAGAAAGCGGTCGACGCCATCGTCTCCGGCGAGACGCAGCTCGCCATTGGCACCCACGCGCTCTTCCAGGAGGGCGTGGACTTCGCCAAGCTGGGCCTGGCCATCGTCGACGAGCAGCACCGCTTCGGCGTGGAGCAGCGCCTCGCGCTCACCGGCCGCAACAACGCCGCGCTCGAGCCGCACCAGCTCATGATGAGCGCCACGCCCATCCCGCGGACTCTCTCGATGAGCTACTACGCTGACCTCGACGTGACGGTGATCGACGAGCTGCCGCCGGGGCGCACGCCGATCGTCACCAAGCTGGTCGCCGAGGAGCGCCGCGACGACGTGATCCTGCGCGTCCGCGACAGCTGCCGCGAGGGCGCGCAAGCCTACTGGGTATGCCCGCTCATCGAGGAATCCGAAGCGCTCCAGCTGCAGACCGCGATCGACACGTTCGAGACTATCAAGGCGACCTTCCCCGATCTCGCCGTGGGCCTGGTGCACGGGCGCCTGAAGCCGGCGGAGAAGGCGCAGGTCATGTCCGACTTCAAGGCGAGGAAGATCCAGCTCCTGGTCGCCACCACCGTGATCGAAGTGGGCGTGGACGTGCCCAATGCGACCCTCATGGTGATCGAGCACGCCGAGCGCATGGGCCTCGCGCAATTGCACCAGCTGCGTGGGCGGGTGGGCCGCGGCTCCAAGCAGAGCCTCGCGATCCTGCTCTACTACCAGCCGCTCTCGGAGGCGGCGCGCGCGCGGCTCAAGGTGATCTACGAGACCAACGACGGCTTCGAGATCGCGCGCCAGGACCTCCTCTTGCGCGGGCCCGGCGAATACCTCGGCTCGCGCCAGAGCGGCGCGCCGCTGCTGCGCTTCGCCGACCTGGAGCGCGACACCGACCTGATCGAGGCGGCGCGCGACGTGGCCGACGAGTTGCTGAAGAGCAAGGCTCCCGCGGTAGTGAAGCACCTCGACCGCTGGCTCGGCTCGCGCCAGTTCTACCTGAGGGCATGAACATGATCCTCGCGCGCATCGACGCCTACGAAAAGCTGATGCGACTCAATCGCCCGATCGGCATCCTGCTGCTGCTCTGGCCGACGCTCTGGGCGCTGTGGCTCGCGCAGCGCGGCTGGCCGCACCCGGTCATGCTGCTCCTCTTCGTGGTCGGCACCGTCCTCATGCGCTCGGCGGGTTGCGCGCTCAACGATTTCGCCGACCGCAAGTTCGATGCGCAAGTGGAGCGCACGCGCGACCGGCCGCTCGCCGCCGGCCTGATTCGCCCATGGGAGGCGCTCGCCGTGGCGGCGGTGTGCGCGCTGCTGGCCTTCGCGATCGTCTGGCAGATGAACCACCTCACCGTGAAGCTTTCCTTCGCGGCGCTCGCCATCGCCGCGATCTATCCGTTCCTCAAGCGCTTCTTCTGGATGCCGCAGGCGTGGCTCGGCATCGCGTTCGGCTTCGGGATTCCCATGGCGTACGCGGCGCAGGTCATGAGCGTGCCGCCAGTGGCGTGGGCTCTCCTCGCGGCCAACGTGTTCTGGACCATCGCCTACGACACGGAATACGCGATGGTGGACCGCGACGACGACGCGAGGATCGGCATCAGGACTTCCGCCCTATTCTTCGGCAGGCACGATGTGGCGGCAGTGATGACCTGCTACGCGCTTTTCATGGCGACCCTCGCCGCCATCGGGATCTGGCAACGCTACGGCATTTTCTATTACGCGGGCCTCGCGGCGGCCGCGGCGATCGCGGTCCTCCACTACACCTGGATTCGCGGGCGCACGCGCGAGGGATGCTTCAAGGCT
>JBBRQA010000007.1:0-43228 GCA_038227085.1 Burkholderiales bacterium | reverse complement strand
GTCGCCACCACCGTGAATTCCTCCGCGAGGCGCGGCGCGATCTTGTGCCACATCACGTGGGTGAGGGGATTGCCGTGCAGCAGCAGCAATGGCGGGCCTGCGCCTCCCACGCGCAGGTGGATGCGCGCGCCGGGAGCGTCGATATCGCGCTGCTGGAATCCCTCAAACATCGCTCAACGCCTCAGCAATTTCGTGAGGTCGCTCACATCCTTCAGCGTTTCGATGTTCCAGACCATGTCGAGAACCTTTTGCGAACGGGCGCGATCGAGGCCGCCCCATTCCGCGCACTGGCGGAATTTCTCGGAGAGCTCGCCGTCGGTCATGGGATTGGCGGGGCTGCCCTTGCCGAAGTCGGCCCGGCCCTTGATCACCTCGCCGCCGTCCATCGCGATCTCGATGATCGTGGTCATCTTGTCGAAGCCGGCGGCCTCCGCCTCGGGATTCACGCCGAACTCCACCTTCGCGATCATCGCCTGCACGTCGAGGCGGTTGACGATCTTGTCGGTGAACTGCTCGAGCCCCGCCTTCCTGTCGAGGAGGAGGATCGCCATGCAGAACTCCATGCTGAACTTCGCCTGCAGCTCGTTCTTCGGGCGATGATGGATCAGCGCGTTCGGCATGTTGCTGTTGGTGCCGACCTTCACGTGCTTGACGCGCTCGGGCCTGATGTCGTGCTTGGTGATCAACGCCATCATCACCGCCATGCCGGGGTGCGTGAGCGAGCCGCTCGGATGCGGCTTGATCGAGATGCCTGGCATCGCGAAGGTCCAAGGGGCTCCGAGCTTCTTGTCGATCATCTCCGGGCTGAATCCGCCGCCCGCCGCGCGGAAGAAGCCGCGGTCGGCCTCCAGCCCGATGGGCGAAGCGGTGAAGCCAAGGGCGGCGATCTCCGCGGCGACCAACCCGTTCTCCGCCGCGCGCCCCGCGTGGAAGGGCTTGGTCATGGTTCCGAAGTTCTCGCGCAAGCCGCCGGCCTGCGTCGCGCCGATGGAAAGCGCGCGGCGCGTCGCCTCGCGATCGAGGCCGAGGAGCTTCGCCGCCGCCGCCGCCGACCCGATCGAGCCACACGTCGCGGTGCTGTGGAATCCGGTCTGGTAATGGCGCGGCATGATCGCTTCGGCCACCTTGCATTCGACCTCGACTCCGATTTGATAGGCGAGCATGAGGTCGGCGCCGCTCCTCTTGTCGCGCTCCGCGATCGCGAGCGCCGCGGGGAGCACGGGCGCCGTCGGATGGGTGAGGAGGCCGTAGACGCGATCCTTCGCCACGGCGAGCTGCGTGTCGTCGAAGTCATCGGCGTGGATCGAGATGCCGTTCGCGAACGATGCGAACCGCGCCGGCACGTTCATGTCGCTGCCGATCACGGTGCTGCCGCCCTCGGCGGCGAAGCCGAGCGCCTTGAGGTACTTGCGCGTGATCTCGCCGGTCTCCGAGGCGGCGCCGGCGAGCGCGAGACCGATTCCGTCCAGCACCGAGCGCTTGCCCAGGTGCGCGACATCGTCCGGCACGTCGGCCGATCGGGTCGAGCCCACGAAGCCCGCGACGTAGTCGGTGAGCGACGAGTCCTCGGACTTGGTGGCGCGATGAGGGGCCGAGGGCGTCATGCGGCGTGGGCTCGCGGGGCCGCGGCCTTGCGGCTCGCGGCCAGGCGCGCGGCGAGGCGCACGGCTTGCTCCAGCGCCCCCGTGGTGGCGACACCCTTGCCGACGATGTCAAACGCGGTGCCGTGCGCGGGTGTGGCGAAGACGGTGGGCATGCCGCCGGAGACGGTGACGCCGCGATTGAATCCCTTGAGCTTGGTGGCGATCTGCCCCTGGTCGTGGTACATGGTGAGGACGCCGTCGTACTCCTCGCCAAAGCCCTTGATGAACACGGTGTCGGCGGGGAAGGGGCCCTTGCACGCGATGCCGCGCGCCGCTGCCTTCGCCACGGCGGGGGCGATGATGTCGATCTCCTCGCGCCCGAAGAGGCCGTTCTCGCCGCCGTGCGGATTCAACGCCGCCACGGCGATGCGCGGCCTCGCGATGCCGGCGCCGCGCATGGTGGCGTCGGCGAGCGTCAGCGCGTCGTCGATCCTTTGCGGCGTGATGCGGTCCAACGCGGTGCGCAGCGACTCGTGCGAGGTGACGCGCGACATCCACTTGCCGTCGAGCACGTTCATCTCGCCGAAGAAGCCTTCGTGCTTCGTGAGCTTGGCGAACATCTGGTGCTCGTCGTTGAATTTCCAGCCGCCCGCGTGCAGCGCCGCCTTGTTGAGCGGCGCGAAGACGATGCCGTCGATGCGTCCGGCGAGCGCGAGCTCGATCATCGCAGCGAGCGTCTCACCGGCGATGCGCCCCGAGGCCGGCGACACCACGCCGCGCGCAAAGCCCGTGGAAGGATCGAGGTTGCCCAGGTCGATGATCGGGGTCTCGTCGCGCTCCCATTCGACGTCCTCGGGCGTCACGTAGCGGCGCCATTCGAGTGTCACGCCGGCATCGCGCGCGCCCTGGGCGAGCACACGGCCGTCGCCGATGACGAGAAGGCGTGCAGCGTCCGAGAGGCGCTTGTCGGCGAGCACGCGCGCGCATTGCTCCGGGCCGATCCCCGTGTAGTCGCCCAGCATCAACCCGAGTACGGGAAGGCTCATGTCAGTCTCCGATCCGTGAAGTAGGTGACCGCCGCCACCATCATGAACGTGATCACCAGCATGGTGATGGATAGCACGGCGATCGGGCCCCAGTCATTGCTCTCGCGCAGGTCGAACATGGTGACCGAGATGGTCTTGGTGCGCGCGGTGAAGAGCAGGATCGTTGCCGACAGCTCGCGGATCGATCCGATGAAGATGAAGATCCAGGTGGCGACCACGCCGTTCCTGATGAGAGGCGCCGTGATGCGCCCGAGCGTGCCCAGGCGCGTGGCGCCGAAGATGCGGCTCGCGTCCTCGAGCTCGGGGTGCACGCTCCTCAGGGAAGACGCAACCTGCTGGTAGCCCACCGGCAGTTCCTTGGTCACGTAGGCGAGGAAGATGATCCACAGCGTGCCATAAAGCACGAGCGGCGGCGTGGTGTAGCTCAGGAACAACCCCACGGCGAGCACGATGCCCGGAATCGCGACCGGCGCGGTGGCCAGGAACGAGAGGTAGCGATGGCCCCATACGAGCTTCCTCAGGCTGAGGTATCCGATGGTGGTCGCGAGGATAGTGCCGACGGTCGCCGCCGAGGAGCCGAGGATGAAGGTGTTGAGGAGCGCGTCCCGGGTCTGGCTGAACTCGAAGAAGACGAAGCGCCAATGCTCGAGGGTGAGGTTGCCCTCCACGGGCCCGGACCAGTTCTTCACGAACGCGGTGCGCAACAGGACGCCGTACGGGAGGATGATCGAGCAGCCGAGCACGAACACGAAGAGGCCGAGCGCAGGCACGGCCCAGCCGCCCAGGCGCGCCAGCCTCTGCCCAGTGCTCTTTCCGCCGATCACCGAGTAGCCGCGCCGTCCCATGATCGCCGCCTGGGCGCGCAGCAGCACCACGGTGACGATGAGGAGCGGCACCGAGGCCGCGGCGGCCAGGCCCAGCTTGGGCGGAAACTGGAAGAGGCTCCAGATCTTGGTGGTCATGGTGTCGATGCCTGCGGGCAGCGCGAGGATCGCGGGCACGCCGAAGAGCGTCATCGATTGCAGGAACGCGACCAGGAACCCGGCGACCAGCGCCGGCATCACCAGCGGAAAGGTGATGTGCAGCGCGGTGCGCCATGGCGGTGCACCGAGGATCGCGGAGGCCTCCTCGAGATCGCTCGGGATCACGTCGAGGCTGTTGGCGACGAAGGTGAAGACGTACGGAAACGTGTAGAGCGCCATCACGAACACCATGCCCCAGGCGGAGAAGATGTTCACGAGCGGCTGCGCCTCGAAGGCCTTCAGCCCGAAGAGCTCGTAGTACCACTGGTTGATGATCCCGGCGTTGGGCCCGCCGAGGAGCACCCACGCGAAACCGCCGAGGAAGGGCGGCGTAACGAACGAGGCGAGGATCAGGACGCGGAACAGGCGCTTGCCCGGCAGCTCGGTGCGCGCCACGAGCCAGCCCATCGGGGCGGCGGTGAGCACGCACAGCACGCCGACCGCAGCCGAGGTCCAGAGCGTCGTGATGAACGGCTTCACGAAGCTCTCGTCGTCGAGGAAGTGCCGGTAGTGCTCGAGCGTGAAATGCTTCGCGTTGTCGGTGAAGCTCGTCACCGTCAGCCAGAAAAGGGGCAGCAGCACGAGCGCGGCCAGCAGCACGACCATCGCGATCGAGAAAGGGGCGGTCCAGTCGATCGCTCTCAACGTAGACTGCGATCGCCCCGGCGCAGGCCGGGGCCCAATCGCACTCACGTTAGTTGCCGAACAGCGCCGTATAGCGTTTCTTGATCTCCTCCACCTTCGGCAGCATGGCCACCGGGTCGTCGGGGAGCACCTTGATCTGCGCGAGCGGCGTGCGGCCGACCGGCTCCTTCACGTCGGGGTGCACCGAGCGCGCCCCGCCCTCGTCGATGAGGAGCTGCTGGATCTTCGCGGTGTAGAGGAAGTTCTGGAAGACGCGCGCCGCGTTCGGGTGCGGCGCGCCGGCGAAGATCGCCGTGGGCGATCCCACGAAGGGCGTGCCTTCCTTCGCGTAGACGATCTTCACCGGGCTCTTCTTGTCGATCTCGATGAACATGTTGTATTCGTTTCCGTCCACCATCACCATGCGCTCGCCGCTCGCGATGCTCTTCGGCGTGGCGGTCGTGGATTGCAGCTGCTGCACGCCCTGCTTGGAGAGCTTCTCGAGGTACTCCCAGCCGAGCGCCTTGGTGAGCGCGAAGGTGCCGGTCAACGCCGTGCCGCTATAGCCGGGGTGCGCTTTGGTGAGCTTGCCCTTCCACTTCGGCTCGAGGAGATCCAGGTACCCCTTGGGCGCGTCCGCCTCTGGCACGAGCTTGGTGTTGTACGCCATCACCGAGAGCGTGGCGCGCCAGGTGGCGAAGTAGCCGTCGGGATCCTTGTACCGCGCGGCGAAGCGCTTCACGTCCGGCGGCGTATGGGGTGCGAGCCACTTCTGGTCCTTCCAGAAGATGAAGTGCGAGGCGTCGGAGGAATTCACCACGTCCACGTTCTTGATGCCCGACTGGTACTCCTGGTTGATGCGCTGGAAGACGCGCTCCGAGCCGCTGCGCTCGACTTCCACGGGGATCTTCGGGTAGGCCTCGCGGAACGCCTTGGCCACGCCCTCGGCGACCTTCACGTCCACCGACGAATACCAGACGACCTTGCCTTCCTTCTCGGCGGCGGCGACCATCGCCGGCGTCGTTTCCTGGGCCGCCACGGGTAGCGCGGCCGCCGCGATCAATGCTGCGATAAAGCTCCTGCGGTGGAACGATTCCATCCTGGTCTCCTCCATGATTTTATCGGGTCAGTCCCCTGCAACGATCCGGTTCGAACTTGACATGAACCTGCGTGCCGACCGGGACGTTGAATCCCGGCGGCGTGGCGATGAGGATCTCCTGGCCCACGTCGACGATGTAGTCGCGCTGGCTGCCGAGATAGGCCTGGCCGCGCACCACGCCCGGGAGCGTGTTGGCGGTGTCCGCGGGGGCGCTCGCCGTGAGCGCGAGATCGTGCGTCTTCACGCAGAAGCTCATCGGCGTCCCGGGGGCGGCGAGCTCTCCCAGGCCGATGGCGATCCTCTTGCCTGCGACCTCGACCTCGCGCTGCGAGACGCTCACCGCGTCGAGCACGTTGGAGGCGCCGATGAAGCGCGCGACGAACTTCGAGTTGGGTCGGTCGTAGACGTCCTCGGGAGTGCCGATCTGCTCGATGCGCCCCGCGTTCATCACGACGATGCGATCGGCCATCGTCATGGCTTCGGTCTGGTCGTGCGTGACATAGATCGAGGTGTTCTGGAACTCGTCGTGCAGGCGGCGGATCTCGAAGCGCATGTCGCCGCGCAGGTTGGCGTCGAGGTTGGAGAGCGGCTCGTCCAAAAGCAGGATATCAGGGTTGGGCGCCAGCGCCCGCGCGAGCGCCACGCGCTGTTGCTGCCCGCCGGAGAGCTCGGAGGGATAGCGCTGCGCCTGCGCAGCGAGCTTGGTCGCCGCGAGCATCGCGGCGGTGCGCGCGTCGCGCTCAGCGGCGGGCGTCGACTTCATCCTGAGCCCGTACGCCACGTTCTGCTGGACCGTCATGTGCGGCCATACGGCGTAGCTCTGGAAGATCATGCTCATCTGCCGGCGCTCTGGCGGTACCACGCCGCGCGGCGAGGAGATCACCTTGCCGGAGACGCGGATCTCGCCCGCGTCGGGCTCGAGGAAACCCGCGATCATGCGCAGCGTCGTGGTCTTGCCGCATCCCGAGGGCCCGAGAAGGCAGATGAACTCGCCGCGTTCCACGGAGAGGGACACGCCGTCGACGGAACGGACCGCGCCGTAATGCTTGCTGAGGTTGTCGAGCTCGAGGTGCGCCATGGGTTGGTGGATTGAATCATACAAGGCGGGGGCGATGAGCCGGGCGGGAGTAAAATCGGTGGCCCAGAAAAAGGAAGCGACGATGAGCGCGCAGAAAATCCCCGCAACCCTGATCCCCGGCGACGGCATCGGCCCCGAAGTCACGGCCGCGACCCTCGAAGTGCTGGGCGCCCTCGGCGCGCCTTTCGAGTGGGACACGCAGCAGGCGGGCGTCTCGGGGGTGCAGGCGAGCGGCGATCCGCTGCCGCCCCAGACCCTCGCCAGCATTCGCAAGACGCGCCTCGCCCTCAAGGGCCCGCTCGCCACCCCGATCGGCGGCGGCTTCCGCTCGTCTAATGTGAGGCTGCGCGAGGAGTTCCAGCTATACGCCAACCTGCGCCCCGCGCGCACGCTCGTGCCCGGCGGCCGTTACGAGGACATCGACCTCGTCCTGGTGCGCGAGAACCTCGAGGGCCTCTACGTGGGCTTCGAACACTACGTGCCGATCGGCGACGATCCGCGCGCGGTGGCGATGGCCTCCGGCGTCAACACGCGCGCCGGCTGCACGCGTATCTGCGAGTTCGCTTTCGACTATGCGGCGACGCACGGGCGCAAGAAGGTGACA
Organism: Burkholderiales bacterium; assembly: GCA_038227085.1. GTDB lineage: Bacteria > Pseudomonadota > Gammaproteobacteria > Burkholderiales > Usitatibacteraceae > Usitatibacter. Next base: position 36,172 of record JBBRQA010000007.1, on the reverse strand, counting down.
CTGGTGCACAAGGCCAACGTGCTGAAGGCGTTGACCGGCCTCTTTCTCGAGGCGGGCAAGGCGGTGGCGAAGAAGTACGAGGGCAGGGTCGCCTGCGACGACCGCATCATCGACGCGTGCGCGATGCAGCTGGTGATGAATCCGTACCAGTTCGACGTGATCGTCACCACCAACCTCTTCGGCGACATCCTGTCCGACGAGATCGCCGGGCTGGTGGGCGGCCTGGGCATGGCGCCCGCGGCCAATATCGGCATCGACGCGGCGATCTTCGAGGCGGTGCACGGGTCGGCGCCCGACATCGCCGGCAAGGGCGTGGCCAACCCGCTCGCGCTGATGCTCTCCGCGGCGATGATGCTCGACCACGTGGGCCTGGGCGACAAGGCCACGCGCATGCGCCTCGCGATCGACAGGGTGCTTCGCGAGGACAACATCCGCACCGGCGATCTTGGCGGGAAGGCCAACACGAAGGAATTCACCGGGGCGATCGTGAAGCGACTGGCCTGAAGCGGCGCAGGGGATTTTTTTCGAACTCAGCGCGGCGCCGGGGGTCGAAAGTCTCCTGCTACTAATAAAGAGAAGAGAGGCGTACATGACTCGGTCGACCGTTGCATACACGGCCCAGGCGGATAGCGCGGCGGCGGGCCGGGAGCTGGGCAAGGCGATCGTCGAAGGCCTCGAGGGCGACGCGCCCGACGCGCTCATCGTGTTCTGCTCCTCCCGCTACGAATATTCGAAGCTTCTGAAGGCGCTCCAGGAAACGTGCAATCCCCACGTGATGGTGGGTTGCTCGTCCGCCGGCGAATTCGCCAATTCCATGCGCGGCGAGGGCTCGGCATCGGCGCTCGCTTTGAAGTCGAGCGAGATGCAGTTCGTGCCCGCGCTGGGCACCGATCTCAGCGCCGACCGCGCCGCGGCGGCGCGCCAGATCGCCTCCTCGTTTCGCGGCCTGCGCAGCCCGAAATTCCAGTACCGTGCGGCGCTCGTCCTCACCGATGCCCTCGCCGGGTTCATAGACGACCTGGTGGAGGAGCTCAATATCGAGACCGGCGGCGGCTATCGCCTGTTCGGTGGCGGCGCGGGCGACGACGCGCAGTTCAAGAAGACGCACGTGTTCTTCGGCACGGAGGCATATACCGATGCGGCGGTCGCGCTCGAGATCCTCTCGCACAAGCAGCTTGGCGTGGGCGTACGCCATGGCTGGCGGCCCGCAAGCGACCCGCTGCGGGTGACCGAAGTCGAGGGAGCGCGGCTGGTGAGCCTCAACGCGATGCCAGCGGTGGAAGCATTCCAGGAGTACGCGGCAAGCACCGGCCAGGAATTCGACGTCGCCAGCCCGCTGCCGTTCTTCCTGCACAACGTCCTCGGCGTCGACGCTGGCGGGCAGTTCAAGCTGCGTGTGCCGCTCGCGGTGGGCGACGACGGCTCGATCACCTGCGCGGCCGACATCCCGCCGGGAAGCACCGTGCGCATCATGAGCACCGACAGCATGTCCGCCGCCGAGGCGGCGAGTTCCGCGGTGCGCGACGCGATGTCGCAGATGGGCGGAGCGAAGCACGGCCCGGCGCTCTTCTTCGATTGCGTGGCGACACGCCTCCGGATGGGCAAGGAATTCGGCCTCGAGATGGATGCGCTCAAGAGCGCGCTCGGCGCGTCGCAGTACGTCGGATGCAACACCTATGGCCAGATCGCCCGTGTTGAAGGCCAGTTCAGCGGGTTCCACAACTGCACCGCGACAGTCTGCGTCTTCCCCGATTAGCCGGTCGCGCATGCTGAGCACTGCCCAGTGCCTGTTGGTGTCCCTCATCGAGCCGTCGACGCGCTCGGCGAATGCGCGCAGCATGGCCGCCGCGCTCGGCAGCGAGGATTTCCTCGTCTTCGTGCGCGACGTCGAGGTCGGCGTTCTGCTGCCCGCGCCCGGATTTCCGCGCACGTTGCGCAACGGCCGCGCGTGGCACGAGTTCCTCCGCGCGACGCTCGCGACCGGAATGCACCGGGGCCGCCTTCCCGCGCCTGGCGGCGGCGAGGCCGATGCGATAGGCCTCGCTGCGTCGCAGGATTCGGCGATGATCCTCATCGGTGGCGCGCCGCAGGTCGACGAAGCGCAGGCCGTCATGCAGATCTTTCCGCTACTCGCGCGCTCGCTGCAGGCGGAGCAGGCGAGCTTCGCCTCGGCGGGACGCGCGCAGGCCGCGCACACCGCGGCGTCGCAGGCGCACGCGCTCGCGGAGAAGCTCTCGGCGACGCGCGTCGAGCTGCAGGCGGCTCTCGTCGCGGCGGAGGCCGCCGGGCAGGCCAAGGACGATTTTCTCGCCGTCGTCTCCCACGAGTTGCGCACGCCCTTGAATGCGATCCTCGGCTGGGTGCAGCTGATTCTCATGGGGCGCCTCGACGAGGCCACGCACAAGCGCGCGCTGGAGAGCATCGAGCGCAATGCGAAGTCGCAGGCGCGCCTCATCGAGGACATCCTCGACATTTCGCGAATCACCGCGGGACGCTTTCGGCTGAACGTGCAGTCCGTCGAGCTCGCCAACGTGATCGAGGCCGCGATCGACGTTATCCGGCCCGCCGCCGAGGCGAAGGGCGTGCGCGTGCAATCGATCCTCGACTCGCAGCTCCCGCCGATCTCGGGCGACTCCGAGCGCCTGCAGCAGGTGTTCTGGAACCTGCTTTCCAACGCGGTCACGCACACGCCCGGCGGCGGACGCATCTTCGTGAAGCTGCAGCGCGTGAATTCCCATGTCGAGGTATGCGTCGGCGATTCCGGGAAGGGCATCGACGCCGGATTCCTGCCGCACATGTTCGAGCGCTTTCGGCAGGAGGAGTCGTCGGCCACGCGGCGCAGCACGGGACTCGGTCTCGGGCTCGCCATCACCCGCCACCTGGTCGAGCTCCACGGCGGAAGCATCGAGGCCGAAAGTGATGGGCCGGGCAAAGGCGCGACGTTCACTGTGAAGCTTCCGCTCGCCGCGCTGCGCCACGCGGACGGCGGGGTCACGCGCGCCGCGAAGCTTGGCGCCGCCGCGACGAGCCAGCGCCGCCAGCTCGCCTCGCTCGACGGCTTGCGCGTGATGGTGGTGGACGACGAGGCCGACGTGCGCGACCTCGTCGCGACCATCCTGCGCCAGAGTGGCGCCTCGGTGGTCGTGGCGCGCTCGGTGCGCGAGGCGCTCGAGGCCTTCGAGACAGCCGCGCCCGATATCCTGGTGAGCGATATCGAGATGCCGGGCGAGGACGGCTATTCGCTGATGCGCAAGCTGCGCTCCGGCGCGATCGCCGCGGGGCATTCCATTCCCGCCATCGCGCTGAGCGCGTATGCGGGTCCGGGCGACCGAATGCGCGCCCTCGAAGCGGGTTTCCAGCTGCACGTCGCGAAGCCGGTCGAGCCGAGTGAGCTCGTCGCGGTGCTGGCCAACCTCGCGCAACGCTAGCTTCACGCGCGCCGCCGAGAATCCGGTCAAAATAGCGTTTTCGTTCCCGCGCGTTCCGCCTTCGGATCCCGATGCGCAGCAAACTCTTCGTTCCTGGTTCGCGTCCCGAGCTCTTCGCCAAGGCGATGGCGAGCGAGGCGGACGGCTTGTCTTTCGACCTGGAAGACGCGGTCGACGAATCGATGAAGGACGAGGCGCGCCGCGCGCTCGCCAATTTCCTGCGCGCTCTCGAGCCCGGCCACGGCAAGACCATCATCGTGCGCGTGAACGGCCTCGCCACGCCGCACTTCAAGGCCGACATCGAAGCGATCGTCGGCCCCAACCTGGACCTGGTGAACCTCCCCAAGCCCGAGAGCGCGGACGAGGTTCGCGAGTGCGCCGACGCCATCGCCATCGCCGAGCGCCGCAGCGGCACCTCCTCGGTCGGCATCCTCGCCAACATCGAGTCTCCCAAGGCATACCGCCTCGCCGCGGAGATCGGCGCGGCGAGCCCGCGCGTGGCCGGCCTGCAGGTGGGCTGGGGCGACCTCATCGAGCCGCTGGAAATGGACCGCTACAACCCGGCGATGATCGAGACGCTGCTATTGCACGTTCGAATGGCCGCGGGCGAGGCGGGCGTGTGGGCCTACGACGGCGCCTTCGCCAACATCAAGGATCCGGAGGGCTACCGGCGCGAGGCGGAAAGCTCTCGCCGCCTGGGCTTCCTCGGCAAGAGCGCCATCCACCCGACGCAGGTGCCGATCGCCAACGAGGTGTATCGCCCGAGCGACGCCGAGATCGCGCACTCGCTGAAAGTGGTGGAAGCCGCGCGCGATGCGTCCTTGCGCGGCGTCGGCGCATTCACCGTGAACGGCAAAATGGTCGATGGCCCGTTCGTGCGCCGCGCGGAGACGATCCTCGAGCTCGCCCGCAAGCTGAATCTCATCGCGCCGGAAGAAAGAACGATTCAATGAACAAGCCGTACCTGACACCGTTTGTCATCCTTTTGGCGGCCCTGGCGTTTCCGGTGGCGGCGCAGGTCGCGTTCCCCGCGAAGGCGGTCACCATCATCGTTCCGTATCCCGCCGGCGGCTCGAACGATACCTTCGCGCGCGAGCTGGGCAAGAAGCTCTCCGACGCGTGGAAGGTCCCCGTGATTGTCGACAACCGGCCGGGCGCGGGCGGCTCCATCGGCGCGGCGATCGTCTCGAAGGCGCCGGCCGACGGCTACACGCTGTGCCTTCTCTCCTCCTCATTCACCACCAACGCCGCGATCCAGCCCAACCTGCCGTTCGACCCGGTGAAAGGGTTCACGCCGATCGCGATGGTCGCAAAGGGGCCGATGCTGCTCACCGTCTCCAACCAGCTGCCGGTGAAGACCACGCTCGAGCTCTTCGCGATGGCGCGCGCCAATCCCGGCAAGCTCAACTACGGCTCGTCGGGGCAGGGCAGCACCAACCACTTCGCCACCGAGCTCCTCATGGAGGCGGCGCACATCAAGATGACGCACGTCCCCTACAAGGGCATGGCGCAGGCGGTGACGGACGTGATCGGCGGGCACGTCGACGTGCTCGTCGCGAGCGCGCCCTCCATCTACCAGCATGTGAAGGGGGGCAAGGTGCGCGGACTGGGCGTCACCAGCAAGGGCCCCTCGCTGGTGGTCCCCGACCTCACGCCGCTCTCGGAGATGGGCGTGCCGAACTACAGCTTCGAGCTGTGGTGGGGCATCCTCGCGCCGCCCAACACGCCGCCCGACCTCGTGATCCAGCTCAACATCGACGTGAACAGGATCCTCAACACGCCCGAGATGAGGGACGTGTTCCTGCGCGAGGGCGCCGAGCCCGCGCCGATGTCCGCCGCCGCGTTCGCCGCCACCATCAGGAACGAGATCGAGGGCTGGAAGAAAGTCGCGCAGGCCGCGAACATCAAGCCGGAATGAGCCTGAAGAAACGCGACTACACCCCGGGCAGGCGCGGCGCCCTCGATGGCGTGCGCGTGCTGGACCTCTCGCGGCTCGTGGCGGGCAACACGCTCACGGGCCTCCTCGCGGATTTCGGCGCCGAAGTGATCAAGGTCGAGCCGGCGGCAGGCGACACGCTGCGCGCATGGCGCACCAAGGATGTGCAGGTCAACTGGAAGCTCTACGCGCGGAACAAGAAGAGCGTGGCGCTGGAGCTGCGCAAGCCCGCGGCGCGCGACCTCCTCCTCAAGATGGTGGAGAAGGCCGACGTCTTCGTCGAAAGCTTTCGTCCCGACACTCTGGAGTCGATGGGCCTCGGCCCCCACGTGCTGCTCGAGCGCAATCCCAAGCTCGTCATCGTGCGCATCTCCGGCTGGGGGCAGACTGGACCGTACCGGCGCCGCCCCGGCTTCGGCACATTGGTGGAGGGAATCTCCGGCTTCGCGTCCTTCAACGGCTTCGCCGACCGCGAGCCGGTGCTGCCGCCGATGTACATGGCCGATTCCTATGCGGGGCTCTACGGCGCTTCGGGCGTGCTGATCGCGCTGCGCGAGGTGGAAGTCAACGGCGGCAAGGGCCAGGTGATCGACCTGCCGCTCCTCGATCCGCTCTTCCACGTGTTGGGCCCGCAGGCGGCGAGCTACCGCCTCACCGGCAAGGTGAAGCCGCGCAGCGGCAGCCGCTCCACCAACTCCGGCCCGCGCAACGCCTATCGCACGAAAGACGGGCACTTCGTGGCACTCTCCGCCTCCACGCAGAAGATGGCCGAGCGCGTCTTCACCTCCATCGGACGCGCCGACCTGATCGACAACCCGCGCTACCGGACCAATGCCGAGCGCGTGAAGAACGCCGAGGAGCTCGACGCGATCATCGGCGGATTCATCGCGCAGCGATCGCAAGCGGACAACGTCGCCTTCTTCGAGAAGGCCGAGGTCACCATCGGCCCGATCTACGACATCACGCAGATCCTCGAGGACCCTCATTTCATCGACCGCGAGGTGCTCGCCGACTACCCCGATGCCGACATGGGCGAATTCCCCATGCACCACGTGGCGCCCCGCCTCGCCGGGACCCCCGGCGCGGTGGCCACGCCCGCGCCGAAGCTGGGCCAGCACAACCGCGAGCTCCTGCGCGAGGTGGGCGTGGACGACGCGGGCTACGCGGCGCTGAAGGCGGCGGGCGCGGTGTACGAAGGCGAGCCGGCGCAAGTCCGGGAGCCCGAATGATCGTCGTCCCCAACTCGCTGGGCACCTCGATCCCGCGCTACAAGGCGCCGCCCGACACCTGCGATTCGCACATCCACATCTACGACCCGCGCTTCCCGATGAAATGGCCGAAGCTGCGCGCGGTCACCGACGCGTCGGTCGAGCAGCTCCGTCTGCTGCAAAAGCGCCTTGGCACCTCGCGCGCGGTGGTGGTCCAGCCCGCCGCGTACGGCACCGACAATGCCGTCACCTTGGACGCCATCGCGCAGCTCGGCATCGCCAACGCGCGCGGCATCGCGGTGTGCCATCCCACGGTCACCGACACGGAACTCGTCGCCATGAACAAGGGCGGCATCCGCGGGCTGCGCTTCACACTGCACGAGCCGCGCACCGCGGTGACGAGCGTGGAGATGATCGAGCCGCTCGCGCACCGCGCGCACCGCCTCGGCTGGCACGTGCAGCTGCACCTGCGCGCCGAGCAGATCGTGCTCTGGGCCGACCTGATCGACAAGCTTCCCGGCACCATCGTCTTCGACCACATGGCGCGCCTGCCGCAACCGCAGGGGCCGCGCCACCCCGCGCTCGCGATCGTGAAGCGCCTCATCGACAAGGGCTCGACGTGGGTGAAGCTCTCCGGCGCATACTTGGAGACGCAGGTGGGGCCGCCGCGCTACGCCGACGTGAAGAAAGTGGCGCGTGCGCTCGTCGAATACGCGCCGGAGCGCTGCGTGTGGGGCAGCGACTGGCCGCACCCGACCGAGCCGCACACCAAGCCCGACGACGCGGTGCTCTTCGATCTCGTGCAGGAGTGGACGCTGGACGAGATCACGCGCAGCAAGATCCTGGTGACTAATCCCGTCGCGCTCTACGGCTTCTGACCCCGGGCTCCGAGTTCGCCGGCTGAAACCGTATCCCGGTTTCCTACACCACAAACAGCGTTCGTTACACGGCGGGGTGGCTAAGGGTATTGTCTACTCCATACCTCAACTGACCCCGGAGCCTCACAATGTCTATCGGACTGATCGTTCTCATCATCGTCGTGCTGCTTCTCGTCGGCGCGCTCCCCACCTGGCCGCATAGCCGCAGCTGGGGCTACGGCCCGACCGGCGGTCTCGGCCTCGTCCTCATCATCATCCTGGTGCTGTTCCTGATGGGCAAGATATAGGTCGTTGGGTTGTTGGTTAGAATCGGGGGCATAAGGAGCTTCTCCAATGCCCCCGATTCGCTTGTTCCTCGCCATTGCCGCATTCGCGCTCGCCGCGCACGCCCACGCGCAGGGCTATCCCACCAGGCCCGTCAAGATCATCGTCGCGTTTACGCCCGGCTCGGCGACCGACATCATCGCGCGCGTGGTCGCCGAACACTTCACCAGGTCGATGGGGCAGTCGTTCATCGTCGAGAACAAGCCGGGCGCGGGCGGCATCCTCGGCACGGAGGCGGCGAAGAATGCGCCTGCCGACGGTTATACGCTCACCACGTGCCCGAGCGGCCCGTTCGGCATCAATCCCGGCATCTACAAGACGCTGCCTTACGATCCGATCAGGGACTTCGAGCCGATCAGCGACCTGGTGCTCACCCCGCAGACCATCGTGGTGGGCGCGCAGACGCCGTACAGGACGCTGAAGGACCTGGTCGAGGCGGCGAAGGCCAAGCCCGGCGAGATCGCCTTCGGCTCGCTCGGCACCGGCTCCACCAGCCACCTCACCATGGAAGCGTTCCAGCAGGCAGCGGGGATCAAGATGAACCACATCCCGTTCAAGGGCGGCGCGGAAGCGCAGACGCAGATCATGGGCGGAGCCTTTCCCACCATGTCGGACACGATCTCCGGCGTGCTCGCGCAGGTGAAGGCCGGGAAGCTGCGCCCCCTCGGCGTCGCGATCCCGCAGCGCTCGCCGTATCTTCCCGACGTGCCGACCATCGCCGAGCAGGGGTTCAAGGGCTTCGAGAGCGTGGGCTGGATCGGTCTCTGCGCGCCGGCGAAGACGCCGGTCGCGATCCTCGACAAGCTCAATGCCGAAGTGAAGAAGATGCTCGCCTCGCCGGAAGCGAAGGCGCGGATGGCCGACCTCGCGTTCACGCCGGTGGGCGATTCGCGCGCTGAATTCGCCGCCTGGATCAGGGCCGAGATCGCGAAGTGGTCGAAGATCGCGAAGGACAGCGGCGCACGGGCTGACTGAAGTTGTACGACCTCATCGTCGTCGGACTGGGCGCGGCCGGCGCCGCAACCGCCTACCAGGCCGCCAAGCGTGGTGCGAGCGTGCTGGGAATCGACCAGTACTCGCCGCCGCACGCATTGGGATCGTCGCATGGCGACACGCGCATCACGCGGGTGGCGATCGGCGAGGGCGAGCAGTACGTGCCCCTGGTGCGCCGCTCGCACCAGATCTGGCGCGACATCGAGGCGGCCACCGGCGAGGAGCTCCTCGTGGTCACTGGCGGCCTCATCATCTCCAGCCCCGCGCGCAAGGCGACGACTCACGTGCCGAACTTCTTCGAGAAGACGCTCGCCACGGCGCGACGCTTCTCGATCGAGCACGAGATGCTCGACGCGCGCGACCTGCGCGAGCTTTTCCCCCAGTTCAACGTGAGCGACAACGAGGTCGGATACTACGAGCCGGGGGCCGGCTACGTGCGCCCCGAGGCGTGCATCCGCGCGCAGCTGACACTCGCCGTGGAGCACGGGGCGAGCCTCGCCCGCAACGAGCGCGTGGTCGACCTCGCCGAAGAGGGCGGCATCGTGCGGGTACGCACCGATGCCACGGAGTACCGCGCGCGCGAAGTGGTGGTCGCGGCAGGCGCATGGCTGCCGGAGTTCCTCGAGCCCGACCTCGCGCGCCATTTCGCGGTCACGCGCCAGGTCCTCTACTGGTTCGAGGTCGAGGCGCCGATCGCGGACTACGAGGCACCGCGCTTTCCGATCTGGATCTGGGAGCTGCAGGATCGCAGCCACGTGATCTACGGCTTCCCCGCGATGGACGGCGCCGCGGGCGGGATCAAGATCGCGACCGAGCGATATGGCGAGATCACCACTCCCGCGCGCGTCGATCGCGAAGTCTCAGAAGAGGAAAAGCGCGCGATGCATCGCGACCTGGTGCTGCCCTACCTGCCGTGGGTCGGGGCGCGCTGCATCAAGGCGGTCTCGTGCCTCTACACCGCCACGCCCGATTTCCATTTCGTGATCGACCGCCATCCGCGCCTTGCGCACGTGATCTTGGCCTCGCCGTGCTCGGGGCACGGCTTCAAGCATTCGGCGGCGGTGGGCGAGGCGCTCGCGGCGCTAGCCCTCGAGGGCGCGAGCCCGATGGATCTCGCGCCGTTCGCGCTGGCAAGATTTAGCAACGTTTAAGAACGGCTAAAGGACAGGGGCCCGCGCCCGGGCGGAGAGTTCGTGTCGTTGCATCCACGAACCCGACAACCCAGGAGCCGACCATGAACACGTCCCGAGCCACCGTTGCAATCGCCATCGTCTTCCTCGCCGCCGCGCTCTCTCTCGCCGGCACGCCGCACTCCTACACGTCGAGCGCGACCTATGCGGGCGACCCCAGCGTGCCGCCCGCGGGCGAGGCGTTGCGCGAGGCGAAGGACACCCCGCAAGGCAATGTCGTGGACATGGCGTACTGAGGGGCGCACACGATTCAATCGATGCTTCGCGAGATTCCGGAAACGCGCCACGCGATGAGCCGCAGCGTCGATGGTTCAACTCGGACGCGATGGACCTCTACCTGGTACGACAACGATGGCGCGCCGCTCGGCTTCCAGCTTTGCTACGGCAAGCCGAGCGCGGAGAGGGACCTCACCTGGTTCCGCCCGGCGAGCTACAGCCACATGCGCGTCGACCACGGCGGCCCCTTCGGCGGCCGCCCGGCTCGGGGCCGAGCTGCCCGGGGACGTCCGCGAGCTGGTCGCGGCGCAAATCGACGCTTTTCCCTACCCCGCCTTCACAACGTTTCAGCGTTCCTTTAGGCCACCTAAAGGACGCGAAGGCTCCCCCGGGAAGACAGTGGGCGCAGCTGTCTCCAACCCATCAACCCAAGGAGCTGACATGAAATCGAATTCCCGCAAAGACACGATCCTCAATTCCGCCGTCCTGTTCGCGACCTGGCTGGTGGTCATCAGCGCGGGCGTGAGCGAGCGCCTCGAGGCGTCGACCGCCGTGGTCCCCATCAACTACCAGATCGAGTGATCCCTTTCGGTCCGGAGGGTCATTGGAGTAGCATTTCCGCAGAATCTCAACAACCCGAAAAAGGGGAACAAAAAATGCGCGCGCACACCTTGCCAGTGCTGGTAGCCATATCGCTGTTCGGATGCTCCTCCATGGAGCACAAGCCGCCTGTCCCGACCCACGAGCCCCTCTCGCTCACCAAGGCCCAGGTGGAATTCCAGAAGCTGTATCCGGGCGGCGTCCTGTGCGGCTCCGCGGCCTGTTCCACGGTGACCATCACCGTGAAGGGGGGGTGCGTGGTCTCAGCGGATCCGCCGACGCTGGGCATGGTCCACGGCCAGAGCAATACCGTCACCTGGAAGATCGATCCGCGCTCGACCGGAACCGTGGTTTTCGGGCGCAAGGGGATCAATCCGAAGGACCCCGGCGCGTGGAAGCGTGAATTCGAGCGCGAATCCCCGGGCGCGGCGGAATTCAGCTGGTTCGACAAGAATCCCCACGACGACAACCCCGCGAACCAGAAGCGCAAGCTCGGGTACAACGTCGACGTGATCCAGGACAACCGTCCGTGCGAGCGTTACGACCCGATCATCATCAACGATTACTGACAAGACCGAGAAAGGGAGGAAGCAAATGCGCACCCATTGGCTGACTTGCCTCGCGTTGCTCGCGGTAGCGGCATGCGCCGGCGACAGGGTCCACAGCAGTTCACGTCAGGAAGATTTCCGCCGCGACTACAGCGGCGGAATGCTTTGCACGTCGGCCCCGTGCACGGTGAAGATCACGGTCGCGGCCGGTTGCAACGCCACGGTCGACCCGCCGACGCTGGGCGTCGATACGAGCCTGGACGACGTGACCATCCGCTGGGAGATCCAGTCGGAATCCTTCGGCCGTGTCGCTTTCGTCGCCGCACCCGCGGACGGGATCAATCCCAAGCCGCCGCCCGGCCCGTGGAACGCGGAGTTCAAGCGGCCCGATCGCGCGAGCGACACGGTCTTCACGTGGCTCGACAAGAACAAGGTGGAAGGCGGGCATCCCGGGCGCAGGCACGACTACAACATCGACATGACGCAGGAAGGGGCACCCTGCCATGTCGACCCGATCATCATCAACGATTACTGAACCGCGACCTTCTCCAGGCGTGTGCGCGCTTCGGCCATCGCCTCGGGGTAGGCGCGCGCACGGCCGCAGCATTCCGCGGCGCTGAATTCGACCGGGCCCAGGGCATTGCGGGCCTTGTCGACGAGCGGGGCGAGGAACGCCTCGTCGGCAGGATCGCGGTGCAGCCCGGTGCTCGAGTTCTGCGCCTCCGCGGCACCGTAGAGCCGCGCGCAGGATTCCCAATCGCCGAGGAGCGCGCTCAGCCCCGCGCTGACCTCTATGAGGCTCACGCCCACGCGCTGTAATTCGGTCGCGCGCACGAGCTCATCCACCTCGACTAGCATCTTGCGTGCCTGCTCGGCGTCTCTCCGGCAGATGGCGACCATCGCGAGGTTGAGCAGGCCGATCGCGAGGCTCTCGCGATCCTCCAGCTCGCGGGTCAGGTCCAGGACGCCCCGGTAGAGGACCTCGGCGGTGTCCAGAGCCCCTTCGACGCGGTAGAGCTGCGCGATCGCGGTCATCGCGGCGGCGAGGTTGCGCTTGTTGCCGAGTTCGCGCGCGAGGCCGAGCGCTTCTTCGAGGTGCGTGCGTGCCGTGGCGTTGTGCCCCTGGCCCATGCACGCCACGCCCAGCGGCTGAAGCGCGTTCGCGGTGCGCTCCTTGTTGCCGAGCTCGCGGGCGATGGCGAGGCTTTCTTCCAGGTGGCGTTGCGCCTCGCCGTACCGTCCCATGACGAGGGCGAGCTGGCCGGCGTCGAAGTGCGCGCGGCAGCGCGCCTCGCTGCGCGCCTGGGTGGTGTCGCGCGCGATCGCCTCCGTGGTCACGCGGAAACCCAAGCCGGGATATCCGCGGCTGATCCAGTACATCTTGATCGCGCGGGCGAGCCTCATCCCGAGCTCGGCTCCGCGCGGCGTGCGGTCGCAGCACCCGTGGGCGGACAGCAGGTTCTCCCGCTCCAGGTCCAGGAGCGCCAGTGATTCCCCAGGCCGCGGCCCGATCAGCCCGTCGCGCACCATCTCGGCATGGGCCACGAAGTGCTCGAGGTGGCGCAGGCGGACCGCGTCCTCCTCGCCGGACGCCGCGAGCAGCTCCTGCGCGTATTGGCGCACGGTCTCCAGCAGGCGGTAGCGCGCGTTGCCGGGGTCGAGCCGCACCAGGGACTTCTCCACAAGGTGCGTGAGGAGGTCCATGACCGAGTCCCGGTCGACGTCGCCGCCCGCGCATACGGCCTCGGCCGCCTCAAGGGACCAGCCACCGGCGAATACGGCGAGGCGCCGGAACAGCTCACGCTCCGGAATGGGCAAGAGGTCGTAGCTCCAGTCGATGGAGGCGCGCAACGTTTGCTGGCGCGGCAGCGCGGTCTGGTCGCCGCCGGTGAGCACGCGGAAGCAGTTGTCCAGGCGCGTGGCGATCTGTTCGACGGGAAGCGATTGCACCCTGGCCGCGGCGAGCTCGATGGCGAGCGCGATGCCATCCAGGCGCCGGCAGATCTCGGCGACCGGCGCACAGTTCTGGTCGGTCACGCGGAAGCCCGGCTGCACCGCCACGGCGCGATCGACGAAGAGGCGCACCGCCTCATAGCGCGCCAGCGACTCGCAGGTGACCGCTTCGTGCGCCCCGGGCACCGCGAGTGCGGGAACATGGTAGGTCGCCTCGCCATTGATGCGCAGCTGCTCGCGGCTGGAAGCGAGGATCTTCATGCCGGGGCCGGCCTGCAGCAGCTGCTTGGCGAGCTCCGCGCAGGACTGCGCCAAGTGCTCGCAGTTGTCGAGCATGAGGAGGAGCTGCCGGTCGCGCACGTAGCGCACCAGGGCCTCGAGGATCGGGCGGCCCGCGTCCTCCTTCACGCCGAGCACGGCGGCCACCACCTGCGGCACGCGAGCTGCGTCGGAAAGAGGCGCGAGCTCCACCAGCCAGACGCCGTCGGGATATTCCGCGAGGAGATCGTAGGCGACCTCGAGCGACAGGCGCGACTTGCCGGTGCCGCCGGTGCTGGTAAGGGTCAGCATGCGCGCGCTGGCGAGGAGCGCCTTCACCTCCGCGATCTCGCGCTCGCGCCCGATGAAGCTGTTCAGCTGCGCGGGCAGGTTGTGTTTGCGCTCGGTCAGCGCGCAGGCGGCGGCCGCCTCCGCGTCGAGCTCCGCAACGAAGCGGAAGCCGCGCCCCGGAATGGTCGCCACGCACTTGGATCCCAGCACCTTGCGCAGCGTGGAGATTTGCACGTGCAGGTTGTTCTCCTCGACCACGAGGCCCGGCCACACGATGTCGAAGAGCTCGTCCTTGGTGACGACCCGGTCGCGGTGGTCGATGAGGGCGATCAGTACGTCGAAAGCGCGCGCGCCGAGGGGCGCCGGCTGTCCTTCGACCAGCAGCGTTCGCTCGGCGGGCCGGATTTCCACCTGGCCGAACCGGTAGGACTGCGCCAAGAGCCTCCCTTTGGGCGCGAAAGGGGTATGCGCGCGCCTCGATGTTACCGCGTTCCGGAATTTAGAACATTTTACGGCGGCTTAAAGACGCTGGCCCTCCCGCGGGCGGAAAGTTCGTTCCGCACCACCCTGAAGCGAAACACCCAACTACCCCAAAGGAGACACAGCATGAACAAGCAATCGATGTTGACCCTCTCGGCCCTTGCCGTTCTCGTCGCGATGTCGGGCGCGGTCCGCGCGGATAGCGACACCTACGCCAACGCGACCAGCGACGGCGCCGGCAGCCTCACGTGCGCCGAAGCCACCCAGCGCGCCTGGTTCATCCGCGAGATGGAGCGCACCGACGGCGACACGCCGCACGACGCCGCGGTGCCGGTCGAATGCAGCCGCGAGATCGTGGCGTCGACCGACGCGAACTACGAGTCGAAATAAGATGCCCGGGGAGCGGCGCGGCTGGGTGGATCTCGGCCGCGCCTTTACCTCCGTGGGACTGCGCAGGGATCGCCTGGCCACGGCCGCGGTTCTCCTCGCCATCGCCGTGAGTCTCGGGGGCGCGTGCGTGGTGATCCTCGAGACGGCGGCCGAGCCGCCAGCGCGCAAGCACCTCACCATCGCCGCCGCCGAGTGACGGCTGCCCATTTACGGAGAATTCCCATGCTCGATGAAATCCGCCATCACGATAGCGTGCCCACTCGCGAGGAGCGTGAATGGATCGATGCCAACCCGGTGACGCTCGCGGTGCGCTTCGCCGTGTTCGTCGTGTTCTCCGTCGCGATCGGTGGATACGTGAGCCTCTACATCGAGCCCACCCCGAACACCGTGGCGAGGGCGGAAAAATGATCAAGCTCACCGCCGTGTTCGAGCAAGTGCCCGGGGGATTCGTCGCTTTCCTCGAGGAATGGTGCGGGACCACCGCCCAGGGGTCCACCCTGGAAGAGGCGCGCGAGAATTTGCGCGACGCCGTGGACCTGTCCATGAACGCCAATCGCCTCATGGCGCAGTGGCGCATCAAGGGCAAGCAGGTGCTGCGCGAGCCGTTCTAGCTGCAACTCTCCGGGCCGGAAGCGGTCTGGAGAGGCGATGAGAACGAAAATCGCCGTACTGGCCGCCGGCCTGGCCCTCGCAAACGCCGCCGCGGCCCAGGAAGCACCCTTCAAGTTTCCCTCGTGGGCGGCACTGCAGCTGGGCGCGCCCATCTCCACGGTAAAGGGTGAGGACGCCCAGCGCCAGATCGACGCGTGCAAGAGCTACGCGATCCCCGCGGCCGAGATCGTCGGCTTCGACACGCTGCTGAACCTCTACAACCGGCACCACTTCCCGTGCTGCGACTACCAGAGCAACCTTCACACGATCCGCGACAACCTGCGCTCGCGCTGGGACGTGGACCGCGATCCATTCACGGTGAACCAGCTGGGGCACCCGTACCAGGGCTCGATGTATCACGGCTTCGCGCGCGCTTCCGGATTGAGCTACTGGGAGGCGCTCGCGTATACCTTCGCCGGCAGCGCGTTCTGGGAGATCGCGGGCGAGCGCACGCCGCCGTCGCGCAACGACCAGATCAATACCGGCATCGGCGGCACGTTCCTGGGCGAGGCTTTGTTCCGCATCTCCAACCTCGTGCTGGAGCGTGACGGCGGCATGTCGCCTTTCTGGCGCGAGATCGCCGCGACCGTGATTTCGCCGCCGACGGGCTTCAACCGCATGGCGTTCGGCGATCGCTTCCGCACCGTCTTTCCCAGCAACGACCCGGTGTACTTCAGCCGCCTGCAGCTGGGCTTCAGCGGCACGGCGCACAACGAGGGCGGCTTCTCCACCACCAAGCTGAAGCGCGGCGAGCTGCTCGGCGATTTTCTCATCGACTACGGCCTTCCGGGGAAGAAGGGCTACACCTACGACCGCCCTTTCGACTACTTCAGCCTGCAGGCCACCGCATCGAGCGCGAACGGATTCGAGAACGTGATGACGCGCGGCCTCCTCAAGGGGCGCACCTACGAGGGCGAGCGCTATCGCGGCGTGTGGGGTCTCTTCGGGGTCTATGACTACATCGCGCCGCAGAACTATCGCGTGTCGAGCACCGCGGCGGCGCTCGGCACCACGGGCCAGTGGTGGGTGCGCGATTCGGTCGCCGTGCTCGGCACCGCGCTCCTCGGCGTGGGCTACACGGCCGTGGGCACCATACGGAGCAGCAGCGATTCGGATTTCCACTATGGCGTGGCGCCCCAGGCGCTGCTCGCGCTGCGCGCGATCTACAAGGGCGAGTTCGCGATCGACGTCGCGGCGCGCGAATACTACGTGAGCCGCGTGGCGGCCGCCGCGGCCGGCGGCCACGAGAACATCGCGCGCATCGACGCGGCGCTCACCTGGCGCGTGCACGGGCGCCACGGCATTTCGCTCAAGTATCTAGGCAACCGGCGCGACGCATACGACGCCCAGCTGGGCGACCGCTCGCAGCATCGCGCCACGGTGGGGATCTTCTACACGCTGCTCGGGCACGACTTCTTCGGCGCGACCGAGAGGTAAAGAGGATTCCTTTCAGGGTTTGCGTGCATAGACTTCGTCGAAGATGCGTTCGAGGCGCGGGTGCACGCCGCGCAATGCGTCCACCACGCGCTTGGCCCAGTCGAAATACTCGCGCACGCGGCTCTTGGGCCACGTCCGCGGCGCGCCGGCCGCCATGTCGCGCAGGTTCGAGATCTTGTCGGCGAGCTTCACCAGCTTCGCCTCGCGCGAGATGTGCGGCGCGTGCTCCACCTGCAGGCGCTTCCTCTCCGCCTTGGGGAGCGTCTTGTCGTCGGTCACCTCGCCCACGATCTTCGCCACCTTGCGCCCGAAGCGCGCGCGCAGCTCCTCGGGCGTGGTCTCGGTGTCCTCGATGGTGTCGTGCAGCAGCGCGGCCTGGATCACGGCGGCATCGTGCACGCGGCCCTCTTCCCACAGCACGTGGGCGAGCGCGATCGGGTGGTTGATGTAGGGCGACGCCTCGAGATCCTTGCGCCGCTGGTCGCGATGCTTTCGCGCCGCGAATTGCAGCGCGTCGAGGATGCCGCCCACGGGTTCGACCATCGAGACCTCCACGCCAGGAAACCTAGCCCATCTGCCTCGCATGATGCCGCAAATGGTCGGACATGAACGTGGAGATGAAGTAGTAGCTGTGATCGTAGCCCGCGTGACGGCGCAGCGTGAGCGGCTGCCCGGCCTTGAGGCAAGCCGCCTCGAGCGTCTCCGGCTTCAACTCCGTGGCGAGGAATTTGTCGTCGAGGCCCTGGTCGACGAGGATTCCCTGGGGATAGGGCGCTGCCGGCTGCGCGGCCATGAGCTCGGAGGCGTCGTGCGCGCGCCAGAGCTCGCGGTCTTCCCCGAGATAGCCCCTGAAAGCCTTCACGCCCCACGGACATTGCATCGGCGCGCAGATCGGCGCGAACGCCGACGCCGTCCTGAATTTCCCCGGGTGGCGCAGGGCCAGGGTGAGGGCGCCGTGCCCGCCCATGGAGTGGCCGAAGATGCCGGCCTGCGCGAGATCGAGCGGCAGGCTCGCGCCCACCAGCGGCATCAGCTCGTCCACGAGCCAGCTCTCCATGCGCCAGTGGCGCTTCCACGGCTCCACGCCCGCGTCGAGGTACCAGCCGGCGCCGACGCCGAAGTCCCAGGCGTCGCTTTCCCCGGGGACGTTCGCGCCGCGCGGGCTCGTGTCCGGGGCGAGCAACGCGAGGTTCAGCTTGGCCGCGATGCGCTGTGCGCCCGACTTCGCGGCAAAGGTCTCCTCGGTGCAGGTGAGCCCGGCAAGATAGAAGAGCACCGGCACGCGATGGCCCTGGAGCGCGCGCGGCGGAAGGTAGACGGAGAAGCGCATCGGCAGCCCGATCGCGCGCGAGTCGTGCGTGTAGAACCGTTGCGAGCCGCCGAAGCTGCCGTGCGCTGCGATGACCTCCATCAATACACGACGACGGAGCGGATCGATTCACCGCGCTCCATCAGCTCGAAGCCCTCGTTGATGCGCTCCAGCGGAAGCTTGTGCGTGATGAGCTCGTCGATGGCGATTTTTCCCTCCATGTACCAGTCGACGATCTTCGGCACGTCAGTGCGCCCGCGTGCGCCGCCGAACGCGGAGCCCTTCCACACCCGCCCGGTGACGAGCTGGAAGGGGCGCGTCGAGATCTCCTGGCCCGCACCCGCCACGCCGATGACGACGCTCTGCCCCCAGCCCTTGTGGCAGCACTCGAGCGCCTGGCGCATCGTCGCGGTGTTGCCGATGCACTCGAAGCTGTAGTCGGCGCCGCCGTCGGTGAGCTGGACGATCGCGTCGACGACGTTGGGCACCTCCTTCGGATTTATGAAGTGCGTCATGCCGAACTTGCGCGCCATCGCCTCGCGCTGGGGATTGATGTCGATGCCGACGATCTTTCCGGCGCCCACCATGCGCGCGCCCTGGATCACGTTCAAGCCGATGCCGCCCAGGCCGAACACCACGACGTTCGCGCCGGCCTCGACCTTCGCGGTGAAAAGCACGGCGCCCACGCCAGTGGTGACGCCGCAGCCGATGTAGCACACGGTCTCGAAAGGCGCGTCGTTGCGGATTTTCGCGAGCGCGATCTCCGCCACCACGATGTGGTTCGCGAAGGTCGACGTGCCCATGTAGTGCAGCAGCGGCTTGCCGTTCAACGAGAAGCGCGTGGTGCCGTCGGGCATGAGGCCCTTGCCCTGCGTCGCGCGGATCTGCTGGCAGAGGTTGGTCTTGCGTGACAGGCAGAACTTGCACTGGCGGCATTCGGGCGTGTAGAGCGGGATCACGTGGTCGCCGGCCTTCAGCGACGTCACGCCTGCGCCGACTTCCAGCACGACGCCCGCGCCCTCGTGGCCGAGGATCGCGGGGAAGAGGCCCTCGGGATCGGCGCCGGAGAGC
This sequence comes from Burkholderiales bacterium, assembly GCA_038227085.1. Lineage (GTDB taxonomy): Bacteria > Pseudomonadota > Gammaproteobacteria > Burkholderiales > Usitatibacteraceae > Usitatibacter. Next base: position 17,011 of record JBBRQA010000007.1, on the reverse strand, counting down.
GTGAAGTGGTCGGTGTGGCAGATGCCGGTGGCCTTCACTTCCACCAGCACCTCTCCCGCCTTCGGACCTTCGAGGTCCACCTGCTCGATGGTCAACGGCTGGCCCGGGCCCCAGGCCACGGCGGCTCTCGTCTTCATGGAGTTCCCGCTTGGAAATGAAACGCCATTCTACGTGGCGCGGCGCCCGTATCCCTCGCGCAGCTCGCGCTTCAGCACCTTTCCGATAGCGCTGCGCGGCAGGCTCGCCACGATCTCGACGGCGGCGATCCGCTGCGTGGCGCCCAGGCGCGCGTTGGCCCAGGTGCGTAGCGCTTCGGCATCGAGTGACCTGGCTTCGCGCGCGACGACGAACGCCACCGGTGTCTCGCCCCATTGCGTCGACGGCACGCCTGCCACGGCGACCTCGGCCACATCGGGATGCCGCGCGACGATCGCTTCCAGGTCGCTCGGATAGATGTTGAATCCGCCGGAGATGATGAGGTCCTTCTTGCGGTCGAGGAGGACGAGGAAGCCGTCTTCATCGAAGCGCCCGACGTCGCCGGTGCGGATGAAGCGCCGGCCGCTCGCGTCGAACCATTCCGCATTCGAGGTCATCTCAGGGCGCTTGTGATAGCCCGTCATCATCGCGGCCGAATGGCCCACGACCTCGCCCACCTCGCCGGGGCCGACCTCGCGGCCGTCCTCGTCGATGAGCCGAATGTCGATGCCGGGCGCGGGGCGTCCCACCGTGTGCAGCTTGTCGGGATGCTCGCGCGCGAGGAGGACGCACGTGCCGCCGCCCTCGGTCATGCCGTAGTACTCGTTCAACGCGCCCGGCCAGCGCGCGAGGATGTCGGCCTTCAGCGCCGCGGAGAAGGGCGCGCTGGTGGAGAACTTGGTGCGGAAGCTCGACAGGTCGTACTTGCCGAAATCGGCGAGCGCCATGATGCGCTGGTACTGCACGGGAACGAGCATCGTGTGCGTGACGCGATGGCGCTGCGCGAGCTGGAGGTATTTCGCCGCATCGAACTTCGCCATCAACACGACGGTGCCACCGAGCGCGAGGGTCGGCAGGAAGGACACCAGCGTCGTATTCGAATAGAGCGGCGTCGAGATGAGCGTGATCGCGTCGGGGCCATAGCCGTAGCCGGCGCTTCGCACCACGTGCGACCAGCGCATCGCGTTGGGCTGCACGATGCCCTTGGGCGTCCCGGTGGTGCCGGAGGAGTAGATGATGTTGAAAGGGTCTTCGGGCGCGGCTTCGACCGGATGCGGCTCCCCCGGCGTGCCGAGCCACGATTCGAGGGCCGCGAGGGGAACGACCTTCGCAGCCACTTGCCCGAGCGCGGGCGCGATCGCGTTCTCGCCGGTCGCGTCCACGAAGAGGAGGGCGGCCTGCGCGTCGTTCACCATCGCGGCGATCGCGTCCGCCGTGGTCGAGGGCGAAAGCGGTACGACGGCGGCGCCCGCGCGCAGCGCGCCGAGGAATACCAGCGCGTACTCGATGGAGCTCGCGGCGCAGAGGGCGATGGCGTCGCCAGGACCCAGCCCTTCGCGTTGCAGAGCCGCGGCCACGTGGTCCATGAGGCGGTCGACCTCGCCGAAATCGAGCGAGCGCCCGTCCTGGAGGAGCGCGGCGTGGCGAGGGGCGCGCCGCGCGTGCAGGCGAATCAGCCCGGGGACCGTCCCAAACGGTCGCGCGAGATATTCCTCGACTTCCACCGCGCTAGATGGCGGTGACGCCGCCGTCCACGGCGACGATCTGCCCGGTAATGAACGAGCACGCGTCCGAGGCGAAAAGCGCGGTAAGGCCTTTCAGGTCCTCGGGGCCGCCTACGCGTTTCAACGGCGCCTTCTGGGCCAGCTGGTCGCCGAGCATGTCCATCAGGCCCTTGGTCATCTTGGTCGGGAAGAAGCCGGGCGCGATGGCGTTCACGTTGATGTTGTACTGCGCCCACTCCGCGGCGAGCGAGCGCGTGAAGTTCACCACGCCGCCCTTGCTCGTGTTGTACGCGATGGTCGCCGGGCGGTTGGCCTCGCCGCCGCCGACGAGGCCCAGGATCGACGCGATGTTGATCACCTTGCCCTGGCGCCTGGGCACCATGCAGTGCTTGCCGACTTCCTGGCTCGTGACGAACATCGCGGTGAGGTTGAGATCGATCACCTTGCGCCACGCGTCGAGTGGATGTTCGATGGTGGCCGCACCCCACGTTGTGCCGGCGTTGTTGACGAGGATGTCGATCGGCCCCAGCTCCGCGATGGCCTTTTCCACCGCCGCGGCGATGTTCGTCGCATCGGACATGTCGCAGACGATCGGAGTGGCCTCGATGCCGAGCGCGGCGAGGTGCTTCACCGCGGCCTCCAGCTCGTCGCGCTTCCTCGCGGTGAGCGCCACGCGCGCGCCCATCTCTCCCAACGCCTCGGCCATCTGCAGGCCGAGCCCGCGCGAGCCACCCGTGACGAGCGCCGCTTTTCCCTTCAGGTCGAACAGTTTCTCGAGGCTCATTTGGCAAGCAGTCCCAGGCGTTCGATGAGGGCGCGCTCCGAGACGTTGGTCTCCGCGGCCCACTTCGCGTAGTCACCGCTATTCTTGTACCAGTACACTTGGTCGAGCTGCTGCAGGACCTTCTGGTTCTCCGGATCCTCGCTCGCCTTCTTGAATGCGTCGTGGATGATTTTCACGACCTTCGGATCCATGCCCTTGGGCCCCACGATGCCGTAGGGCGAATAGGACACCACGTCGTAGCCCAGCTCCTTCGCGGTGGGCGCGCTCCAACGCGTGCGCTCGCCGCCGAAGGTGACGAGGAGGCGGAACGTGCCGGCGTCGACGAACTTGCCCCAGCCGGTCGCGTCCGACTGCGCCATCACGTGGCCACCCATCAGCGCCTGCGTGGAGTCGGCGTTGCCCTTGAACGGCACGTGCAGGAATTGCACGCCGGCTTTCGACGCGACCTCTTCCATGAGGAGGTGCGGCGAAGTGCCGGTGCCCGTGGAGCCGTACGACATCTGCCCCGGGTTCGCCTTGGCGTAGGCGATGAGATCGTTGAAGGTCTTGAAGGGCGAGTCGGACTTCACCACGACGCCGAACGTGTAGCCCGAGACGCCGATGATGTAGGTGAAGTCGCGCAGCGGATCCCAGTCCACCTTCTGCATGTGCGGCGTGCGGAACGCGCCGACCGTGAGCTGCGAGAGAGTGTATCCATCTGGCGCGGCGCTTTTCGCCATGCCCGCGGGGCCCAGCATGCCGCCGAAGCCCGGCTTGTTCTCGATGATGATCGGCTGGCCCAGCTGCCGCGACGCGAGCTCCGCGAGCTTGCGCAAGTGCGTGTCGGTCGATCCGCCCGCGGGCCATGGCACGATCAGCGTGATCGGGCGGGTGGGATAGCCCTGCGCGAAGGCGGGTGCCGCGAACGTCCACGACGTCAATGCCACGAGGGCCATGCGGAAAATGTGGTTCATGTCTTGATCCTATTGTTCTGGCTTGACGCCGGCGACGTTGATCACCTTCGCCCACTTCGCGATCTCCTCGTCGAGGAATTTCGCGGCCTCGGCGGGGGTGCTGCCCACGCCCTCGATGCCCAGGGCCTCGAAGCGCGCGTGGATTTCCGGGGAAGCGACGATCTTCGCGGTCTCCGAGGAGATGCGATTGATGATCTCGCGCGGCGTCCCGGCGGGCGCGAGGAAGAGCACCCACGTCGAGCCTTCGATCGGCGGGCCGCCGGCTTCGACGATGGTCGGGACTTCGAGGGCGCCGGGCGAGCGCTTCGAGGCGAAGAGCCCGAGCGCGTGCACCTTGCCCGCGCGCACGTGCGGCATGAGCGAGCTGGGGGTGTCGGTGAGGATCTGGATGTCGCCGCCCAGGACCGCGGTCAGCGCGGGCGCCGTCCCCTTGTACGGGATGTGCACCATGTTGATGTCGGCGGTCTGCTTGAGGAGCTCGGTGGTGAGGTGCGCCGCGGCGCCGACCCCGCTCGAGCCGAACGAGATCTTGCCCGGGTTCGCCTTGGCATAGGCGATGAGCTCCTTCATGTCCTTCGGGGCGAAATCGTTGTTGGCGACCATGACGAGGGGCGCGATGCCCACCAACGACACCGGGGCGAAGCTCTTCACCGGATCGAAGGGGAGCTTCCCCGCGTAGAGCGTGGCGTTGGCGGCGTGCCCGCCGATCACGGTCACGAAAGTGTAGCCATCGGGCGCGCTGCGTGCCGCGGCCTCCGCGCCCACGATGCTGTTGGCGCCGGGCTTGTTCTCGATCACGATGGGTTGTCCCAGGGCGATCTCGAGCTTCTGCGCGATCATGCGCGTCGCCGAGTCGGTGATCCCGCCGGGCGTGTACGGCACGATCCACTTGATGGTGTGGGCGGGATATTGCGCGGAAGCGCTCGCGGCGGCGAGAATCGAGCCTGCGGCGATCAAGGCGGGAAAGAATCGACTGCGGGTCATGCGTCCTCCCTCGATTGGGCGATCAAGAATACACTCCCGGCGTGGACCTCAACTACTCCCCTGACGAGCTGGCCTTCCGCGAGAAAGTGCGCGGCTGGCTGCGTGAAAACCTCCCCGACGATTTACGCGGTAAGACGACGCGCGCCGGCGAATATACCAAGGAAGAGCTGCAGCGCTGGCACGCCATCCTCGCCAAGCAGGGTTGGATCGCGCCCTCGTGGCCGAAGGAGTGGGGCGGCACGGGCTGGGACCCGGTGCAGCGCTACATCTTCGAGGAGGAGAGCGGCTACGCGGGCACGCCGCCGCTGCTCCCCTTCGGGCTCTCCATGGTGGCGCCCGTGATCCTGCACTTCGGCACCGAGGCGCAGAAAAGGCGCTTCCTGCCGAAGATCTACAGTGGCGAGGAGTTCTGGTGCCAGGGATATTCCGAACCCGGCTCCGGCTCCGACCTCGCTTCGCTCAAGACCCGCGCCACACGCGAAGGCGACCACTACGTCGTCAACGGGCAAAAGACCTGGACCACCCTCGCGCACTACGGCGACTGGATCTTCTGCCTGGTGCGCACCGACTCGGGAGCGCGCAAGCAGGAGGGCATCTCGTTCCTCCTCATCGACATGAAGACGCCCGGCATCACGGTGCGGCCGCTGATCCTGATGGACGGCGGGCACGAGGTGAACGAGGTGTTCTTCGACGACGTGAAGGTGCCGGTCGAGAACCTCATCCACGACGAGGGCAAGGGCTGGACGGTCGCGAAGTATCTTCTCGGCCACGAGCGCATGAATACCGCGCGCATCGGCACTTCGCGGCGCGAGCTCGAGAATTTGAAGGCGTTCGCCGCCGCACAGAAGAGCAATGGCCGCTCGCTCATGGAAGATCCCCGCTATCGCGACAAGCTCTCGCGCCTGGAGATCGAGTTGATGGCGCTCGAGATCACCAACCTGCGCTTCCTCGACCAGATGCGCGGCGGGCGTCCCCCGGGCGCGGAAGTGTCGATGCTCAAGATCCGCGGCACCGAGATCCAGCAGATGCTGACCGAGCTGATGATGGAGGCCGCGGGGCCTTCCGGCGACGTTGCGCTCGCGCAGCGCTACTGCAACTTCCGCAAGACTTCGATCTACGCCGGGTCCAACGAGATTCAGCGCAACATCATCGCCAAGATGACGCTCGGGCTATGAAATTCGACTACAACGAAGAGCAGCAGCTCCTCGCCGATTCGGTGCGACGCTTCGTCGCGCAGGATTACGCGTTCGAGGCACGCCGTAAGATCACCGCCTCGAAAGACGGCTTCAGCGCGCCGGTGTGGGCGACGATCGCCGACCTCGGCTTGCTGGGATTGCCCTTTTCCTCCGAGGCCGGCGGATTCGGCGGCGGCGCCGTCGATTTGATGAGCGCGATGGAAGCGTTCGGCGATGCGCTCGTCGTGGAGCCATATCTTTCCACGGTGATGGCGGCACAATTCGTCGCGCGCGCCGGCAGCAGCGAGCAAAAGGAGCGCATCCTCGCCGCGGTGATCGAAGGCAGGATGAAGATGGCGTTCGCGCAGACCGAGCGCGACGCGCGCTACGAACTCTCGCAGGTGAACGTCGCGGCGAGCGATTCGACGATCAGCGGAGAGAAGCTCGCGGTTCTGCATGCGCCGGTCGCCGACGAGCTCGTCGTTTCCGCGCGATCGCCATCGGGGATCGGCCTCTACCTCGTCGATGCGAAGGCGGCGGGCGTCATGATGCGCGCCTATCGCACGCTGTACGAAATGCCCGCGGCGGACGTTACCTTCAAGTCGGCGCCCGCCACACGCCTTGGCTCGGGCGATGCGCTGGCGTTAGTCGAGGAGGTCGTCGATTTCGCCACCGCGCTCGTTTGCGCCGAGGCGGTGGGCGCGATGAAGTACGCCAACGACGCGACGCTCGAATACATCAAGACCCGCAAGCAGTTCGGCGTGCCCATCGGCGCCTTCCAGGCGCTCCAGCACCGCATGGTGGACATGGTGATCGAGCAGGAGCAGGCCCGGTCAATGGCGAGCCTTGCGTGCGCCAAAGTCGATACCGAGAAGGATCCCGCGGAGAGAAAACGCATCGTCTCCGCCGCCAAGATCAAGATCGCCGACGCCGCGCGCCGCGTGAGCCAGGAATCGGTGCAGCTCCACGGCGGCATGGGCATGAGCGAAGAGCTGAAGATCAGCCACACCTTCCGGCGCCTCACCGCGGTCGGCCACCAGTTCGGCGACGCCGACCACCACCTCGCGAGATTTGTGGCCCCCGCGTAGGCGGGAGCCCAATCTCTTAAAGGGGTCAGAACCCTTTTCTGCCCGAAAAGGGGACACAATCGGCCGATCGTTTGCCGATTGAATTCCCAGGAGCCTCATTGAAATCCATGCTGATCGCTGTCCTCGCCTCGCTCTCGCTTTGCGCCGTCGCTCAGACAGTGACGGACGAGCCCGCAAAGAAACCGGTCACGAAGGATGTCGCCCCGAAGAAGACGGCGCCCAGGAAGCCCGCGGCCCCGAAGAAGGCCGTCGCACCGAAGAAGACGCAGCCCCCGACGAGCACGTCTTCCACGCGGGTGTACACCAACGACCCCAAGGCGCCCACCCTCTATGACAAGCAGGGCAACGCCATTCCCACCAACCCGAACGCGTACGACGTGAGCTCAGCGGTCGGGAAGAAGTGACCTGTCCCCTTTTCGGGGCGAAAAGGGTTCTGACCCCTTATTAGAGAACCTCGAAAAGGCCCGCGGCGCCCATGCCACCGCCAATGCACATTGTCACCACGACGTGCTTCACGCCGCGGCGCTTGCCTTCGATGAGCGCATGGCCGGTGAGGCGCGAGCCCGACACGCCGTACGGATGGCCGACCGCGATCGCGCCGCCGTTCACGTTGAGGCGATCGTCGGGGATGCCGAGCTTGTCGCGGCAATAGATCACCTGCACCGCGAACGCCTCGTTCAACTCCCACAACCCGATGTCCGCGACTTTCATTCCGGCGCGCGCGAGGAGCTTCGGCACCGCGAACGCCGGCCCGATGCCCATTTCGTCGGGTTCGCATCCCGCCACCGCGAAGCCGCGAAAAATTCCGAGCGGCTTGAGTCCCTTCGCCGAAGCCATCTTCGCGCTCATCACCACGCACGCGGAAGCGCCGTCGGAGAACTGGCTGGCATTGCCCGCCGCGATCACGCCACCCGGCATCGCGGGACGAATCTTCGATACGCCCTCGTAAGTCGTGTCAGCGCGGATGCCTTCATCGGCGGACACCGTCACCTGTTTGGTGAAGAGCCCGCCGGATTTGTCCGCCACGCCGGCCGTCACCGTGATCGGCACGATCTCGTCGGCGAATTTCCCGGCGGCCGCGGCAGCAGCTGCACGTTGCTGGCTCCGGGCACCGTACTCGTCCTGCTTCTCGCGCGGGATGCCGTAGCGCTTCGCGACGTTCTCCGCGGTTTGCAGCATGGTCCAGTAGAGCTCGGGCTTGTTCTTCATCAGCCACGCTTCGCGGATCATGTGGCGGTTCGATTCGTTCTGTACGCACGAGATCGACTCCACACCGCCGGCGACGAAGGTGTCGCCTTCGCCCGCCATCACGCGCTGCGCGGCCATCGCGATCGTCTGGAGGCCGGAAGAGCAGAAGCGGTTCACGGTGGCGCCTGACACCGTTACCGGGCAACCGGCACGGATCGCGATCTGCCGCGCGATGTTCGCGCCCGTCGCGCCTTCAGGATAGGCGCAGCCCATCAGCACGTCCTCGACCTCGGCGGGATCGATCTTCGCGCGCTCGATGGCGTGCTTCACCACGTGGCCGCCCAGCGTGGCGCCGTGGGTCATGTTGAATCCGCCGCGCCAGGATTTGGCGAGGCCCGTGCGTGCGGTGGAGACGATGACGGCGTCGTTCACGTGAATGTCTTCCCTTCTTGAGCGAGCCTGGCGAGGAGCGGCGCGGGCTTCCAGAATGCGGGATCGCCGTGCGGATTCTTCGCGAGCTTCTCCATGCTGCGCGCGACGTTGTAGAGGCCCTGCGAGTCGGCGTACAGCATCGGGCCGCCGCGCGCGAGCGGGAAGCCGTAGCCGGTGAGGTACACCATGTCGATGTCGGAGGCGCGCTGCGCAATGCCCTCTTCCAGGATATGCGCGCCCTCGTTCGTCAAGGCATAGACGCAGCGCTCGACGATCTCCTCGTCGGTGATCTTGCGCGGCGTGATGCCCATCTCCTTGCGATAGTCCTCGATCAGCTTGTCCACGATGGGGTCGGGGATCGGATCGCGCTTGCCGGGCTCGTAGCGGTACCAGCCCGCTGCGGTCTTCTGCCCGAAGCGACCGAGCTCGCACAGGCGGTCGGCGATCTTCGAGTAGGGCGTATCGGGGTTTTCCACGTAGCGCCGCTTGCGGACCGCCCAGCCGATGTCATTGCCGGCCAAGTCGCCCACGCGGAAGAGCCCCATCGCGAAGCCGAACTTCTCGAGTGCCTTGTCGACCTGCTGCGGCGTGGCGCCTTCCTCGATCAGGTAAAAGCATTGCCGCTGGTAGCGCTCGAGCATGTGGTTGCCGATGAAGCCGTCGCACACGCCCGAGACGACGGCGGTCTTGCGGATCTTCTTCGCGATCTGCATCACGGTGGCGAGCACGTCCTTCGCGGTCTTCTTGCCGCGCACGACTTCCAGCAGCTTCATGATGTTCGCGGGGCTGAAGAAGTGCAGGCCGACGACATCCTGCGCCCGCTTGGTGAAGCCCGCGATCTTGTCCACGTCGAGCGTCGAAGTATTCGTGGCGAGGATCGCGCCGGGCTTCATCACCTCGTCCAGCTTCTTGAACACCGCTTCCTTGACGCCCATCTCCTCGAACACCGCCTCGATCACCAGATCCACGCTTTTGAGATCATCGTAGGAGAGCGTGGGCTTCAGGAGGCCCATCGCCTTCTCGACCTTCTCCGCGGTGAGCTTGCCGCGCTTCACCGAGCCCTCGTAGTTGCGGCGGATCGTGGCCACACCCTTGTCGAGCGCCTCCTGCTTCGTCTCCAGCAGCGTCACCGGGATCCCGGCGGAGAGGAAATTCATCGTGATGCCGCCGCCCATGGTGCCCGCGCCGATCACCGCGACGCTATCGACCTTGCGCAACGGCGTGTCGGCAGGGACGTCGGCGATCTTGGAAGCCGCGCGCTCGCCGAAGAATGCGTGGCGCAGCGCACGCGACTCCGGCGATTGAACGAGCTGCATGAAGAGGTCACGCTCGTACTGGATGCCCTCGTCGAAGGGCTTGGTGACGGAGGCTTCGACAGCGTCGACGCATTTCAGCGGCGCGGGAAATCCCTTCGCCATCGCGGCGACGGTGTTGCGCGCGACCCCGAAGTACGCATCGGAGTCCGGATAGTCGATCCTGATGTCGCGGATGCGCTTCAGCGGCTTGCCTTCCACGGTCTTCGCGAAGGCGAGCACGCCCGCGAGGAAGTCGCTGTCGATGATCTGGTCGATCAGCGCCGTGCCCTTGAATCTCTCCGCGGCGACCGGCGCGCCCGACACGATCATGTTCAGCGCCGCCTCGACGCCGATGGCGCGCGGCAGGCGCTGCGTCCCGCCCGCCCCGGGGACCAGGCCGATCTTCACTTCCGGGAGCGCAAGTTGCGCGTCGGCCCTCGCGACGCGGTGGTGGCAGCCCAGCGAAAGCTCGAGCCCGCCGCCCATGCACGTGCCGTTGATGGCGGAGATGACGGGCTTGGGGCTCGACTCGGCGACCGTGATCACGGTGCGCAGCGCGGGCTCGGCCAGCGCTTTGGGCGTGTTGAACTCCTTGATGTCCGCGCCGCCGGAAAAGACGTTGCCCGCGCCGGTGATGACGATGGCTTTCACGCTCGCGTCGGCGTTCGCGCGGTCGATGCCCTCGACCACCGCGGTGCGCAGCGCATGGCCCAACCCGTTCACTGGCGCGTTGTCGAGGGTGATCACGGCAGTGTCGCCGTGCACTCGGTAGGATTCGCTCATCGGACGCTCCGGCAGTACCGTGTAGGAAGATTGCGGCTTGAGAGTGTAAACCGGAACGAAAGCGGGGCTCGGCTGCCATCGCGTGCGCGGCCGTGGCAGCTGGGCTGGGTCTTTCGCGGCGCGTGGTATTCCCCCTGAAACGCAGGCGCAGTCGAGGACCGAGTTTCACGGTAGCATCGCGCATGGTCTTCCAATCGGCAAAGAAGCTCGCCCGCCTCATGCGCACGAAGAAAGTCTCCGCGGTCGAGGTGATGCGTGCGCACATCGCACAGATCGAGCGTGTGAATCCCAAGGTCAACGCGATCGTCACCTTCCTGCCGGAGGCGGCGCTGAAGGAGGCGAAGAAGGTCGACGCGAAGCGCGCGCGCTCGCGCACCGACGACTCGGGCCCGCTCGCGGGGTTGCCGATCGCATACAAGGAAACCATCGTCACGCAGGGGATCCGCACCACGTTCGGCTCGCCGATCTACGCGGACAACATTCCCGACCAGGACCATCTGCTGGTCGAGCGCCTCAAGGCCGCGGGCGCGATCACTCTGGGCAAGACCAACGCGCCGGAGTTCGCCGCGGGCAGCCAGACTTTCAACAAGGTGTTCGGCGCGACGTTGAATCCCTACGATCTCACCAAGACCTGCGGCGGCTCCTCGGGTGGCGCGGCGGTGTCGGTAGCGTGCGGCATGCTGCCGTTCGCCGACGGCTCCGACCTGGGCGGGAGCCTGCGCAACCCGGGCAACTTCAACAACGTCGTGGGTTTTCGTCCCACGCCGGGGCGAACGCCGTACTACCCCGCCAACGACGTGTGGGGCACGCTCTCGGTGATCGGGCCCATCGCGCGCTCGGTAGAGGACGCCGCCTTCCTGTTGTCGGCGATGGCGGGGCCGGACCTGCGCTCGCCTATCACCATCACGGAGGCGGGCGATCGCTTCGCCAGGCCGCTCGCGCGCGATTTCCACAAGGTGCGCGTGGCATGGTCGAAGAGCCTCGGCGGCTTGCCGGTGGACAAGCGCGTCACCGCGGTCCTCGAGAAGCAGCGCGCGGTTTTCGAGTCGCTCGGCTGCAAGGTCGACGAGGCGCAACCCGATCTCACCGGCGCCGACGAGGTGTTCCACGTGCTGCGGGCATTGAGCTTCGCGCAGCGCTACGCGGGCTTGCTCGACAAGCACCGCGACAAGATCAAGGAGACGGTGATCTGGAACATCGAGCGGGGACTCGAGCTCGACGCGGCGCGCATCGGCGCGGCGATCGCGCTGCGCTCGGCGCTCTACGAGCGCATGCGCCTCTTCATGGAGCGCTACGAATTTCTCATCCTGCCCGTGAACCAGGTGCCCCCGTTTCCCGTCTCACAGCCGTACGTCGACACCATCGACGGCGTGAAGCTCGACAACTACATCGACTGGATGAAGACGGCGTACTACATCACGGTGACGAGCCACCCGGCGATCTCGGTGCCGGCGGGATTCACCAGCGACGATCCGCCGCTGCCGGTGGGGATCCAGGTCGTGGGGCGCTTTCGTGACGATTTCGGCGTGCTGCAGCTGGCGCACGCCTTCGAGCAGGAGACGCAGGTGGGAAAAATCCGGCCGGCGATCGCCGATGCGTAGGCTCGCCGCGATCGTCGCTTCGATGCTCGCTGCGGGATGCGTGTCTTATGGAGGCTACGGCATCGAGCCGGGCGCCGATGGGGAGGCGAAGGTGCGCGCCAGCATGGGCGAGCCCGCGGCGAAGTTTCGCAATGCGGACGGAACGAGCGATTGGGCGTATCCGCGGGGTCCCCTGGGCTACGACACGTTCATGGTGCATTTCACCGGCGCAGGCACGGTGCGCTCGATCGAGAAGGTCCTCGATCCGATGCATTTCGCGCGTGTGACACCGGGGATGGACGCGCAGGCGGTGCAGCGCGTCGTGGGGACGCCCGGACGGGTCGAGGAGTTTCCGCGCACCGGTGACTTGGTATGGGACTACCGCTTCATGGACTCATGGGGTTACTCGAGCTATTTCTCGGTGGTGTTCGACACGCACCGGCGCGTGCGCCAGGCTTTCACGTGGCGCGAGCAGCTCGATCAGAAGGATTGATTGCTGAGAGAACGAAATGACGCGAAAGAAGATACCCCCCGCGCAACTGCACGACCTGCTCACCGCTGGATTCAGGAAGACGGCCGGGGACTCGTGCCTCAAGTGCTCGATCCCCATGCCCGCCTATCGGGAGCCAGGCGAGAGTGCAGGCCCCAACTGGCGAATCGGCAACACCGCCGAGTGCTCGAGCCTCTGCCACACGATCCTCGAGGACCTGGTGGCAGAGCTCGCGCAAAGCTACGACATCACCCGGCCGCGGGCCTGAGGTTAGCGATGGTGGTCGCCGTGGCCTTCGTGGCGATCGCTCGCGTGGTAGTACCCGCGGTCATATCCGCGATGCGAATACCCATAGCCGCCGCGATAGTACGGGCCTGAGCTGTACACGACCACCGGAGCCGGCGCGTAGTAAGCGGGGGCGTAGGCCGGGCCGTAGTACGCGGGACCGTACGAGGGGCCGTAGTCGTACGCCGGCGCTTGCGCGTATCCACCGTCGTAGTAGCTGCGGTCGTAGTAGCTGCGGTCGTAGTAGCCGCGGTCGTAGTAGCCCCGGTCGTAGTAGCCACCGGATTCGGCTGCGATGCTCGAGCCGACGATGGCGCCCAGAACGCCGCCAACCGCGGTGGCATTGCGCCCGCCCGAGTTGTGGCCGATCGCCGCGCCGATGCCGCCGCCGATGAGCGCGCCCAGCACCGGGTCGCCCGCGGAAGCCTGCGTCGAAATGACGGCCATGCCCAACGTTGCCGCAACCGTTGCGATCACCAGGGGTTTCTTCAACATTTTCCTTACTCCTTCGTTTTAGCGTTACCGGGGTAGGACCGGGGGTTCCGCGCAGCGTGCCCTTCGCCCCCTTTCTCCTGTAACGCTTGACCCCCCTAAACGAGGACTCCCGGACAATTTGTTACACATCGACTCGGGAGGCTTAGGGGGGTAAAATCGGTGATCTTTTGTTGTAGCTGCAATCATCCGGGAGCGCCCCATGTCCGCCACTTCTCTCCTCGAGTCCCACCGCAAGGACGGCTTCGATTGCCTGTGCGGCAACATTCGCATGGCCGCGCGCACGGTCACCACGCTCTACGACGGCCACCTCGCCCCCTCGGGCCTCACCGCCGCGGAGCTCTCGGTGCTGTGGTGCGTGATGGCGGCCCAGCCGGTGTCGATGCAGCGGATCGGGGAGTTCCTCTCGATGGAGAAGAGCACCGTAACGCGCAACGTCGCGCACATGCGCCTGCGCCACCTCCTCAAGGTGGCAACCGGCAAGGACGCTCGCACCAAGCAGGTGTCGGTCACGCGCGCGGGCCAGGAAGCCTTCCTGCGCGCGCTGCCCCTCTGGAAGGAAGCGCAGAAAGCCGCCGCCAAGTCGCTCGGCGACACGCGCTTCCGCTCGCTCGTCGCCGGCTCCCTGCACCTCGCGCGCGCCCCCGGCCTCGCCGCCTGAAAAACCGGGGTCAGAGCGGGGTCTGACCCCGGTTCGTCATTTCAGCTGGACCGCGAAAAAACGCGCCATCTCGTTCCACGAGCGCGTGGCGGCCTTTTCGTTGTAGCCGATGCCGGGGATCTTGAAGCTGTCGGCGTCGGGATTGGTGAAGGCGTGCACGGCCTGCGCGTAGCTCACCATGAACCAGTCCACCTTGGCCGCGTCGAGCGCCTTCCTCATGCCGTCGATGGTCTCGGGCTTGACGAACGTATCCTCGGCGCCGTGGAGGATCACGATGGGCGAACGGATCCTCCTCGCCTGCTGCTCGTCGGGGACGACCAGGCCGCCGTGGAAGGTGACCACACCCTTCAGGGGCACGCCCGCGTAGGCGAGCTGCAGCACGGTGGTGCCGCCGAAGCAGAAGCCGATCGCCGCCATCCTCTCGACGTCGGTAACCTTCTCCTTGCGCATCACGTCGAGCCCCGCCTTGGAGCGCGCGGCGAGCATGCCGGGCGGCGAGCTCACCGCCGAAGCCCAGGCCTGCGCCTCCTTCGGATCGCGCGTGGTCTTGCCGTCGCCGTACATGTCGGCCGCGAACGCGACGTAGCCCATCTCGGCCAGCTGGCGCGTGCGCATCTTGGTGTAGTCGTTCAGGCCCCACCACTCGTGGATGACGAGCACGCCGGGACGCGGGCCGGCCTTCGCGTCGTCCCACGCGAGGTAGCCCTGCAGCTTCTGTCCATCGTGGTCGTAGGCGATGGTCCTGGTGACGATTTTCGCCTCGGCCGCCATGGCGGCGAGCGCGGTGACGGCGAGCAATGCGAGTGCGGTGCGAATCCTCATGGCGGGCCTCCGGGAAAAATGCGATTCTAGCGCCCCGACACGGATCTCCACCATGCAGAAATTCTTTCTTGCCGCTTTGCTCGCCTGCGCGCTCGCCGGTTGCCAGCAACCCACGCGCACGGTATCCGATTCGGCCACGGCGCACGCGTGGGACGCCTTCGTCACCGAATACCTCGAGGCGCGCATGGCGAGCGAGCCTTCCTGGGCGGTGAACCTCGGCCGTCACGAGTTCGACGGCAAGCTCCCCGACTTCAGCCGCGCGGGCCTCTACCGGAGCATCGCGTGGCGGCGCTCCACGGTCGAGCGCGCGCGCGCCTTCCCCGACGCATCGCTCACCGCGGCCCAGCGCTTCGAACGCGATAACCTGGTCGCCGACATCGAAGGCGACCTCTTCTGGCTCACCGACGCCGAAACGCCCTGGACCAATCCCGCGTTCTACGCCGACGCGATCGATCCCACCGTCTACATCGCCCTTGCATATGCGCCGCTCGAGCAGCGTCTGCGCGCCTACACCGCCTGGGCGCGTGCCGTGCCCACCGCGCTGGCGCAAGCGCGCGCCAACCTGCGCACGCCGATGCCGCGCACCTATGCGCAGCTCGGCCGCAACATCTTCGGCAGCCTCGGCGGCTTCCTCGACCAGGATGTCCCTGCGATCTTCGCCCCGGTCCAGGACGCGAGATTGCGCGCGGAATTCGACGCGGCCAATGCCGGCGCCGCAAAAGCGTTCAAGGACATGGATGCATGGCTGCAATCGCAGGAAGCCACCGCCACCGATGCCTACGCGATCGGCGCGGAGAAATTCCTGCGCATGCTGAGCGCCACCGAGCGCGTCGACGTCCCGCTCGCACGCCTGAAAGAGATGGGCGAGCGCGACCTCGAGCGCAATCTCGCCGCGCTGCGCGAAACGTGCTCGCGCCTCGCTCCCGGGCAAGCCGTGAAGACGTGCGTCGAACAGGTGAAGGCGCATAAGCCCGCCGAGGGACCGGTCGCCGCCGCCGGCAAGCAGCTGCACGAGTTGCGTGCCTTCATCGTCGCGCGCCACGTGGTCACCATTCCCAGCGAAGAGGTCGCCGAAGCGAAGGAGGCGCCGCCCTATCGCCGCTGGAACGCCGCCTACATCGACGTCCCCGGCCCGTACGAGAAGAACCTCGTGTCCACCTACCGCATCGCCCCGCCCGATCCCACGTGGAGCGCCGCGGAGCAGGCCGCCTACGTCCCCGGACGCGCCGACCTCCTTTTCTACTCAGCGCACGAGGTGTGGCCCGGACACTTCCTGCAGCACCTGCACTCGGATCGAGTGCCTTCGAAGATCGGGCGCCTCTTCCGCAGCTACGCCTTCAGCGAGGGATGGGCGCACTACGCCGAGGAGATGATGTGGGAGATGGGCCTGGGCGACGGCGACCCCGAGATCCACGTGGCGCAGATCACCAACGCGCTTTGGCGCGACGTGCGCTACCTCTCGGCGATCGGCCTGCACACGGGCGGCATGACGGTGGCGGAGTCCGAGGCGATGTTTCGCGACCAGGCTTTCCTCGATCCCGGCAACGCGCGCCAGCAGGCGGCGCGCGGAACGTTCGACCCGGGTTACGGCAACTACACGCTCGGCAAGCTGATGATCCGCAGGCTTCGCGACGACTGGACCGCCACGCGCGGCGGGCGCACGTCGTGGCAGCCTTTCCACGACATGCTTCTCAGCTACGGCTCGCCGCCCTTGCCTTTGGTGCGCCGCGCAATGCTGCCGGGCGACACGAGCCCGCCGATCTAGGTTCCTGCCACAGGGAGGCAAACGCCCCAAATTTACTGGGTCATCGGGTCAATATTTATCGTTTGCTGCACTGCACCATCCGCATTTATCCTGTATCTCGTTGAGAAAAGGATTCATGCAATGGACATCAAAAACTATCCCGAATACGCCGCAGTGCAGAAGCACATCCGCAACGCGCGCATCGAGCGCGTGGTGGTCGTCGCCAACGGCATCACCGAGTTCGTGATGGATTGCTGGAACGAGATCAAGGCGCCGCCCGCGCCGCCCGCGATCCTGCCGATCGACCGGCGCCGCGAGTCGCGCACCGGCACGCGGGCCGCGAACCGCTTCGCGCACCGCTAGGGGGAGCGCTTCCCGTTGGGGGAAGCCCCCTGGGGCCCTCGGGCAATGCCACCTAGCTGTGGTTTCTATGAGGGTTGTTCACCCGAGCTAAACCCGAGAAGCTGTTTGGTGCCAGCCGAACAACTTCAAGGGAGAAGCCCGGATGAACATCCATGAGAATGCCCGGACCACGCCTGCCGGTCGAGACCTGCT